>PLFB01000223.1:3589-6323 GCA_003137135.1 Acetobacteraceae bacterium
ACGGCGTCGCCGGTGGTGGTGATGATGTGCTCGTCGAACACGTCCATGCCGCGCAGGACGGGGCAGAATTTTCGCAAAATTTCCAGGAAATGGGCGGTTTGTACGCGCGCCAGGGGGGAGCCTCGGGTGCCGACTTTGAGGGGCAAGGCGCGGCGGTGGGGGGGGATGAGGGGTTTTAACGAGTCCACGATGGTGCTGTAGAGCCTGCACCATGGAAAGAAAAGTTTTTTGCCCCCCGGCCGTGCTTGGGATTGAAAGCTCTTGCGACGAAACGGCCGCCGCCGTGCTGGCGGCGGACGGGACGATTTTGGCGGAGCGGGTTTTCTCTCAGGTGGCCGATCATGCGGCGTTCGGCGGCGTGGTCCCGGAGATCGCGGCGCGGGCGCATATTTTGCGGCTGGGGCCGATGGTTGCCGAGGTGATGCGGGAGGCGGGGGTGGAATTCTCCGCGCTGGGGGCGATCTCGGCGACGGCGGGGCCGGGGTTGATCGGGGGGCTGCTGGTGGGGACAGGGTTCGCCAAGGGGGCGGCGCTGGCGGCCGGGGTGCCGTATCTGGCGATCAATCACCTGGAGGCGCATGCGCTGACGGCGCGGCTGCCGGGATTGTTTGGCGAGGAGGTGACGTTTCCGTATCTGCTGCTGCTGGCCTCGGGCGGGCACTGCCAGTGCCTGGCGGTTGACGGCGTGGGAGAGTACCGGCGGCTGGGCACGACGCTGGATGACGCGGCGGGGGAGGCGTTTGATAAGAGCGCGAAACTTTTGGGGCTGCCGTATCCGGGCGGGCCGGCGCTGGAGGCGTTGGCGCAAGAGGGGGCGCCGGAAAGATGCGCGTTGCCGCGGCCGATGCTGGGCAGGGCCGGATGCGATTTTTCGTTTTCGGGGCTGAAAACCGCGGTGGCGCAACTGGTGGCGGCGCAGGGGGACGGGGCGCTGCCGCGCCGGGTGGCGGCGGACATCGCGGCCGGTTTTCAGGCGGCGGTGGCGGATATTTTTGTGGACCGGATGAGTCACGCGCTGGACATGTGTCCGGAGGCGACGGCGCTGGTGGTGGCCGGAGGCGTCGCGGCGAATCAAACCATTCGGGCGCGGCTGATGGAGGTGGCGGCGGCGGCGGGCAAACGGTTTTTGGCGCCGCCGTTGCGGTTGTGTACGGATAACGCGGTGATGGTGGCCTGGGCGGGGATCGAGCGGTTGAGGGTGGGATACGTCTCGGAATTGGATGCGGCTTGCCGGCCGCGATGGCCGCTTTGACGAAAAAGCAAGCAAGAAGTTCTTTTTTGAAAAAAAGAACCAAAAAACTTTTATCACGCTGCGCGGCGGTGCGGGGACCGGCAAGGGCATGAATTATCGGCACGCGTTTCATGCGGGGAATTTTGCGGATTGCGTGAAACACGCGCTGCTGGTGGAGATTCTGCTGGCGATGCTGCGGAAAGACAAGCCGTTTCTGGTGCTGGATACGCATGCCGGGATCGGACGGTATGACCTGCAAACGATCGAGGCGGAGAAAACCGGGGAATGGCGGGAGGGGATTCTTCGGGTGCTTGCGGCGCGGCCGGCGGCGTTGAAGACGTATTGCGGGCTGGTTGAGAGATTGGGGCTTTATCCGGGATCGCCGGCGATCGCGGCGGCGATGCTGCGGGAGACGGATCGGCTGGTGGCTTGCGAGTTGCACCCGGAGGATGCGCGGACGTTGAAGGCGGCGTTTGCGGGCGTGAAAAACGTCGCGGTGCATGAGCGGGATGGTTTTGCGGCGCCAAAGGCGTTTTTGCCGCCGGTGGAGAAGCGGGCGGTGGTGCTGATCGATCCGCCTTACGAGCGGGAGGATGAGTTCGAGGTGTTGGTCAAAACGCTGGCGGGGGCTTGGGACAGGTTTCGGCAGGGCGTTTATGTCGCGTGGTATCCCGTAAAACATCGCGCGCCGGTGCGGGCGTTTTTTGCAGCGCTGAAACTGTCGGGGATGCGGGATGTGGTGGCGGCCGAATTTTGGCGGCGGCCGCCGGAAAACCCGAAAACGATGAATGGGTGCGGGCTGGTGGTGGTGAATCCGCCGTACGGGTTTGAGGCGCGGGCGTTGGAGATTTTGCAGGCGCTGACCGCGGTTCTTGGTGAGGCGGGGGCGGGATGCGCGGTGGAAAGGCTGGCCGATGAGTGAGTGCGATATTTTGGTGGTGGGCGCGGGGGCGTGGGGGACGGCGCTGGCGGTGAGCTGGGCGCGGGCGGGCAAAAACGTGGCGCTGTGGTGCCATGAGGCGCCTCGCGCCGCGGCATTGGCGGCGACACGGGAGAATTTTCGGCTGCCGGGCGTGCGGTTGCCGGATGAGGTTGTGGTGACGGGGGAATTTTCGGGTGCGGGGATCGTTGTGGTTTGCGTGCCGACGCAGACTCTGGGTGGGATTCTGGCGCGGCTGCCGGATGACGGGGCGCCGCTGGTGCTGTGCTGCAAGGGGCTTGACGAGACGACGCTTCGGCTGCCGGCGGAGACGGCGGCTGAGGTGGCGTCGGGGCGGCAAATCGCGGTGCTGTCGGGGCCGAATTTCGCGCATGAGATTGCCGCCGGGCTGCCGGCGGCCGCGGTGCTGGCGACTGCGGATGCGGGGCTGCGGGCGGCGCTGATGCAGGGGCTGCGGACGGAGCGGCTGCGGCTCTATGGCAGTGCGGATGTGGTGGGGGCGTCGGTTGGGGGGGCGGCGAAAAATGTGATCGCGATTGCCGCCGGCGTGGTGATGGGGGCGG
>PLFB01000268.1:0-10368 GCA_003137135.1 Acetobacteraceae bacterium
TTTTTTTAAAAAGCGCTGCTTTCTTGCCTTCCTGATGCTCCCCGTCATCCTGGGCCTCTCCGGCCCGCATCTTTTAGCGGAGGAACGCGGATTGCTGGCGGATTACCCGCCGGCGGGTATTATTTTATTCGCGCGGAATATCAAGGAACCTGCGCAACTCGCTGATTTTATAACATCCCTTCGGGAGGTTGTGCCTGGCGTAAAACTGGTGGTGGACCAGGAGGGCGGCCGTGTGGCCAGGCTGCGGCCGCCGCACTGGCCAGTTTTGCCGGCGGCGGGCACGCTTGGCTCGGCTGAGGCGGCTTACGAACATGGGCTAGCGCTGGGAAGCACGTGCAAGGCGGCGGGGTTTGATGTGGTGACGGCACCGGTGCTGGACGTTTCGGTGCCGGGCGCGGACCTGGTGATCGGGGACCGGGCGATCAGCGGAGATGCCAGAACAGTGGCGGCGCTGGGGGGAAAAATTGCCGAAGGCATTTTGGCCGCCGGCTGCATTCCGGTGATGAAGCACGCGCCGGGGCATGGGCGGGCGATGGTGGATAGCCACAAAAGCCTGCCGCGGGTTGCGGCCACGGACCTTTCGGACGATTTTTACCCTTTTTCGCAAAACGCGCATCTGCCTTGGGCGATGACGGCGCATATTGTTTATGAGGCTTTGGACCCCGAAAACCCCGCGACGTTGTCCCGAATCGTGATCCGGGACGTGATCCGGAGAAGAATCGGCTTTGCCGGCACGCTGATCAGTGACGATCTGGCGATGCACGCGCTGACCGGCGCGCCGGAGGTGCGGGCGCTGGCGGCGCTGGCGGCGGGGTGCGATGTGGCGCTGTATTGCACCGGCGTTTTCGCGGAAAACGCCGCGATTCTGAGGGCGCTGCAAAACCATGGTTGAGGAGATTGTCTCCGGCATTTGCGCCACGCTGATCGCCATTATTCTGCACGAACTGGCGCACGGCCTGGTGGCGCGGGCTTTGGGCGATCCGACCGCCCAAAATGCCGGGCGGCTGACGCTGAACCCGCTCAAGCATATCGACAATTTCGGCACGGTGTTTTTGCCGCTGTTTCTGGCCGTCAGCCAGATCGCCACCATCGGCCGCATTGATTTCATGTTCGGCTGGGCCAAGCCGGTGCCGGTTAACCCGATGGCGCTGGAGATCAATGGCCAGCACAACCCAAGACGGCTGATGGCGCTGGTGGCGGTGGCGGGGCCAGTGATGAATTTTGTGCTGGCGTTTTTGGGCGCGCTGGCGTTGCATGGCGGCGTGCTGGTCGATTTTCTGACCTATTTTATACTCATTAACCTGGTGCTCGGCCTGTTCAACCTGCTGCCGATGCCGCCGATGGACGGCGGGCGCATCGCCGTGGGCCTGCTGCCGCTGCCGGCGGCGCGGGTTTTAGCCAAGACCGAACGGTTCGGTATTCTGCTTGTCCTGCTGGTGCTGTTCATCCTGCCCTCGGCGCTGCGGCAGGTGGGCGTGCATTTTGACCCGTTTCATGACGGGTTGAACGCGATTCTGCCGGCGGCGATGAACGTTGTCCTGCATCTGGCGGGCGTCAAAAATGGAGCCTGATTCGCTCGTTTTGCAGTTGGAGGGGTTTGAGGGGCCGCTGGATTTGCTGCTGGAACTGGCGCGGGCGCAAAAGGTCGATCTGGCCAAAATCTCGATCCTGGCGCTGGTGGAACAGTTTTTGGCGGTCATCGAGGGGGCGAGAACCGTAAAACTGGAGTTGGCGGCGGACTGGCTGGTGATGGCGGCCTGGCTGACCTGGCTGAAAAGCCGGTTACTGGTGCCGGCGGCGGGAGAGCCGGAGGACGCCGAACAGGCAGCAGAAATTTTGGCCTCCCGGCTGCAGGATTTGCAGGCGATGCGCGCCGCCGCCGCCTGGCTCGGCCAAAAACCGCAGTTGAACTGGGATGTTTTTCCGCGCGGCGAGCCGGAAAATTTTGCCGAGACCGAGCGCGGCCGGCTCGCCGTGAGCCTCTCCGCGCTGCTTTCCGGCTATCTCGCCGCGCGGCGGCGGGCCGGCGCCAAGCTGCAATACCAGCCCAAGATGATGTCGTATTTTTCGGTGCAGAACGCGCTGGACCGGTTGGCGCGGCTGGTCGGGAGCCTGCCGGACTGGTCCGCGCTGGAGGCGTTTTTGCCGGCTGATGTGGGCGGCGGCTTGCCGATGCGGGCGGCGTTATCGGCAACCCTGGTGGCCGGTTTGGAAATGGCGCGCGCCGGCGAAATTTTGCTACGCCAGGAAACGCAATTTGGCCCGATTTTGGTCCATAAAGGTGAGCATGACCGATTCTGACGGCGCCGTAATAAGCCCTGTCCGCCTGGCCGAGGCGGTGATATTCGCCAGCCGCGAGCCGGTGAGCGCCCGCACATTGGCCAATCTGCTGCCGGAAAGCGCGGACGTGGACGCGGTTCTGGCGGAACTTGCGGCACTTTACGCCGGGCGCGGGGTGGAAATTTTCGCGGTGGCCGGGGGCTGGCAGTTTCGCACCGCACCCGATCTGGCGCCGATGCTGCGCAAAGTTGTCGAATTGCCCCGAAAATTGCCGCGCGCCGCGATGGAAACGCTGGCCATCGTCGCCTATCACCAGCCGGTCACGCGCACCGAAATCGAGGAAATCCGCGGTGCCGCGCTCTCGCAGACCACGCTGGATTTGTTGCTGGAAAACGGGCTGATCACCGCCAAGGGAAGGCGCGAAACGCCGGGGCGGCCGACGCTGTGGGGCACGACGCCGGCGTTTCTGGCGCAGTTCGGCTTGAACGATCTGCGGGATTTGCCGCGGCGGGACGAATTGCTGATCGACCCGGAGGTAAAGCTGACGCCGGCGCAGGAAATTTTGCTGCCGGCCGAGGCGGCGGAGCAAAACCATGGCGAACCTTAAGATCACGCGCGAGGCGCTGCTGGATGGCTCGCTAAAACAGCGGCAGTTGCAATACGCCGCCGCCAACCCGGATTTGAAAATGCGCTCCGAGGCCGAGATGGCGGCCCTGCTGGAGGCGGTTTTGGCCGGCCACGATCCGGCGCATGACCTGTATGTGTTCGGCTATGGCTCGCTGATCTGGAACCCGGCGTTTCATTTTGTCGAAAAAACCCCGGCGCTGCTGCGCGGCTACCACCGGCGGTTTTGCATGCGCATGTACCAGGGCCGCGGCACGCGGGAAGCGCCGGGGCTGATGCTGGCGCTGGACCATGGCGGCGCGTGCAAGGGCGTGGCGTTCCGCATCGCGGCGGCGTGCGTGCGGCAGGAAATGCAGGTGCTGTGGCAAAGAGAGATGTTCGGCGGGGCGTATAATGCGCGCTGGGTCAATGTTTCCACCGGCGCCGGCACGATCCGCGCGGTGACGTTCGTGATCAACCGCCGGCACCCGCGCTATCTGCCGGAATTGTCGCTGGAACAGACCGCGGCGCTGATCGCGACCGGCTGCGGCGATCTGGGGAGTTGCCGGGAATATCTCGAGAACACCATTCATCACCTGGCCGAATTGGGGCTGCGGGATGCCGGGCTGGAAAAAATCGCCAAAACTTTGCCGAAGCCCGTCTAGCTGCTAGCAAGCGGCCATGTTTGGTTTTTCGTGGGCGGAGATTGCGTTGATTTTGGCGGTGGCGCTGATCGCCATCGGGCCAAAGGATTTGCCCGTGGCGATCCGCACCGTGACCGGGCTGATGAAGAAGGCGCGCGGCATGGCGGCGGAGTTTCAGGGCCACGTGGACGAGATGATGCGCGAGGCGAATCTGGCCGACGTGAAGACCGAGCTGAACAAAATACGGCGGTTTGATTTCAAGACCGAGGCGGAAAAATTCGTTGATCCGGATGGCAGCCTGAAGGCCGCGGTGGCGCCGCCGAATTTTGGGACCAACGCGATGACGCCGGTGCCGAACACGGTCTATGCGCCGCCGGCCGAGGTGGTGGAGGAGCCGCCGGACGCGCCGGCCTTTATCCCGCCGGAGGCGGCCCGAAAGGCCCGGGTGCCGGACTTTATTCCACCGGGCACGCGCAGGTGGGGGTATTGATGGCCGATATTTCCACCCCGCCGGAAGACGAGATCAACGACAAGGAAATGCCGCTGCTGGAGCACCTGGCGGAACTGCGCAAGCGTCTGCTGTGGTCGGCCGGCGCGTTCATTCTGGCGTTTCTGGCGAGCTACCATTTTGCGCCGCGGATTTATGACTTTTTGGCGGCACCGCTGGCGCATGCGCTGGAGGCGCGGGGGGAAAAGCCGCAATTGATTTATACCGCGCTGTACGAGGCGTTTTTCACTTACATCAAAGTGGCGTTTTTTACCGCGGCGTTCGTGTCGTTCCCGGTGGTGGCGTCGCAGCTTTATCTGTTCGTGGCGCCGGGACTTTATAAGCGCGAGAAGCGGGCGATGCTGCCGTTTCTTGTGGTGACGCCAATTTTGTTTTTTGCCGGCGGCGCGATGGCGTATTACGTGATCTTTCCGGCCGCCTGGCGGCTGCTGCTGAGCTTCCAGGACACGCCGGCGGGCGGCGACGTGCATATCGTGCTGATGGCGAAGGTGAGCGAATATCTTGATATCGTTATGAAGCTGATTTTCGCGTTTGGGCTTTCGTTTGAATTGCCAGTGTTGTTGACGCTGCTGGGGCGCGTGGGGATTATTACGTCGTCGGGCTTAAAGAAATACCGTCGGTATTCTTATGTGGGGTGCTTTATCGTGGCCGCGATTCTGGCGCCGCCGGATGTGCTGACGATGTGCCTTTTGGCGTTTCCGCTGCTGGCGCTGTACGAGATTTCGGTGATTTCGGTGAAGCTGGCGGAGCCGAAGGTGCAAACAGAATGAAGGGAAGCAAGAACTTCTTTTTTTTGAAAAAAAAAGAAGCAAAAAAAACTTTGATTCCTTTTGGCCGAGGTGGTGAAACGGCTACCGGCCCAGATTACCAAAAGTTTTTTGCTTCTTTTTTTCAAAAAGAAGTTCTTCTGCGGTGAAACCATGCACGACATAAAATCAATCCGGGACGATGAACGCGCGTTTCAAGCGCAACTTGGCCGCCGCGGGCTTTTTAAGCTCGATGATATTACCGGCCTCGATAACCGGCGCAAGGCCGCGATCGCCGATTTGCAGAATTTCCAGGCCGCCCGAAATGCTCTGGCAAAAAGAATCGGCGAGGCAAAGCGAATGAAGCAGGACACATCCCAGTTAGAGGCGGAAGGACTCGAAATCAGAAATAGAATGGACCTGCTAGAGTTGACGGTGCCAAACCTTGAGCACGCTCTAAAGGAAACCTTGGCAGCGCTACCCAACATCCTCGATGCGGACGTGCCTGAAGGCCGCGATGAGACGGATAACGCGGAAGTAAAGAATTTTGGAGATCGCCGCAATTTCGCATTCCCGCCGAAGCAGCATTTTGAGATTGGCGAGGCGCTGGGGCTGATGGATTTTGCGGCGGCGGCGAAACTGGCGGGTTCGCGCTTCACCGTGCTGCGCGGCGCGCTGGCCCGGTTGGAACGGGCGCTGGGGCAGTTCATGATTGACGCGCACGTTACCGAGCATGGCTACGAGGAAACAGCCGTACCATTGCTGGTGAACGACGCCACGATGTTCGGCACCGGGCAACTGCCGAAATTTGCCGAGGATCTTTTCAAAACCACCGACGGGCGCTGGCTGATTCCGACGGCGGAGGTTTCGCTGACGAACCTTGTGGCGGGAGATATTCTGCCGCGCGAAAAACTGCCGCTGCGGTTTGCCGCGCTCACACCGTGCTTTCGGTCAGAAGCGGGTTCGGCGGGGCGGGACGTGCGGGGGATGTTGCGGCAGCATCAGTTCCAAAAAGTTGAGTTGGTGAGCGTGACGCATCCGGATGAGAGCGAGGCCGAGCATGAGCGGATGACGCGCTGCGCCGAAGTTATTTTGGAAAGGCTTGAACTGCCGTATCGAAAGATGCTGTTGTGCGCGGGCGATACCGGATTCTCCGCGGCCAAGACTTATGATCTGGAGGTCTGGCTGCCGGGGCAGGGGATGTACCGGGAAATTTCGTCCTGCTCTAACACGCGTGCCTTCCAGGCGCGGCGCATGAATGCGCGGTTCCGCGAGCCGGGCGGCAAGCCGGAGTTTGTGCACACGCTGAACGGGTCCGGCGTCGCGGTCGGCCGCGCGCTGATTGCGGTGTTGGAAAATTACCAGAATGAGGATGGGTCGGTGACGATTCCCGCTGTCCTGCGTCCGTATATGGGCGGGATGGAAACGATTGCGAAAGCGCTAGAGTGAAGACCAAAAGAAAGCAGCGCTTTCTTAAAAAAAAGCCCCTCCGCGGGTGCGGCGCAAAAGACTTTTGATTCCCCCGACTGTTGAGCGGCCAAAGTATGGCCGCTCAACAGCCGGGGGTCGTAAAAGTTTTTTGCGGAGCTTTTTTTCAAAAAAGCGACCGCTTCCTTCCCTCCGCTTCAGTTACCTTTTGTCATGATCTGATGCGTCGCCGAGACCTACACAAGGATGCATAAATCTAAACGCGATCTATATGAAATGTCAGAAGACGGAGTGTTTGGGTGGTTGAACCAGTGAGCGGCGCCGGCGCGCCACGGAAAAGACGCAGGCGCTGGCCGTGGATTCTTCTCATTCTCCTCATCATCATCGGCATCGCCGTCTGGCGCCACCAGGGCGCCAGCCACGCCGCTTTCGCCCCGGCGCCGCAGGCCGTCGGCGTCGCCAAAGCCATTTCCGGCTCGATGCCGGTGACCATCGAAGCGCTGGGCACCGTGACGCCGGAGGCGACCGTGACGGTGCTGCCGCAGCTCAGCGGCTACCTCACCGAAGTGGCTTTTTCGGAAGGCCAGACCGTGACGCAGGGGCAGTTTTTGGCGCAGATCGACCCGCGGCCGTACCTGGTGCAACTGGAAGAATATACCGCGCAAAAGGCGCGCGACGCGGCGATTTTGGCGCAGGCGAGATCCGATTTGTCGCGCTACGTGACGTTGCAGTCGCAAAATTCGATCTCCGCGCAGCAGGTGGCGGACCAGAAATTTTTAGTGGCGCAGGATGCGGCGACGGTGCAGATCGACCAGGCGAACATGGACACCGCGAAGCTGGATATCGGCTATTGCCACATCACCGCGCCGGTCGGCGGGCTGGTTGGGTTGCGGCTGGTGGACCCGGGCAATTATGTCACCTCCAGCAGCACCACCGGCATCGCCGTGATTACAACGATGCAGCCCATGACGGTGATTTTTGCCGTGCCGCAGACCGAACTGGGGTCCGTGCTGGCGCGGCTGCAGGGCGGCGCCACGCTGACGGCGAGCGCCTATAGCAGCGACGACACGACGAAAATCGCCGACGGCACGCTGACCGCGCTGAGCAACCAGGTGGACACGTCCACCGGCACCGTCAATCTGCGCGCGACCTTTGCTAACACGAATAACGCGCTGTTTCCCAATGAGTTTGTGAATATTCACCTGCTGGTGGATACCCTGCAAAACGCCGTGCTGGTGCCAGCGCCGGCGGTGCAGACCGGCGCGCCGGGAGCTTATGTGTATGTCGTGAACCCGGATGAAACCGTTTCCGTACAGACGGTCACCACCGGTGTTACGGACGGCACCAACACAGTCATCACGAAGGGCCTTTCCGCGGGCGAAACGGTGGTGACGGATGGCGTGGATCGGCTGGCGGACGGCATGAAGGTGACCATCGCGGGCCCGGCGCCCACTATGGGTGCCAAAAAGCACCATCGCCACCAGTGGTCCGGACAGCCGCCGCCGGCCGGCCCATAAAACGGTTTTATGAATCCCTCAAAGCTTTTCATCCTGCGGCCGGTGGCGACCACGCTGCTGATGATCGCCTTCGTGCTTGTGGGGCTTGTGGCCTTCAAGTTTCTGGCGGTCTCGGCGCTGCCGGATGTGGCTTATCCAACCATCCAGGTGCAGACTTTTTACCCCGGCGCCAGCCCGGATGTGATGACGTCGTCCGTCACGGCACCTCTGGAACGCCAACTTGGCGAGATGGAGGGACTATCACAGATGTCGTCGGCCAGTTCCGCCGGCGCGTCCGTCATCACGCTGCAATTTGACCTGTCGCTGAACCTGGATATCGCCGAGCAGGAAGTGCAGGCCGCGATCAACGCCGCGAATAATTTGCTGCCCTCCGACCTGCCGGCGCCGCCGATTTATGCGAAGGTGAATCCGGCGGATGCGCCGATTTTGACGCTGGCGGTGACCTCCAAAACGCTGGCGCTGACGGATTTGGAAACGCTGGCCAATGAGCGCCTGGCCGCAAAGATATCGGAAGTTCCGGGCGTGGGCCTGGTGACTCTCTCGGGCGGCAACCAGCTCGCGGTGCGGGTGCAGGTCAACCCGCTGGCGCTCGCCGCCTATGGGCTCAGCATCGACAATATCCGCACCATCATCGGCAATCTGAACGTCAACACGCCAAAGGGCAGCTTTTCGGGGCCGGCGCAGTCCTACACCATCAACGCCAACGACCAGATTTCTGATCCCTCGCAATACAATAACCTCGTTGTGGCCTACAAGAATGGCGCGCCGGTGCATCTGCGGGATGTCGCGACCGTGGTATCGGCGCCGGAAAACGAGGAGCTGGGCGCGTGGGAAAACCGCACGCCGGCGATCATTCTGAACGTCGATCGCCAGCCCAACGCCAACGTGATCGCCACCGTCAACGCCATCAAGGCGCAGCTTGGGCAGCTCACCGTGGGTTTGCCGGCGGCGATGCAGGTGACGGTGCTGACGGACGGCACCACCTCCATCCGCGCCTCGGTTTCCGATGCGGAATTCGAGCTGTGTCTCTCGGTTCTTCTCGTGGTGCTGGTGATTTTTGTCTTTTTGCGCAATGTCCGCGCCACCATCATTCCCAGCATTTCGGTGCCGGTCTCGCTCATCGGCACGCTCGCCTTCATGTATCTGTTCAATTTCTCCATCGACAACCTTTCGCTGATGGCGCTGATCATCGCCACCGGTTTTGTGGTCGATGATTCCATCGTGATGATCGAGAACATTTCCCGCTACATCGAAATGGGCGAGCCGCCGATGCAGGCGGCGCTGAAGGGCGCCGGGCAAATCGGCTTCACGATCATTTCGCTCACGATTTCTCTGATCGCGGTGCTGATCCCGCTGCTGTTCATGGGCGACGTCGTCGGGCGGCTGTTTTCGGAATTCGCCATCACGCTCGCGGTCACCATCATCATCTCGGCGGTGGTGGCGCTGACGCTGGTGCCGATGATGTGTTCGCGCATTTTGCAGGCGAAAGCCGAACAGCGTCCCAGCCGGTTCGAGCGATTCAACGAATCGATCTTCGAAAATCTCATCGGCCGCTATGCGCGGGGCCTCACCTGGGTGCTCGCGCATGCGCGGCTCACGCTGGCGGTTTTTATCGTCACGCTCGTTATTACCATCCTGATGTATATCGGCATCCCAAAAGGGTTTTTCCCGGTGCAGGATAACGGCGTGATCGAGGGCATTACCCAGGCCGCGGAGACCACCAGCTACGCGGCGATGGCGCAGCACCAGCAGGACCTGGCCGATGCAATTCTTAGAGCCCCTGATGTTGTCAGCCTGTCTTCCTATATCGGCGTGGACGGGACCAACAACACGCTCAACCAGGGCCGCTTTCTCATCAACCTGAAACCGGAATCGCATCGCAGCCTCACCGCCACCGAAATCATCCGCCGGCTGCAAAGCGAAACCGCCAGCGTGCCGGGCATCGCGCTCTACATGCAGCCGGTGCAGAGCCTGACGCTGAACACGACGGTGACGCCGACGCAATACCAGTTTTCGCTGGAAGACCCGAACCAGCAGGATTTTTCCACCTACGTGCCGCAGCTGACGGCCAAGCTGAAAACGCTGCCGCAGCTGGCGGACGTGGCGAGCGACCTCGAGAATAACGGGCTGTCCGTCTATATTAACATCAACCGGCAGAACGCGGCGCAATACGGCATCACGCCCGCGACGGTGGATTCCGCGCTGTACGACGCGTTCGGCCAGCGCATCATCTCCACCATTTTCACGCAGACGGACCAGTATCGCGTGATCATGACGGTCGATCCGGCGATGACCACCGGCATCGCCGCGCTGAACGATATCTATCTGCCCTCCTCATCGGGCAGCGGCCAGGTGCCGCTTTCCGCCATCGCCACTTTTACCACGCAGGCGGAGCCGCTGGTGATCGAGCATCTCGGTCAGTTTCCCGCCACCACCGTGTCGTTCAACCTGGCACCGGGCGCCTCGCTCGGCGGCGCGGTGGATGAAATCACGCAGGCCGAAAAATCGCTGAATTTTCCAAAAGCGTTGCAAACCAGTTTTCAGGGCGCCGCCGCGGCGTTCCAAAATTCGCTCTCTAACGAGGTGTTTCTGGTGCTCGCGGCGCTGATCGCGGTCTATATCGTGCTCGGCGTGCTCTATGA
>PLFB01000268.1:10374-13609 GCA_003137135.1 Acetobacteraceae bacterium
AACGCCATCATGATGATCGATTTTGCTTTGCACGCCGAGCGCAACGAGGGCAAGGCGCCGCGCGAGGCGATTTATGAGGCCTGCCTGCTGCGTTTCCGGCCGATATTGATGACCACCGTCGCCGCGATGCTGGCCGCAGTGCCGCTCTGGCTCGGCGGCGGCCAGGGGCATGAACTGCGGGCGCCGCTGGGTCTCGCCATCATCGGCGGCCTGCTGGTCAGCCAGGTGCTCACTCTGTTCACCACGCCAGTGATTTATCTGGCGTTCGACGGCGTGGCGCGCCGGTTGCGGGGCAGCGCCGCATGAATTTGTCGGCCATTTTCATCAATCGCCCGGTCGCGACCACACTGCTCACCATCGGCATCGCGCTCTCCGGCGCGCTGGCGTTTTTCAAGCTGCCGGTCGCACCTTTGCCCAGCATTTCCTTCCCCACCATTCAGGTGCAGGCGCAACAGGCCGGCGCCAGCCCCACCACCATGGCGACCTCGGTCGCGGAGCCGCTGGAGCGCCATCTCGGCATCATTTCCGATGTCACCGAGATGACCTCGCAGAGCGGCGTCGGCGTCACGCGCATCACGCTGCAATTCGGGCTGGACCGCGACATCAACGGCGCCGCGCGCGACGTTGAAGCCGCGATCCAGGCCGCGCGGGCGGATTTGCCGGCGACGCTGCATTCCAATCCGACATACGAAAAAGTGAATCCGGCGGATGCGCCGATCATGGTGCTGGCGCTGACTTCTGACGTGCTGACGCCGGGCCAGCTTTATGATTCCGCGGATACGCTGCTGGAACAGCAGTTTTCGCAGATCAGCGGCGTCGGCGAAGTCGAACTCGGCGGCAGCGCGCTGCCGGCGGTGCGGGTGGATCTGCAGCCCGGCCCGCTCGCCAGCTACGGCATCGGGCTGGAGGATGTGCGCGCCGCGCTGGCGGCCGCCAACGCGAACAGTCCCAAGGGCTATATCAATGACGGGCCGCGGCGGCTGCAAATTTACACCAACGACCAGGCCAGCGTGGCGGAGCAGTACCGCGATCTCATCGTCGCCTACCGGCATGGCGCGGCGGTAAGACTCTCCGACATCGCGAATGTCACCAATTCGGTGGAAAACGTGCAGAATGCCGGGCTGTTCAATGGCGGGCCGGCGGTGCTGGTCATCGTCCATCCCAGCCCCACCGCCAACGTCATCAAGACGGTGGACCAGATCAACGCCGCACTGCCGGCGCTGGAGGCGGCGTTGCCGCCGAGCGTGCATGTCGCGGTGGCGCTGGACCGCTCGGTTTCCATCCGCGGCGCACTGGATGATACCGAAAAAACGCTGTTCATCGCGGTGCTGCTGGTGGTGGGCGTGGTATTTTTGTTCCTCCGCTCCGGCCGCGCCACCCTCATCCCCGGCATCGCCGTGCCCGTTTCCATCATCGGCACGTTCGGGCCGATGTATCTGCTGGGGTTCAGCCTGGATAATCTCTCGCTCATGGCGCTCACCATCGCCACCGGGTTCGTCGTGGACGACGCGGTGGTGGTGGTGGAAAACACCCAGCGCCATCTGGAGGACGGCATGGCGCCGCTGGCGGCGGCCCTGCGCGGCAGCCGGGAAGTCAGTTTCACCGTGCTCTCCATGAGCGCCTCGCTGATCGCGGTATTTCTGCCGATTTTGCTGATGCCGGGCCTGGTGGGGCGGCTGTTCCGCGAATTTTCCGAAACACTGTCCATCACCATCATCATTTCGCTGATCATCTCGCTCACCACCACGCCGATGCTGTGCGCGCTGTTCCTGCGCACGGACGCCAGGCCGGCGAAGCGGCAAAACTGGTTCGTGCGCGGGCTGGAATCCGGCTTTGATCGCGTGCTCGCCGGCTACGGCGCGTCACTCTCCTGGGCGCTGCGGCACGCCGGCATCGTCGGCGGCATTTTGCTGCTCACCATCATCCTCAACGTGTTTTTGTTCGTGATCGTGCCAAAGGGGTTTTTTCCGGAGCAGGATAACGGCCTCATCATCGGCACCATCCAGGCCGATGAAAGCATTTCGTTCCAACTGATGCGGCAAAAGTTGCAGCAGTTGCAAAACATCGTGCAGTCCGATCCGGGCGTGCAGAGTGTCGCCGGCTATACCGGCGGCCGGTCCACCAATAACGGGTTTTTGTTCATCGAGCTCAAACCCCTGGCGCAGCGGCATGTTTCCGCCACCGCCATCGTGGCGCGGCTGCGCAAACCGCTGGCGCGCATCGCCGGCGCGCCCACCTTCCTGGTCCCGGCGCAGGATCTGCGGGTCGGCGGGCGGCAGAGCAACGCGGAATACCAATACACCCTCACCAGCGAGGATTCCGACACGCTGTACGCCTGGGTGCCCAAGATCGTGGCGGCCTTGCAGGACAATCCGAAACTCGCCGATGTCAGCTCGGATCTGCAGGAGGGCGGGCTGGAAACCGATGTCACCATCAACCGGCCGGTCGCCTCCGCCTACGGCATCACGCCGCAGGAAATCGACGCCACGCTGTACGACGCCTACGGCCAGCGTTCGGTCTCCACCATCTATGGCGCGCTCAACCAGTACGAGGTGATCATGGAACTGGCGCCGCAATATCTGCAGACGCCGGATGCGCTCAACCAAATCTATATCAGCACCACCGGCGGCACCGCGAGCGGCGCCTCTTCCACCAATTTCGCCGCCGGCACCGTGGGCAATAGCGGGTCAACCAGCGTCACCACCGTGGCCGAGGATTCCGCCACCAACGCCGCGGTCAACGCCATCGCGGCCAGCGGCAAGTCCGCCGCTTCCAGCGCGCCTTCGGTCAGCACGGCGAAGGAGACGATGATCCCGCTCGCCGCCGTCGCTTCATACAAGCCCGGCCTCACGCCGGTCTCGGTCAACCACCAGTCCGGGCAGCTCGCCAGCACCATCTCCTTCAACCTGCCCGCCGGCGTGGCGCTCGGCACCGCGGCGGCGGAAATCCAGAAAACCATGAGCAATCTGGACGTGCCGCTGACCATCCAGGGCAGTTTCGCCGGCACCGCGGCGGCGTTCCAATCGTCCCTCGGCACCGAGCCGCTGCTGATCATCGCGGCGCTGGCAGCGGTCTATATCGTGCTCGGCATTCTGTATGAGAGCACCGTCCACCCCATCACCATCATCTCCACCATCCCGAGTGCCGGCATCGGCGCGCTGCTGCTGCTGCTGATCCTGAACACCCCGCTCACCATCATTGCGCTCATCGGCGTCATCCTGCTGATCGGCATCGT
>PLFB01000155.1 GCA_003137135.1 Acetobacteraceae bacterium
AGCAGCACCTGCGCGCGGGCGGCGAGCGCATCCATCCAGGCCAGCTTGTAGGCGAAGCCGGCATCGCCGCCGGAATTGCCGTTGGGGAGATAGAGGTTGCCGATGGTGAGGTTTTCCGCTCGGATTTCGATGTAGCGGGAATGCGCGTCGGCTTCGGTCATGCCGGGGAGCTTTCGCAGTGTTACCTCCACCGGGGTTTTGTGGAGGATGGCGACGCCGTTATAGGTTTTCTGGCCGACGATGGCGGCCTGGTAGCCGAGATTAGCGAAGGTGAGGGCGGGGAACTGGTGTTCCTCGCACTTGATTTCCTGCAGGAGGAGGAAGTCTGGTTGTTCCCGGGCTAGAAAATCGGCGACGTGGGCTTCCCTCGTTCTGACCGAGTTCACGTTCCACGTGGTTATCTTAGTCAATGGAGAATGACGTGCCGCAGCCGCAGGAGGAGGTGGCGTTGGGATTCTGCACGGCGAAATGGGCGCCCATCAGGGTGTCATTGAAATCCAGTTCGGCGCCGGCCAGCAGGTCCAGGCTCACCGGGTCCACGAAAACGGTGGCGCCGGAGGACTCGATGACCAGGTCGTCGGGGTTTTGGTCGGCGGTG
Source organism: Acetobacteraceae bacterium (assembly GCA_003137135.1). Classification (GTDB taxonomy): domain Bacteria; phylum Pseudomonadota; class Alphaproteobacteria; order Acetobacterales; family Acetobacteraceae; genus Acidocella. The sequence goes on from PLFB01000155.1 coordinate 599, forward strand.
AGGTCGAATTTGTACTGGAAGCCGGAGCAGCCGCCGGCCAGCACCTCCACGCGCAGCGCCTTGGCCGCGGGGTCCGATTGCAGGATGGCGGCGACCTGGCGGGCGGCGGGCGCGGTGAGGCGGAAGGGGGCTTTTGCGTCTAAGGTTTCGCTCATGCATGGGTATATAGCTGGTTCGGGCCTTGGATTGAAGGGCCGGGGCTTGTAGGACGGTTGTTATGAACCTTGCCCCTTATGCGGTCCGGGCGGCGGAGACCCGCGGCCGGCGTTTTGCCGAGGCGGAGGCGGATGACCGCACGCCGTACCAGCGCGACCGCGACCGGGTGGTGCACGCCACCGCGTTCCGGAAATTGCAGTACAAGACGCAGGTTTTCGTGACGCGGGAGGGCGATTTTTATCGCACGCGGCTGACGCATTCGCTCGAAGTGGCGCAAATCGCCCGCTCGATTGCCCGCCGGCTGCTTCTGGATGAGGACCTGACGGAGGCGCTGGCGCTGGCGCACGATCTGGGCCACCCGCCGTTTGGGCATGCCGGCGAGTCGGGGCTGAACGAGGCGCTGGCGAGGTTTGGCGGGTTTGACCATAACGCGCAGAGTTTTAGGGTGGTGACTCTGCTGGAACACAAATACGCGGCGTTCGACGGGCTGAATCTGACCTGGGAGTGCCTGGAGGGCCTGGCCAAGCATAACGGGCCGCTGGTGGGGGCGGTGGGCTATATCGCGGCGTTTGACCGTGAGTTTGCGCTGGATTTGGGCCGCCAGCCCTCCGCCGAGGCGCAGGTGGCGGCGCTTTCGGATGACATCGCCTATAATGCGCATGACCTGGATGACGGGCTGCGCGCCGGGCTGTTTGCGATGGATGATATTTTGCCCCTGCCGGTGGTCGGTGAAGCGCTCACGGCGGCGCGCGCGCTGACGGCGGAGCCGAAGCGGATACGCAACGAAATGTCGCGCCGGATCATTCATGAGCTGATCGCCGACCTGGTGCGAACTAGCGAGCGGCGGCTGCGGGAATTGGCGCCGCGAAACGCGGATGCCGTGCGCATGGCGGGCGCGCCGGTCATCGGATTTTCCGAGCGCGTCGCCGCGGCCAACAGGGACTGCAAAACGTTTTTGTTCAAAAACATGTACCGGCACTGGCGGGTGAACCGGATGTCGCACAAGGCGCAGCTGGTGACGAAAAACCTGGCTTCCTTGCTGCTGGAGCGGCCGGATCTGCTGCCCGACGAATGGCGCGGCCTGGCGGGCGCCGGCGGCACGGCGCAGGCGGCGGAAGTGGTGCGCGATTATGTTGCGGGCATGACGGACCGGTACGCGATGGAAGAGTATGCAAGGCTGACTGATCCGGCGGTGGCGAGTTGAACGCAAAGCAAGAAAGCACTTCTTTTTTGCAAAAAAGAAGCAAAAAACTTTTGCGCCGCTTCGCGCGGAGTTGGCCCATGCACGGGCCAAGGCCGCGCGAAGCGGCGCAAAAGTTTTTTTGCTTCTTTTTTTTTAAAAAAAGAAGTTACTTTGCTTTCCTTGTGATGTTTGACGTTGCTGCTCGGTTTGGCTTGCCATTTTGTGGCGCACAAGATGGATTGCTTCGCTTCGCTCGCCATGACGTGGGGGGAGCATCGCTTCAATGACCGAAAACCTCTTCGCCATCGTCCGCTCCTGGGTTCTGGACGATATTCTGGATTTTCTACCCAACCTCCCTGACGATGCGCGGGCCAGAATCGAGGTGACGCCGACGCGGGAGGCGGCGCATGGGGATATGGCGAGCAACGCGGCGCTGGTGGCGGCGAAACCGGCGGGCATGGCGCCGCGGGAGATCGCGGGCCGGCTGGCGGAAAGTCTGGGCAAGAGGCCGGAGGTGGCGCGGGCCGAGCCGGCGGGGCCGGGGTTTGTGAACGTGACGCTGGCGCCGGCGTTTTTGCTGGCGCAGATTCCGGTGATTCTCGCCGTGCGGGAGGATTATGGGCGCGGCGCCGCAAAACCCGGTTTGGTGAACGTGGAATATGTCTCGGCCAATCCGACGGGGCCCCTGCATGTGGGGCATTGCCGCGGCGCGGTGGTGGGGGATGCGCTGGCGAATCTGCTGCAAAAAGCTGGGTTTGCCGTGACCAAGGAGTTTTACGTCAACGATGCCGGCGCGCAGGTGGTGGCGTTGGCGCGGTCGGTCTATTTCCGATATCTGGAGGCTTTGTATCTGGAGGCGAGGGCCGAGGCGTTCGCGGCGGGCGTGCCGGGCGGGCTGCAATATGGCGGGGAGTATCTGGTGCCGGTCGGGATGGACCTGGCGGAGGCTTTTGGCGACCGGTTCGTCGATGCGCCGGAGGCGGAGTGGATCGATACCGTGCGCGAGTTTGCCGTGGAAAAAATGCTGGGGCTGATCCGGGAGGATCTGGCCGCACTCGGCGTGACCTTTGAAGTGTTTTCGTCCGAGCGGGCGATGGTGCAAGCCGGCGGGGTGACGCGGGCGCTGGGGATTCTTCGCGACGCCGGGTTGATCTATCAGGGCGTGCTGGAGCCGCCGAAGGGCAAGACTCCGGAGGACTGGGAGCCGCGCCAGCAGATGCTGTTCAAGTCGACGGAATTCGGCGATGACGTCGATCGGCCGGTGCAGAAAAGTGATGGTAGTAACACGTATTTTGCCAATGATATCGCTTATCACGCGGACAAGATGCGGCGCGGTTTTGAGACCATGATCGACGTGTGGGGCGCGGATCATGGCGGGTATGTGAAGCGCATGACGGCGGCGGTGAAGGCGCTGGCGGGGAATGGCGGGGCGCGGCTGGATATCGTGCTGTGCCAGATCGTGCGGGTGATGAAGGACGGCGCGCCGGTAAAAATGAGCAAACGGGCCGGCACGTTTGTGGAATTGCGGGATTTGATCGACGAGGTCGGGCCGGATGCGGTGCGGTTTTTGATGCTGATGCGCAAATCCGACGCGCAGATGGAGTTTGATCTGAACGCGGCGGTGGCGCAGACGCGCGATAATCCGGTGTTTTATGTGCAGTACGCGCATGCGCGCTGCCGCAGCGTGCTGCGCGCGGCAAACGTGACGCAGAGACTAGCTGAAAACACCGGCAAGGGGTTTGGCGCGATCGCCGACGCAACTTTAGAAACCTTAACGGCGCCGGAGGAGTTGGCGCTGATCCGGCGGCTGATCGCCTGGCCGCGGATGGTGGAAAGTGCCGCGGACGCGCGGGAGCCGCACAGAATTGCGTTCTATTTGTATGAGTTGGCGGGCGAGTTCCACGCGCTGTGGAATGCCGGGCGGGATGATGCGGCGCTGCGGTTTTTGCAGGCGGAAAAGCCGGCGGAGACGGCGGCGCGGGTCGCGCTGGTGTCGGCCACGGCGATCGTCATACGCTCCGGCCTGGCGGTGCTGGGGGTGAAGCCGGTGGAGGAAATGCGCTAGTGGCGCGCCAGGAATTTCGGGAATTTTCCTACAAGTCGCGGCCGCAGCGGCCGGCGGTCGATCCGGCGATGCGGCGGATCGCGTTTCTGGCCGCGGGCGGCGCGGTGCTGATCATCGCGGTGGCGATGCTTTGGAGCGGGGTGCGGCCGCGCCTGGGTTTTGGGCCGCCGCCCGAAATCGCGGCGCCGGCGACGCCGCTACGCGTGGCGCCGGCGGACCCGGGCGGGCTGACGGTGCCGGGGGCGAATGAGGCGATCATGTCCGGCGATGATTCCGGGCCGGCGCCGGTATTGGCGCCGGCATCCCCAGCGCCGGCTCTGGCGCAGTTGCAGCAGCAGAGCGGCGTGCCCGAGATCACGGCACCGGTAGCGCCGCCCGCTCCGCCGCCGGCCTCGGCCGGGAACCCGAACGCGGGGCCGGTGGAGGTGCAACTGGCGGCGACGGTGGACCAGGCTTCGGCCGAAAAGGCCTGGTCGGCGTATTTGGGCAAAATTCCGGGGCTTGTGGGCAACAAAAAGCCGGAATTTTTGCCGGCGGTGGTGGATGGCGAGAGCATTTGGCGGCTGCGGCTAGGCGGTTTCGCGGATGCTTCCGCCGCGGCGGCGTTTTGCGCACAGGTGGTGGCGGCTGGAGAGACCTGCACGGTTGCGGGGTTTTGATGCTGCCGGTGATTTTGGGTCTTTCGGGGCCGCGTTTGACGGATGAAGAGCGCGCGTTATTTTCTGATTATCCGT
>PLFB01000249.1 GCA_003137135.1 Acetobacteraceae bacterium
ATGACAGCGATCGAGGTCGAAGCGGCCGCGGCAGCCGATCCGGATGCTCAGCCCATGACGGCGGAGGAACTTCGCAGCGCCAGACGTGTGCCGCGAGTGAAAACCCTGCGACGTGCGTTGGGATTTACTCAGGAGGAATTTGCGATTCGGTATCAGATTCCCATCGGCACGCTGCGCGATTGGGAACAGGGTGTCACGGAACCGGACGGCGCCGGACGGGCGTATTTGCGGGCGATCATTGGTGATGCCGAGGCCGTGGAACGCGCTTTGCGCACGATACCGCCGCCGCCCGCGCCGTCGGGGGCCGATTAAGCGCGGCGCATAGCGACGCGGGAGGGGTTGGCGAGCGCGGGTTAGATGTAGGCGGCGGCCATTTCGGTGGCGAAGGCGGTGGGAGACCCTTCCCAGATGATGCGGGCGTGTTCCAGAACATACACCCGGTCGGCGTGGGGAAGCGCAAAAGTTACGTTTTGTTCGCCTAGCAAAATCGTTATGTCGGTTTGGTCGCGCAGGGTTTTCAGGGCTTCCGAGAGTTGGCCCAGGATGACGGGGGCTAGGCCTAGGGTGGGTTCGTCTAGGATCAACAGTTTCGGGTTCATCATGAGGGCGCGGGCGATGGCGAGCATTTGTTGCTCGCCGCCCGACAGGGTTCTGGCTTGCTGGGGGGCGCGGGTTTTCAGGATGGGGAAGAGGTCCAGCAGCCACGAGGCGCGCGCCGCGCGCGCGGGTTTGGTCAGGTGTTGGCCGGACAGAAACAGATTTTCCGAAACGCTGAGGTCGCCAAACAATTCCCGGCTCTCCGGGCATTGCACGATCCCGTTGCGGGCGATCGCGGCGGGGGTGCCGCGCAGCTTCGCGTCGTGCCACAAAATCTCGCCCTTGTGGGGCACCAGGCCACAGATCGCGTTGAACAAAGTGGTCTTGCCCGCGCCGTTGAGGCCGACGATGGAAACGAACTCCTTGGCCTTGATGTGCAGGCTCACCGAATCCAGCGCCCGCGCCTTGCCGTAATGCACGCAAACGTTCTTCACCTCGAGAATCGTTTCGTTCTGCGCAAAAACGGTCTGCGGCCGCTCATGCGTGGTAATCCCGCCGCCCAGATAAACCCGCCGCACCGTCTCGTTGCACATCACCTCGGCCGCCGAACCCTCGGCGATGGTTTCGCCCAGATACAGCGCCAGCACCCGGTCCACCAGTGCCGCCACCGATTTCACGTTATGGTCCACCAGCAGCACCGCCCGCCCCTCGTCCCGGAACGTCGTGATCAGCGCTGAAAAATCCCGCACTTCCGGCGCCGTCAGTCCGGCAAAAGGCTCGTCCACCAGCACCAGCTTCGGGTTTTTCGCAATCGCCTTGGCGAGCTCCATCCGCCGCAAATCGGCAAACGGCAGCGTCGCGGGCAGCCGGTGTTTCACGCCATCCAGCCCCACGCGCTCGGCGATCGCCTCGGCGCGCTTCATCGTCGCCGCGCCGGCGCGCAGCGTCGTCAGCCGGTCCGGCAGCAGCCCCAACAGTATGTTCTGCAGCACGGTCTGGAGGTGCAGCGGGCGGGAATGCTGAAACACTATGCCGATGCCGGCATGGGCGATTTTATGCGTCGGCTGCCCGGCCAGATTCTGTCCGTTCAGCTGTATCGTTCCCGCATTCGGTTTCTCGATGCCCATGATCAGTTTCATCACGGTGGACTTGCCGGACCCGTTCGGCCCAATCAGCCCAAGAATTTCGCCCGGCGCAATGTCGAACCCCACATTCTTCACCGCCACCAGCCCGCCAAAACGCTTGGTCAGGCCGCGCACTTCCAGCGTCGGGTTCGGCGTCCTCATGCCCGCACGCGCGACTGCACAAGCCCGAGCAGCCCGTTCGGGATTGCAATAATCACCACCAGCGCGAGCGCGGCGACGATAAAGCCGGAAATCTCTCCGGTTGGCCGCAAAATCTCACCGGCGCCCACCAGAAACGCGGCCCCCAGCACGGAACCCAAAATAGTGCGCCGCCCGCCCAGCACCGCGGCGATAATCACCTGAATCCCGACCGCGATATCCACCATCGCCCCCACCGAAGCCGTGCCCAGGTAAAACACCAGAAACGCCCCGGTCAGCCCCGAAAAAAACGCCGACAGAACAAACGCCGCGATCTTATATTTGACGATGTTGAACCCCAGGGACTGCGCCTCCACCGCATCCTGACCGGCCGCCTGCAAGATCAGCCCGAACGGCGAACTCGCCACCGTCAGCAGCACGGTCCCGGCGAGCAGCATCAGCCCGAACGCCCAATAAAAATTCACCGTGGCGGAGGATGAAATGAAATCCGGCACGGTCAGCCCGATTTCTCCGCCCGTGGTGCCCGCAAACACCACGATCGCCTGCTGCAGCAGCAGCACCGCCACCAGCGTCACCAGGCCAAAATACGGCCCGCGCAGCCGCAGCGCCGGCACCGCCAGCACCACCCCGCCCAGCACCGCCGCCAGCGTGCCGACGCCGATGCACACGGGAATTGGCAGCGCATAAAGCGCATCCGCCATCCCCGCCCCATAAGCCCCCAGACCAATCAGAAATGACGGCCCGAAATTGACCTCGCCCGCATACCCGAACAGCAGGTCCCAGGACATCGCGAACACCGCGGTGAAACAGATCATCGTCAGCACGCCGATGATGTAGTCGCCCACGCCGAGCCACGGCGCCGCGGCCAGCGCGATCACCACCGCGACCACGGCGATGCGCGTATTGCGGCTCATCGCCGGCCCAGAATGCCCTGCGGGCGGAAATACAGCACGCCGATCAGCAGAACGAGGGCCGGAATCGACCGCAGCGACGGCGAAACCAGATACGCCGTCAACGTCTCCAGATACCCCACCACGTACGCCGCCGCGACAGTGCCGGACACGCTGCCAAGCCCGCCCAGCACCACGATGGAAAACGCGCTGCCGGTCAGCGCCGGAATGTAGACGGAGCTGGTGCCCAAAAAGCTGCCCAGCAGCACGCCGGCGATGCCGGCCAGCAGCCCGTAAATCGCCCACGCGGTCAGATGCACGGTATTCAGTTCGACCCCCACCAGCGTCAGCCCGCGCGGATTAATCGAAGCGGCCAACAAATTTTTGCCGGGCTGCGTCCGATTCACCAACAACCAAAGCCCGCCCAGCGTCCCCCACGAAATGACGGCAATAAAAACCTCGTTCCACGGCGTCCGCACACCAAAAATATCGAGCGTGGAGGTCACCAAAGGCTGCACGGTGATCGGCGTGCTGGTAAAGATATACGCCAGCACAATCTGCAGCATCACGCCCCATAGCAGCGTGCCGGTCAGCACAAACAACTCCCGCTCCGCCGCGACAATGGCGCGGGATTTCTGGATCGGCCGCACCACCGCGAAATACGTCAGAAACGCGGTGCCGATGCCAGCACCTACCCCCGCCAGCGCCCCGACATACGCCCCAAGCCCAATCCCGGTGCCGACATACCAGGCCACCATCGCCGCGGTCACCAAAATCGCGCCATGCGCCAGATTCAACACGCCGGAGACGCCGAAAATCAGCGTAAACCCCAACGCCCCCAGCGCATACAAGGCGCTGATGGCAAAACCGTCGATAAGAATCTGAAGCGCTAGCATAGGATAAAAGAAAGCAGCGCTTTTTGAAAAAAGCCCCTCCGCGGGTGCGGCGCAAAAACTTTTGCGAGCTGCGGGCGCCCGACCGGGAGTGCCGTTAATCGCCGCCAACGGCGGCAATTAACGGCACTCCCGCTCCAAACGCCCGCGGGAGCCAAAGTTTTTTGCGCGCTTTTT
>PLFB01000177.1 GCA_003137135.1 Acetobacteraceae bacterium
GTCTGCTGCAGGTCGATGATGTGGACCTGGTTGCGCACGCCGAAGAGGAACGGCGCCATGCGCGGGTTCCAGCGGCGGGTGTTGTGGCCAAAATGCACGCCAGATTCGAGCAAATGGCGCAGTGATACTTCGGGTAATGCCATGGCATTCTTTCCTTGTCTTAGTCCGGTTATACCTCCGCAAAATCGAGCCCCGTGCGGGACACCGGACCTGGAAAACCCAGGCAAGGCATTTTGCGTGTGAATTACTGGCGCATGCCAGCGCGCGCGGTATGGCAAAACGCCGGCTTGCTGGCAAGTCCGCCGCTTCTGGAGCCGCGATGCGCCGGCGCGCGCACGACAGTCCGCCTATATTTTATGCGATCTTTATTTACGATGCACCACTGCGCTTAATCAATCATCACCTTGCACGTATTCTAAGCAAAAAATCCGCACCGAAGCCGCCTTCAGGCAATGGCACGGATGTTGCTGCGCTGCACCAGGAAATCCCTAGTGAGAACGGAGGCCGAAAAATGTCCGATACCGCCAAATCCGCCGACGGCCTCGCCGATCTCGGCTACAAGCAGGAACTGAAACGCGAGCTCGGCCCGTTCGCCTCGTTCGCCTCCGGCTTCTCCTTCGTCTCCATCCTCACCACGGTGTTCGAACTGTTCGGCTTCGGCTTCGGCCTCGGCGGGCCGGCGTTTTTCTGGACCTGGCCGCTGGTGTTTATCGGCCAGTTCTCGGTCGCCCTGGTGTTCGCGGAGCTCTCCGTCCGGTTTCCGGTCGCCGGCGCCATCTACCAGTGGTCCCGGCGCGTCTCCACCGACCCGATGGGATGGTTCGCCGGCTGGTTCATGCTGATCGGCTACATCGTCAGCGTCTCCGCCATCGCCATCGCGATGCAACTGGCGCTGCCGGGCGTCTGGGCGGGCTTCCAAATCGTCGGCGGCGATCCCTCGCCCACTTCGGTCACCGGAGGCGAGAACGCCATCGTGCTCGGCACCATCGTCATCCTGATCTGCGGCTTCATTTCCGCCTTCGGGATCAAGCGGCTGGCGACGTTGACCGTAATCGGGGTTTCGACCGAGATTTTCGGCGTTGCTTTGCTCATCATCATCCTGTTCACCCACACCGTCCGCGGCCCCGGCGTGGTGTTCTCCACCGGCGGCGTCGAGGGCAAGGACAGCTATGTCTGGGCCTTCCTCGCCTCGATGCTGATGGCAACCTACGTGATGTACGGTTTTGACTCCGCCGCCGAATTGTCCGAGGAAACCCGCGACCCGCGCCGCACCGCGCCGTCCGCCATCACCCGCTGCATGCTGGTCTCCGCCATCGGCGGCGGGCTGGTGCTGTTGGGTGCGCTGATGGCCTCGCCGTCCCTCACTGACGGCAATCTCGCCAATAACGGCATCGCCTACGTCCTCACGGCGCAGGCCGGGAACGTGCTGGGGCGCATCATGCTCGCCATCGTCGCGGTCTCCATCTTTTCGGCGGCGCTCGCCATCACCGCCTCCGCGGCGCGGGTGATGTTCTCCATGGCGCGCGACGGCCGGCTGCCATTCTCCAAGGCGCTCTCGAAAGTCTCCAAGCGCACCAGTACGCCGCTGATGCCCAGCTTCGCGGTCTGCGCCATCGCCATCTTCGTGCTGCTACTCAGCCTCGGCTCGTCCTCGGTGTTCGGCGATATCGCCAGCGTCGCGGTGGTCATCGTCTATCTCGCCTACCTGCTGGTCACCGTGCCGCTGCTCATCCAGCGGCTCCGGAAACACCCGACCTATTCCAAATCCTTCTCGCCGGAATATTTCACGCTCGGCAAATGGGGCCTGCCCATCAACATCGTCGCGGTGGTGTTCGGCTTCTGCCTGATGATCGACGTCGGCTGGCCCCGCGCGGAAATCTATAACACCGGCAACGGCCCGGCCTACCTGACCTGGTTCGCCCCGCTGTTCATCATCGCCGCGACTGTGATCGGCGCGATCGCGTATCCGCTGATGAAGAAGCAGGCGGCGTCGGAGGCAGTGGTCGGCACGCCGGCTGAGTGAGGGTGAGGAAGTAGTTACTTTTTTTGAAAAAAAAGTAACCAAAAAAACTTTTGCTCCTGGGGGCATTTTGACCGGGATTGCCTTTAAACGCCTCCAACGGAGGCGATTAACGGCAATCCCGGTTAAAATGCCCCCAGGAGCAAAAGTTTTTTGCGCCGCGCCCGCGGAGGGGCTTTTTTTTCAAAAAAGCGCTGCTTTCTTCTCGCTAACTTTCCTCCTCACTCACCGCCACCATCATCACCGGACCCATCGCCGTCCTGTTACGGCCGCGGTTTTTGGCCTCGTACAGCGCTTCATCCGCCGCGTTCAGCAGCAGCGCGGGCGTGCCGGCCATGCCGCCGGCGTACATCACCGCCGTCGCGCCGCCGATGCTGGCGCTCACAAAGCCGCCGCCGTCCTGGTTCGACTCGTGCGGAATTTTCAGCTCTCGCACCGCGTCCAGAATCCGCTCCGCCACGTCCACCGCGCCGGTGCCGTCCGTGCCGGGCAGGATCACCGCCAGTTCCTCGCCGCCATAGCGCGCGGCAAAATCCTGCGGCCGCTTCACCGCGTCCGCCACCGCCCGCGCGACGGCGCGCAGGCAATCATCGCCGGCCTGGTGCCCGTAGCTGTCATTGAACGTCTTGAAGTGGTCGATATCCAGCATCAGCAGCGAGAGATTGGATTGCTGGCGCACCGCGCCGCGCCAGGCGCGCTGCAGCGCCTGGTCAAACGCCAGCCGGTTCGAGATTCCCGTCAGCCCGTCCAGCAGCGCCATCGCCGCCAGTTTTGCCTCCAGTTCCTGGGTCTCGGTCACGTCCCGCAGCACCGTCACGTGCGAGCCCGTCGGCCGGCCGGTACGGTCGATCTCGGCCCGGCGGTTCACCTCCACCCAGCGCACCGCGCCGTCAGGACGGCGGATGCGAAAGCGGAACCGGCTGCCTGCCGGCCCGCCGGCATACATCCGCGTGGAATCCGCGATCAGCGCGGCGCGGTCTTCATCCACAACATAATGCCGCAGCCGGCGGCCGAGCATGGATTCGGGCTCGACCCCGAAAATCTCGCGCGCGGCGGGCGAGACATAGGTGATCCCAGCCGGGCTGTGGCGCATGATCACGTCAAGGCTGTTTTGCGTCAGCAACGCAAAACGTTCCTCATCCTCCGGCCGCGGCGCCCGGCGGCCGCGCCGCCGCCAGGACGGCGGTTTAGCCGCCATCACCGGCCGCATCCAGGCGCGATGACACCGGCGTTTCTCCTGCTGACCGTGCATGCATCATGAAGTGACAAGCCCCGTTTGCCGCGCTGCTGAAAATCTACGCCGGCGGGGCACCGGAAGGCAATGTCACGCCGGCGGGCTGGCCGCCATCATCACCGGCGGCGCCACAGCGAGCCCGTTGCGGCCCTGGCTTTTCGCCGCGTACAACGCGCCGTCCGCCGCTTCCACCAGCGCCCCCGGCGAGCCGGCGGTTTCGGCACCAAAAGGGATCGCGGTCGCGACGCCGATGCTGGTGCTGACGAATCCTGCCCCCGCCGCGTTATGCGCGTGCGGAATCTTCAGCGCCCGCACCGCGTCCAGCGCGCGCACCGCCACATCCACCGCGCCGGTGCCGTCAGTGTCCGGCAGGATCACCGCCATCTCCTCGCCGCCATAGCGCGCCACCAGATCTTCCGGCCGCAGGATGGCGCTCGACACCGCCCTGGCGGTCTGGCGCAGACAGTCATCGCCGGCCTGGTGCCCGTAGGTGTCGTTGAACGTCTTGAACTGGTCGAGGTCCAGAAACAGCATGGACAAATGATTCTTGGTGCGCTGCGCGCCGCGCCAGCAGCGTTCCAGCGTTTCGTCGAACAGCCGCCGGTTGGCCAGACCCGTCAGCCCGTCCGTCTTCGTCAGGACCGCGAGCTTCGCCGCCAGCTCCTTTTGCTCGGTCACGTCCCGCAACACGATCACGAACTCACCCGTTCGCCGGCCGGCCCGGTCAAGCTCGGCTTTGGAGTTGACTTCCACCCAGCGCAGCGCGCCGTCCTTGCGGATGATGCGAAACGACGAGGTGTCGGTGTCGGTCTGCCCGCCTAACAGCCGCGTGCCGTTGGCGATCAGCGCCTCACGGTCTTCGGCGATCGCGTAGTCGCGCAACGCGTGGCCCATCATCTCCTCCGGCTCGAGCCCAAAGATATGCCGGGAGGCCGGCGAGACGTAGGTAAAGTAGATGCCGCCGTTAAGCCGCAGGACCAGATCCTCGCTGTTTTCCAGCAGCATGGAAAAGCTGTCGCTGCCGTGGTCCGCCACGGGCGGTCGGTTCAGGTTCAGCAGCTTCTTCAACCTTGTCAGCATGGTAGCCTATCAGACGGGTCAAGCGCCCAACCGCTGGACCGGGCGTTTACTAGACGAAAATCCTGCATACTTCATCAACAAAACAGGCCGGCGCCGCGAACTTAGTTAACAAAAAAGCAGCGCTTTTTTTAAAAAAAGCGCGCGCGGGCCGCGGGCCAGAAAACTTATAATACCGCGAGGAAACAAAGGTATTTTGGTTTCCACCGGCGGGGCGTTTGTTCAGAAAACTAAACTCCTTATCCTCCCGCCGCCAGGTCAAATTTTGGCGCGACCAGGATGGGCGGCGCCATCGCCAGGCCGTTCCGGCCCTGGCTTTTCGCCCGGTACAGCGCCCGGTCCGCCGCATCCACCAGCGCGGCTTGGGTGCTGACGGCGGCCGGGTCGTGAATCATGGCGCTGGCGATGCCGATGCTGACGCTGACAAACCCGCCGCCGGGCGGATTCTGTTCGTGCGGGATTTGCAGATCCCGCACCGCGGCCAGAATTCTTGTCGCGACATCGACCGCGCCAGTGCCGTCGGTCTCCGGCAGGATCACCGCCAGTTCCTCGCCGCCATAGCGCGCCGCCAGGTCGGCGGGCCGCTTGGCCGACCCGGCCACCGCACCGGCGCCGCGGCGCAGGCAATCATCGCCGGCCTGGTGGCCATAGGTGTCGTTGTATTTCTTAAAGTTGTCGAAATCCAGCAGCAGCAGGGAGAGCGGCAACTGGCTGCGCAGGGCGCCCCGCCAGGCGCGCTCCAGCGCCTCGTCAAACGCCCGGCGGTTGGCGATGCCGGTCAGCGCGTCGATGCGCGCCAGCGCGTCCAGTTGCGCCTCCAGCTCCCGGTGCCTGGTCACGTCGCGCGCGATGATCACGAAATGTCCGGTCAGGTTGCCCTTGAGATCGCGTTCCGCGCGGGTATTGACCTCGACCCACCTGATCGCGCCATCGGCGCGCAGAATGCGGAAGCACGAGGTGTCGCTTTCCGTCTGGCCCGAAAACAGTTTCTTGCCGCGTTCCGTCAGCAGCGGCTTGTCTTCCTCGAGCGCATAGTCCTTCAGCTTGCGCCCCAGCATTTCCTCAGGCGGGCGGCCAAAAATTTGCAGGCAGGCCGGGGAGATGTAGCTCAGCCTGATGTCCTTGTTCAGCCGCATGATCATGTCGTGGCTGTTGTGCATCAGCATTTCCAGGTCCGCCGACGTCCGCCGCGCTTTGCCGCGCCGCGCCGCGGCTGGCTTTCGTGTCAGCGTGTGAAGCCATGACTGCAACCTGGTCAACATCAAGTCCGCCCGCACGAAAAAGGAACGATGCGCCGTTCTAGGCGCGCAAAGGTTTCTAAAATACTAAGGGAAATGTTAATCCTGCGGTGGGGGCTGCATGGGAGGGGCTGGAAGAAAGCAGCGCTTTTTGAAAAAAGCGCGCAAAAACTTTTTGATCTCCCCGGGCTTTTGAGTGGCCAAAGTTTGGCCGCTTAAAAGCCATGGGAAGCAAAAGTTTTTTGGTTACTTTTTTTCAAAAAAGTAACTGCTTCCTTACTTTCTGACTTTCGTCAAGTCAGCAGCGGCCCCCAGGATGGGTCGGAGGCGTCCGTCGGCGTATCCACCAGGCGTTCGTTGAAGCCGTCGATGCCGATGGTGACCAGGCGGGAATCGTGGCCGCCTTCGCTGGGGGTTTGGCGGTAGAACATGATGACGCGGCCGTTCGGGCAGAACGTGGCACCTTCCACCAGAAACCCTTGGCTGAGGATGCGCTCGCCGCTGCCGTCGGGGGCCATGACGCCGATCGAGAAGCCGCCGGAACCCCAGCGGGTGTAGGCGATCAGATCGCCGCGCGGCGACCAGGCGGGCTCGGCGTACTGGCCGTTGCCAAAACTGATGCGTTTGGCGCCGGAACCGTCGGCGCCCATCACGAACAACTGCTGGTCGCCGTCACGGTCCGAGTTGAACACGATTTGCGACCCGTCTGGCGAGAAGCTGGGGGTGACGTTGATGGAGGAATAGTCGGTGAGTTCCGTCATGCCACCGCCGCTTGGGCTGACGCGCACGATGGCGGCGCCGTTGCCGCGGCTGACGGACATGAGCAGCGAATTGCCGTCCGGCGAAAACCGCGGCCCGATGGTCAGATCGCCAAAGCTGCCGACGAGCTGTTGCTCGCCGCTCTGCATGTCGAACAGGTAGACCCGCGGGTCGTTGTCCTGGAACGAGACGAAGGCGAGCTGCTGGCGCACCGGGTTGAACTGGGGGGAGAGGGCCATCGAGGAACCGTCGGTGAGGAACTGGTTGTTGGCGCCGTCATAGTCCATCACCGCCAGGCGGCGGATGCGGCTGGTGACCGGGCCGGCTTCGGAGATGTAGGCGACGCGGGAGTCGAAATAGCCTTTTTCGCCGACGATCTGCTGATAGACGGTGTCGCCGATGATGTGCGCGATGCGGCGCCAGTTGGCTTGCGTGGTGGTGAAGGCGGTGCCCGTCACCTGGGTTTGCTGGGTGACGTTCCAGAGCCGGAATTCGACCCGCAGCTGGCCGCCGCCCTGGTCGGAGACGTCGCCCGTGATCAGCGCCTGGGCGTTGAGGATGGACCAGTTGGCCCAGACCGGCGTGCCGTTGGCGATGGAATTTGGCACGAACGACGCCGGATCGATCGGCGCGAACAGCCCACTATGCCCCAGATCATCCGACAGCACCCCCGCGATCTGCGCCCCCATATCCGACGGCGCGCCGGTCGGGTCCGTGAACAGCGGAATCGCGATGGGAATCGGCGCCGTCTGCGCCCCGGAGACATTAATCGTCTGATCCCCAGCCGGCGCCGGCGGCGCGCTCTGCGCCCGCGCCAGGCTGGGCCGCACCAGGCCGGGCAGCACGAGAGTTGCCGCCCCCGCCCCCAGCACAAACCGCCGCGAGGTGGTCGGAAAAAACGGACGAAAATGGCGCATCGAAAATCCTCTATTCAGGAAAAAAGCAAGTAAGAATGTTCTTTTTTGAAAAAAAGGCGCCCCGCCTGGGGAACCAAAAAACTTTTGTTACTCAGGGACATGGGAGCTTTGACCTCTCCGGCCCACGGCCCAGCTCCAGCCGTCATGGCGAGCGAAGCGAAGCCATCCATCTTTCTCGCTAGCGGCACGAAAGGATGGATGGCGCCCGCTACGCTGGCCATGACGGGGAGAGATCACGGGCTGAAATGAAATTCAAACGTCTGGTCCTGCCCTAGCATCGACTGCGGCAGGGGCAGCGTCGCGCATTGCACGTTCATCACCGCGTTAATCGCCCGCTGGGCAAACGCATAAAAAATCGGATCGGTCAGCTTGTCCTGATCCTCCGGCGCCACCACCGCGTTGTGCACCGTGCCGGTGCCGTCGGTCTGGACCTGCAGCGTCACGCTGAGCTGGTCGATGTTCGGCGCTTCGCCGTCGATGTCCCAGCACGGCCGTACGTGGTTGCCGATGGCGTCCTTGTCAGCCTGGGTCAGGCCGGTCTCCGCGGTGCTGGTGGCGCTGCCGCCGGCGTCCGGCGCGCCGCCGGCGTCCGGGTTGTAGACCGAGGTGGGGGGTTTGTCCTGCTTCTGCAGCGTGTGCAGGAACTGCAGGGTGTTGAGCACGGATTTGCTCAAGGGGACGGGCGTCTTCACGACATGTTGCTGGTGCGTGGTGCTTTGGGACGGCGCCGGCGGCATGGGGGGTGGCGGCATGGGCAGCGGCGGCTGCTGCGCCGTGGACGTGCTTTTGGGCTGCGTTTTGGGCGGCGGCGGCGGCACGACAGCGGCATTCAGGCTGGGTGCGGGCGGTGGGGGCGGTGGCTGCGGCTGCGGCGGCTTGGGCAATTCGGCCGCTTTGGGCGTTGGCGGCGGTGGCGGTGGCGGCGGCGGCGGCTGCACAATCGGCTTGGTCACTTTAGGCGTTGGGGCCTTTGGCGCGTGATGCTCTATGGCCAGTTCATGCGGCGCGGCGTGGTGGCCTTTGGCGTCGGAGTGCATCGCCGGCGCCGGGCTGAATACCACCGACATTGAGTCGTCATCATCCGCCGCCGGCGGCAGCGATGGCGTCGGCAGCGTCAGGATCGCGGCGAGGATGATCAGCGCATGAAGCGTGAACGAAATGACCGTGCTGCGGCGCATGCCAAAATACATTTTTTCTGCCCGTCCGCCCGCCTAAACCGTCACTGCGCGGGTGCGGCGTCCGGCTGTTTGGCCAGCAGCGCCACTTTCGTAAAACCGCCATCGGTGATCGTCGCCATCACCTGCAGCATGTCGCCGTAGGACACGCTGCTGTCGCCGCGCACAAAAATGCGGCGGGTCTGGTCGCCCTGCGAGGATTGCTGCAGGGTGGCGACCAGGTTCGCCAGCGGAATCTGGTTGTTGCCGATAAACACCTGGTCCTGCGCGTTCACGGAGATCACGATCGGCGTGGAGTCAGAATTCACCGGTTTCGCGTTCGCCTGCGGCAGATTCACGTCCACGCCCGACGTAATCAACGGGGCGGTGACCATGAACACGATCAGCAGCACCAGCATCACATCAACCAGCGGCGTCACGTTGATCTCCGCCATCGGCCGGTAGCGCCCGCGGCGCTTGCCGACATTGCCCATCATTGCCATTACGCTTTTTCCTCCGTCTGCCGTGACAGGATCGCCGAAAATTCCGAAGCAAACCCTTCCAGACGGGAGGCGAAGCGCGCCAAATCGTTGGAAATCTTGTTAAAGGCCAGAACCGCCGGGATGGCGGCGACCAGGCCGATGGCGGTGGCGAATAGCGCCTCGGCGATGCCGGGCGCCACCACCGCCAGATCGGTATTATGCATCGCCGCGATGGCGGAAAAAGAGTGCATGATGCCCCAAACCGTACCGAACAGACCCACAAAAGGTGCTGTGGACCCCACAGACGCCAGAAAGATCATATAGCGCTCCAGCCGGTCCATTTCACGCATCGTGGTCACGTTCATCGCGCGGTCCACCCGCTCGCGCACAGCGGTGTGGCCGATATCCGTCCCCGCGATCCGCACCGTGCGCCGCCACTCGCTCATTGCCGCGCCGAACACCGCCGCCATCGGGTTGGTCGGGTCGGCGCCCTCGCGGTCATACAGGTCGTCCAGGCTGCCGCCGGACCAAAAGCCGTCCTCGAACACGTTGGCTTCCTTGTTCACGCGGCCCAGCGTGATGGATTTCTCGATTATGATCGCCCACACCCAGACCGAGGCGAGCAGCAAAATCCCCATCGTGATCTGCACGACCACGTCGGCCTGCAGGAACAGGTTCATCAGCGAGAGATTCGCACCTGGCGACGCCAGGCCCGCGGTGCCGACCGATTGATCCGCCGTCTGCGCCTCCGCCACTCCGATCCCGGCGAACGTCAGCACCAGCGCCAAAAACCACTTCATCGCAACCTATACCCCTTTCCAAATCCCATCCGTCATCCTGGCGCGCCAGGTTTTTGGCATCCGCGCGGCGCGGCCATCCGGCACGCGGGCGCAGCCAAGCCAGACATCCAGCACAGCCAGCGAGTCGCTGTCGCGCCGAAAAGTTTGACGAAGTGTAGCGCTGGCGCCGCCGACTTCGACGATGCGCGTCTCGATGGTGAGTTCATCATCGAGACGCGCCGGGCGCTGATAGTCCAAATTGATGCGGCGCACCACAAACATGACCCCGTGGTCTTTCACCATCTCGGCATGGGGGATGCCCATGGCGCGCAGAGCCTCCGTGCGGGCCCGCTCGGCAAAGCAGAGGTAGTTGGCGTGATAGACGATGCCGCCGGCGTCGGTGTCCTGGTAATAGACGCGTACGGGGTGACGGAAGGTCAAGGAAGAACTTCTTTTTTGAAAAAAAGAAGCAAAAAGCTTTTGTGACTCTGGGCCTGTTTGTGTGGAAACAGCGCGGCGCGGCGAACGAGCTCCTCTTCGTGGCGCGAAAGAAGAGTTATCCGCAGATGACGCAGATGACGCAGATGAATACCAAACGGCCTGGACCCTGACCCCTCCACGTCATTGCGAGCACTTGCGAAGCAATCCATCTTTCTAGCAACCGGCACGGAAGATGGATGGCGCCCGCTTCGCTCGCAATAGCGCGGATAACTTAAAGCTAAGGCCTCCCGGTAAAAGATGGGACAAGAAACCAAACCGATCCGCCCTCATCTGCGTCATCTGCGTCATCTGCGGATAATTCTTCTTCTTCCGGCGAAACAACCGCGTACTTCCGGGCAGGACCAAATCCTATTCATCTCCCAATAAATCCAACTGATTATCGCTTTTTCGTGGCGGCACTTTGTCCAAATGCCGCCAGCCCGGCTCGCCCAGCATCCGCCCCCGGCTGGTGCGCACCAAAAAACCCTCCTGGATCAAATAAGGCTCCACCACGTCCTCCAGGGTATCCCGCGCCTCCGCCAGTGCGGCGGCCAGCGTCTCCACCCCTACCGGCCCGCCGGCATGGTGATCGGCCAGGCGGAGCAAATACCGCCGGTCCATCGCGTCCAGCCCGGCCTGGTCCACATCCAGCTTTTTCAGCGCCGCGTCGGCGGCGTCCCGGTCCACGATTCTTAGCCCGGCCACCGCCGCAAAATCCCGTATTCGCCGCGTCAGCCGCCCTGCGATGCGCGGCGTGCCGCGCGAACGGCGCGCGATTTCCGAGGCGCCGTCCGGCGTCAGGTTCATCGCCAGCTTTTCCGCCATCCGCGCCACGATCCGCGTCAGCTCGGCCACCGTATAAAACACCAGCCGCAGCGGTATCCCAAACCGGTCCCGCAAGGGTGTGGCCAGCAGCCCGGACCGGGTGGTGGCGCCAACCAACGTGAATGGCTGCAGATCAATCCGCACCGTCCGTGCCCCCGGCCCCTCGCCGATGATCAGATCCAACTGAAAATCCTCCATCGCCGGGTAGAGAATCTCCTCGATCGCCGGCTGGAGCCGATGAATTTCATCGATGAACAGCACATCCCGCGCCTGCAGATTGGTCAAAATCGCCGCCAGATCCCCCGATTTCTGGATCACCGGCCCCGACGTCGCCTTGAACCCCACGCCCATCTCCCGCGCGATAATCTGCGCCAAGGTGGTCTTCCCCAGCCCCGGCGGCCCATGCAGCAGCACATGGTCCAGCGCCTCCCCCCGCGCCCGCGCCGCCGAGATAAACACTTTTAGATTTTCCCGGCTGGATTGCTGGCCCGTAAAATCATCCAAACTCTGCGGCCGCAGTGAGGTTTCCTGAAAATCCTCCGCCGCCCGTTCGCCGGACAAAATCCGGTCCCCGCTCATAGCCCCGGCCCGTAGGGTGGGTAAGCGAAGCGCAACCCACCATCCTTCTCTTCACCCCCCCTCACCTGGCCAGCGCCTTCAGCCCGCCCCGTATCAACACATCAATCGCCGCATCGTCCCCGGCCTCCGCCACCACCTTCGCCACCGCCGCCTCCGCCTCCGCCCGCCGGTAGCCCAAATTCGTCAGCGCCGAGACCGCGTCAAACACATGCCCGCGCCCCGCCACCGGCGCCGGTAAATCCGCCCCGCCGCCGCCGCCCGGCATCGCCCCCGCCTTCTCGCGCAGCTCAGTAACCAATCGGACGGCCAGTTTCGGACCCACGCCCGGCGCGCGCGTCAGCGCCGCCTTATCCTGGCGCGCGATTGCCGCCACCAGTTCATCGGGCGAAAGGGCAGATAAAATCCCCAGCGCCACCTTGGCGCCGACGCCTTGCACCGTGATCAGCAGCCGGAACCATTCCCGCTCCGCCCCCGTGGCAAACCCGTACAGCGCGATCGCGTCCTCCCGCACCTGCGTCTCGATCAGCAGTGACGTGACCCCCGCCGCCGCCGGCAGCGCGCCAAGGGTGCGGGTGGAGCAAAACACCAGATACCCCACCCCGCCGACGTCAATCACGCAACGCCCATCCTCGATCCCATCCACCACCCCCCGCAATTTCGCGATCACGCCGGCACTTTCCACTTCAGCGCCGTGCGATGGTGCGCATGGCAAATCGCCACCGCCAGCGCGTCCGCCGCATCCGCCCTGCCCTGCACCGCGCCGGGCAGCAGCCTGCGCACCATCAGCCCCACCTGCACCTTATCCGCATTCCCCGTCCCCACCACCGCCATCTTTACCGTCTTGGCACCATACTCAAACACCGGAATCCCCCGCCGCGCCGGCGCCAGCAGCGCCACACCACGGGCATAGCCCAATTTCAGCGTCGCCGTGGCGTTGCGGTTGACATAGGTCTCCTCCACCGCCGCCTCGTCCGGTGCAAACCGCTCCAGCAGCACCGCCAGCGCGTCATCCAAAAATTTCAGCCGCAGCGGCACATCAGATATGGCTTCCGTGGAAATCACCCCATCCGCCACATGCCGCAGCCGGTTGCCGTCCGACTCCACCACCCCCCAGCCCGTAAACCGCAAACCCGGATCAATCCCGAGCAGCCGGATCACGCGGAAAGTCTCTGCATCACGTCATCCGGGATCTCGAAATTCGCATACACGTTTTGTACGTCATCATCCTCGTCCAGCACATCCAGCAATTTGAGCACAGCGGCCGCCTTGTCTTCATCCAGCACGCTCGTCACGTTCGCCCGCCATTCGATCTTTGCCTCCGCCGGCGTGCCAAACCGCTGCTCCAGCGCATCGCGCACGGCAAAAAACCCTTCTACCCCCACAATCACCTCATGCCCGTCCGCGCCGCTCACCACGTCGTCGGCGCCCGCTTCAATGGCGGCCTCCAGCATTGCCTCCGCATCCGCGACCGCGCCCGGATAGCGCACCACGCCGACGCGCGAAAACATGAACGACACCGAATTCGTCTCGCCCAGCGCACCGCCATGCTTGTTGAACGCCGCCCGAATCGCCGAGGCCGTCCGGTTCCGGTTATCCGTCAGCGCCTCCACGATCACTGCGACGCCGGCCGGGCCATAGCCCTCGTAGCGCACCTCCTCATAATCATCCCCCGCCCCCGCCCCGCTCGCCTTCTTGATCGCGCGCTCGATGGTATCGCGCGGCATATTCGCCGCCCGCGCCGCCATCACCGCCGAGCGCAGCCGCGGATTGCTGCCCATATCCGGCAGCCCCTGGCGGGCAGACACGGTAATTTCCCGGATCATTTTTGCGAACGCGCGGGCGCGGCGCGCATCCTGCGCGCCCTTGCGGTGCATGATATTCTTGAACTGCGAATGCCCAGCCAACGCCCGACCTCATCCCGAAACCAGCGCAGCTCTTACCACCGGCCGCCGCGCCGATGCTAGGGTGGCGGCTTCACACGCTGGGCAATCGGGAGAACGAGGCAAGTAGAAAGAACGAAGTTTTTTCTAAAAACCTCATTCAACCTATGACCCTGTTCACATGCGGCCGGCGTTGGATTGCGGCGGCTTTTTTGGGCCTCAGGCGGCCAGGTCGCGCTTGTGGACTGTGAGCGTCACCCCGAGGCCGGCACGTGCCGCCATGTTGACGAGCTTATCAAGCGCAAAATAGCTGATTTTTCCGCGCACGAGTTCGGACACGCGGGGCTGGGTGACGCCGAGGAGCGTTGCGGCTTCCTGCTGACTCATGCCGGCGATGCGGCTGGCCAGTTCGCGCATGAGGTCGGCCCGCAGTTTTAGGTTTTCGGCTTCCTCGGGAGTGTCGCAGATCGCGTCAAAGGCGTCATCGAATTTCTGCCGCTTCATTGTTCCAACTCCTGTAGCAATTCGCGCAGCCGCCTCTTGGCCAAGTCGAGATCATGTTTCGCGGTTTTGCGAGTCTTTTTCTGAAAGGCATGAAGAACAAAAACCGCTTCGGCCAGCTTCGCAATGTAAATGACCCGGTATTGATCGCCGTCATCCCGGAGTCTGATTTCGTTCACGCCCGTACCGATCGACGGCATGGGCTTCCAGTCGTCAGGCTCCTCGCCATACTGAATTCGTCGTATTTGCGACCCCACTTCTCGCCTGGCGGTTTCTGGGAAACCTCGAATATCATCGAGAGACGATCCCACAAATTCGACGGGCTTTTTCTTTGGTCTCGCCAGTGTCATCGTTTTGATTATACGAGATTTCGTATAAAGTCAAGCGTTAGCCGCGGTCCCGGGCGAGATCGCGCCGCCGCCGCCGATCCCCTGCGACGCACCGGTGACGATAGCAACCGGCGGTCTCACCGGCACGGTCCAGATTCATAAAAGTTTTTGCGCGCTTTTTTCAAAAAGCGCCGCTTTCTTGCTCCGCCTATCGCGCGCCGCCTAATGCCGCCGTGCCGTGGTATAGGTGGCCACGTCCTGCATGGTGTCGCGCATCGGGCTGGCCGGCAGGGTGTTCAGCGCGGCGGAGGCGGAGGCGGCAAACGTTTCGGCGCGCGAGATGGTGCGCTCGATGGTGTTGTGACGGCTGATATAACTCAGCGCCGTCGCCAGGTCCTGTTCGGTCTGGTTGCCCTCGCCCAGGGTGCGGGCCCAGAACGCGGTTTCGGCTTCGTTGCCCTCGGCGATGGCGATCAGCACTGGATAGGTGAGTTTGCCTTCCCGGAAATCGTCGCCGATGGTTTTGCCGAGCTCGGCGACGCTGGCATTATAATCCAGCGCGTCGTCCACCAGTTGGAACGCCATGCCCAGGTCCATGCCGTAGGTTGCCAGGGCCGCGCATTCGGCTTCGGGACGGCCGGCGATCACGCCGCCCACCTCGCAGGCCGCCGCGAACAAGGCGGCGGTTTTGCCGCGGATCACCTCAAAATATTTTTGCTCCGTGGTCGCGAGGTCGTTCTGCGTCGTGAGCTGCAGCACTTCGCCCTCCGCGATGGTGGCCGCGGCGGCGGAGAGGATTCTGAGGACGTCGAGCGAGCCGTCCGCGACCATCAACTGAAACGCGCGGGCGAACAGAAAATCTCCCACCAGCACGGAGGCCTTGTTGCCGAACACGGCGTTGGCGCTGGCCAGGCCGCGTCGCAGCACGCTCTCATCCACCACATCGTCGTGCAGCAACGTGGCGGTATGGATGAATTCCACGCACGCCGCCAGCTGCACGTGCCGCTCGCCCTCATACCCGCACAACCTGGCCGACGCCAGCGTGAGCAAAGGCCGCAGCCGCTTGCCGCCGGCGGCCACCAGATGCGCCGCCAGCTGCGGGATCAGCGCCACCGGAGATTCCATTTTCGCCACGATGGCGCGGTTCGTCGCCTGCAAATCAGCGTCCAGCGCGGCCGTCAGCCGCGTCAGGGCGTCGATCGTTAAGGCCGTTGAACCATCCAAATCCGAATCCCGTCTTGCTTTCACGCGAACTGTGGTCACCATATCGGTCCGGGTCAAACAGGGTCAAGGCGAAAGGATTGTTATGGAAGTTCTGCTGGCCACCAACAATTCCGTCCGCCTGAGTTTTCTGGTTCTGTTGCTGCGCGACGCCGGGCTGAACCCGGTGCTGTATGACACCAACATGGCGGTGGCGGAGGGCAGCGTTTCCGCGATTCAGCGGCGGCTGGCGGTGCCGTCGGCCGAGGTTTTGGCGGCGCGGCGGGTGCTTCGGGAGGCAGGCGAGTTGTGAAGACGACGGAGGGCACGCTGCTCGACGGCAAAATCCGCTACCGCCAGTTCGCCGCCGGCCATCGCTCGGGTTTTGAGCCGGTGCTTTTGGCTGCCGCCGTGCCGGCCAAGCCCGGCGAATCCGTGCTGGAAGCCGGCACCGGCGCCGGCGCCGCGCTGCTGTGCCTGGCGCACCGGGTTCCCGGGCTCACGGGGCTGGGGCTGGAAATCGATCCCGTGTTGACGGATCTAGCGACCGAAAACTTTAAAATTAATGGCTTAGAAACCTTTTCTGCCATCACGGCCGACGCCGCCCATCCGCCGGACCAAAAATTCGATCACATCCTTGCCAACCCGCCCTGGCACGGCGCCGCCAGCACCAACTCGCCCGATGCCATCCGCGCGCTGGCGCACCACGCCCCGCCTGGCCTGCTGAGCGAATGGCTCGCCGCCCTGACCAAGGCGCTGAAGCCTGAAGGTTCCATAACCCTCATTCTCCCCGCCGCCGCTCTCTCCGAGGCGGCCACCGCGCTCCGCGCCGCGCGGCATGGCGCGCTCGCGCTGTTTCCGCTTTGGCCCCGCGCCGGACGGCCGGCGAACCAGATCATCATCGCAGGACGCAAGGGCTCAAAAACCCAGGACAAGATTCTTCCGGGCCTCATCCTGCACGGCGAGCAAGGCCTGACGCCGGCGGCGGAGGCTGTCTTGCGCCACGGCGCCGGTTTGGCGTTTTGACAACGTACCGCCTCAAAGCCGGAAATCAAAACCGGCATCAAAGCAGGCAGGCGCCGCCGGGGCTGGGGTTTTTGGGTCGATCGTCGGACCGCGCGCGGTATAAACGCGGACCATTTTGACCGTCAGTCCTGATTTCAAAATGGCACCGATGAGATCGGCGCACGGGTTGGGATTGATGGTGTAAAGCTGGAAATCGACCTGAAAGACGTCGGCCGCGTTGTCATAGTTGTCGGCCCAGGGCGCGTAAATCGTGATCATGCTGCCCCAGGGCGAGCGCGGATATGTCGAGCGCACGCCGTCGATGCAGGGGCCGCCCTGCATCATGAAAGGCGGGAACACACCCTGCAGCGCCAGTTTGCAGGTCATGTCGGTGTGGCTGGGTTGGCTGAAGCCGTGCGGGTAGAGCGCGCTGATGCGTGCGACGATGCTCGTCAACTGCGATTGCGCGATGTCCAGCTTCATTGACATGCCAGGCGGCGTGGCTTTGCCGGCCGGCGGCGGTTGAACAATATTAATGGTGGTCGGCCCACTTCCTGGCGAGGTGAAAATCGCCATTACGCCCGGCGCGCGGCCGGGGAAAATCGCGGTCGGCTCCGCCAGCGCCTGCAGGTAGAGCGTTCGCGCTTGATAAAGCTTCAGGAAGCAGGAGATAAACGGCTTTTGGACTTGCCCGTCGGCGCCACGGAGTTTCGTCGCGCTGGTGACATGGCACATGGCGTCGCGCGTCCTGATCCAGGCGCGTTCGTCCAGCTTCAGTTGATAAGTCGCGTCTGGAAATGCGGCGAGGGCGGATTGGTACGAGGAAGCGAGCAGCGAATCATCCTGCTCAAGCGCGCCGCTCGCGCAGATGATCTGTTCGTCGGGGCCGTTGGCTTTGCTGCAATCGAAGCTGGCTGACGGTGCTAGGCCGGTTTGCGCGTGCGCCGCGCCCGGCCAGGCGCCGAGCAGCAGCAAGCAGAGGAGTGCGGCAGAAAAACTCCGGCCGGCGCGGGAATGTTTGATCAACCAGTTGCGCAAATGACTCTCCAGTTGCCAGATCCGGTGCGGCAGATGACGGCACGGGGCGATTCGTTCAAAGGGGTCGGCGAGCGGCGTTAGAAAGCAGTTACTTTTTTGAAAAAAAGGCCCCCCGCCTGGGGGGAGCAAAAGTTTTTTGCGCTTTTTTTCAAAAAAGCGCTTCTTGCTTGCTCAATTCGTCGCCCGCAGCGAGGAATCCCGCATCCACACCGCAATCCCAAGCGCCACCCCGGCCGCCACGGCGCAGGCCAGAAATGCCGCCGGGAAGCCGGCCGCCAGCATGACCGTGCCCGCCAATGTCGCGCCCGCGGCGCCGCCGATGGCGCGGAACAGCAGCATGCTGCCGGTCGCCACGCCCACATCCGCCCGCGCGGCGGCGTTCTGGATGGCGACGGTGATGTTCGGCTGCACCAGGCCGATGCCGCCACCCAAAAACAACATATAGAGGATGCAAAGCGCGACCGGCGTGGCGGGACGCATGGTGGCAAGGAGTAAAAGACCGGCCAGGCAGGCGGTCAAGGCCGCCATCATGGTGGGTTTGGTGCGGCCGAGCCAGCGGGAAATGTGGCCGCCGGCGAAGGACATCACCACGAAGGCCAGCAGAAACGGCGTCATGAAGGCCCCGGATGCTTGCGCCGACCCGTCGCGGACGTACTGGAAATACAATGGCAGCAGAAACGTGCCGCCGAAGGTGCATAGCGAATTGGTGAAGGAGAGCAAAAACCCGCCCAGCACCACGCCGTTGCCGAAAATATGCAGCGGCAGGATCGGTGCTTTTGCCCGGCGTTCCTGCCAGATCAGCGCTGAGAACCCCGCCACGCCCACCGCCAGCAGCGCGGCCGCCGGCGGTGAGACCCAGCCAAAATCCCGCCCGCCGGAGGACAAAAATACCAGCCAGGCGGCGATGGCGCTCATCAGGAACAGCGCCCCCAGAAAATCGATTTTTTGGCCGCCTGGCGCCGTCACCGGCAGATTTTTCAGCGCCCGCCCGGCCCAGAGATAAGCCCAGGCGCCGAGCGGCAGATTGACCCAAAAAATCCAGCGCCAGGAGAGAGAATCCGCCAGAAACCCGCCCAGCACCGGCCCGCCGATGGAGGCAATGCCCCACATCCCGCTCATATAAATCTGATAGCGCCCCCGCTGGCGCGGCGGCGCCACGTCGGCGATCGCCACTTGCGCCACCGTAATCAGCCCAGCACCCCCAACTCCCTGCACCGCCCGGCAAAACAGCATCGCCGCCAGCCCGGCGGATGCCGCGCACCCCACCGAAGCCGCCACAAACAGCACGATCGCCGCCAGCAGCAGCGCCCGCCGCCCAAACATATCCGACAATTTCCCAAACACCGGAATCGCCGCCGTCCCCGTCAGCAGATACGCGGATAGAATCCAAGACACGTGCGAAGCCGCATGAAAATCCCGCGCCATGTGCGGCACCGCCGGCACCACGATCGTTTGGTCGAGCGCCGAGAGCAGAATGGCCAGTGACACGCCGCGCACGACCGCCAAAATCTCCTGATGCGAAAACTGCCGCTCTCCGGTCATACAACCTGCCATAACCGCCCTCGAAAACCCCGCAAACCCGATTCGCCCGCCCCTTGTACGCCTGGCGCGCATGGCTTACCTGGAACATTCATGGAACATTTTTGGCCCCAATGCCCTTTCCGCAACCCGGACTCGGCACAAGGCCGAGTCAGAAAATAAATCTCTCCGACTTGATCTGGTAGTCGTTGCAAGACGGCCAAACTATATGTTGTAATCCCTACCCGCGAACAACGCGCGTAAACTTAACCGGGGACGGCGATACATGAATATGATTTCTAAACCGGAGACCGAAGCATCGCTGATCGATACCGGCATCCAGATGTTCGGCCGCCACCAGGTGCATATCGACCGCAGCCGTGACTCCCTGCTGACCGATTTCGGCCGCGCCACGCTGGACGACCGCTATCTGATGCCCGGCGAGAGCTACCAGGACCTGTTCGCCCGCGTCGCCTCCTATTACGGTGACAACGCCGCGCACGCGCAGCGGCTGTACGACTACATCTCCAAAATGTGGTTCATGCCCTCAACCCCCGTGCTCTCCAACGGCGGCACCAGCCGCGGCCTGCCGATCTCCTGCTTCCTCAACGAGGCGTCCGACTCCCTCGAAGGCATCGTCGGACTTTGGAACGAAAACGTCTGGCTCGCCTCCAAAGGCGGCGGCATCGGCTCGTATTGGGGCAATCTGCGCTCGATCGGCGAAAAGGTCGGCCAGAACGGCAAAACCTCCGGCGTCGTCCCCTTCATCCGCGTCATGGATTCCCTCACCCTCGCGATCAGCCAAGGCTCGCTCCGCCGCGGCTCGGCGGCGGTGTATCTGCCCGTCTGGCACCCCGAAATCGAGGAATTCATCGAAATCCGCCGCCCCACCGGCGGCGACCCCAACCGCAAGGCGCTCAACCTCCATCACGGCATTTTGATCTCGGACGCCTTTATGCGCGCGGTGGAGGCGGATGAACCATGGGTCCTCACCTCGCCCAAAGACCGCGCCCATGTACGAAAAATCTCCGCCCGCGCGCTCTGGATCCGCATCCTCACCGCCCGCATCGAAACCGGCGAGCCGTACCTCATCTTCTCCGACCACGTGAACGACGCGCGGCCCCAGCACCACAAGCTCGCCGGCCTGGAAGTCAAAACCTCCAACCTCTGCGCCGAAATCATGCTGCCCACCGGCCTGGACCAGCACGGCCAGCAGCGCACCGCCGTATGCTGCCTCTCCTCGCTGAACCTCGAAACCTGGTTCGAGTGGCATAAGGACGAGCTGTTCATCGAGGACATCATGCGCTTCCTCGACAACGTGCTGCAGGACTTTATCGACAAAGCGCCGGACACCATGGAACGCGCCAAATACGCCGCGATGCGCGAGCGCTCGGTCGGCCTCGGCGTCATGGGCTTCCACTCCTTCCTGCAGGACCAGAACGTGCCTTTCGAGAGCGTGATGGCCAAAGTGTGGAACATCAAAATGTTCAAGCACATCCGCGCCGGCGCCGACGCCGCCTCCAAAAAACTCGCCCGCGAACGCGGCCCCTGCCCCGACGCGGCCGAT
Source organism: Acetobacteraceae bacterium (assembly GCA_003137135.1). Classification (GTDB taxonomy): domain Bacteria; phylum Pseudomonadota; class Alphaproteobacteria; order Acetobacterales; family Acetobacteraceae; genus Acidocella. The sequence goes on from PLFB01000177.1 coordinate 20,583, forward strand.
TACGGCGTGGAAGAACGTTTTTCCCACAAAATCGCCATCGCCCCCACCGCTTCTATCTCCATCATCACCGGCAACACGTCTCCGGGCATCGAACCCATCGCCGCCAACGTGTTTTTGCAAAAAACCCTTTCGGGCAGCTTCGTCGTGCGCAACCGCCCCTTGCAAAAACTGCTGGAAAAATACGGCCGCGACGACGATGAAACCTGGTCCTCCATCACCCTGACAAAGGGCTCCGTGCAGCACCTGGATTTTTTGACCCAGCACGAAAAAGACGTCTACAAAACCGCGTTCGAGCTCGACCAGCGCTGGATCATCGAACACGCCGCCGACCGCACGCCCTTCATCTGCCAAAGCCAGTCCATCAACGTCTTCGTCCCGGCCGACGTCTCCAAGCGCGACCTGCACCAGATCCATTTTTCGGCCTGGAAAAAAGGCGTCAAATCCCTCTACTACTGCCGTTCGCTCTCCATCCAGCGCGCCGACAACGTCTCGGAAAAAGCCGTGCGCCCCGACGAATTCACCGGCATCCCCCTGGAAGCTGGCGCCGTACCGCTTGCGGCGTCTTCAACCAACTATGAAGAATGCCTGGCCTGCCAATAAAACCCGAAACCGTAGGGTGGGTTAGCGAAGCTAACCCACCACTTTAGGCGCAAGAACCCAGGTCTCCGCCCCGCACCCGTCTTAAGGCATCACACATGAGCGCTCACGCCCCCGACCAACTCCCCCTCCGCCTCGACCTCCTCACCGAAAACCCCGTCTACAAGCCCTTCCGCTACCCCTGGGCCTACGAAGCCTGGCTGACCCAGCAGCGCGTGCACTGGCTCCCGGAGGAGGTGCCGCTCGCCGACGACGTCAAAGACTGGCACAAAAACCTCACCAAATCCGAGCGCAACCTGCTCACCCAGATTTTCCGCTTCTTTACCCAGGCGGATGTCGAGGTGAACAACTGCTACATGAAGCACTACAGCCAGGTGTTTAAACCCACCGAGGTGCTGATGATGCTCTCGGCCTTCTCCAACATCGAAACCGTGCACATCGCCGCCTATTCGCATTTGCTGGACACGGTGGGGATGCCCGAAGTCGAATACACCGCCTTCCTCAAATACAAGGAGATGAAGGATAAATACGATTTCATGCACGGTTTTACGATGGATTCGAAGCACAACATCGCCAAGACCCTGGCAGCCTTCGGCGCCTTCACCGAAGGCCTGCAGCTTTTCGCCAGCTTCGCCATCCTGCTGAATTTCCCGCGCTTCAACAAGATGAAGGGCATGGGCCAGATCATCTCCTGGTCCGTCCGCGACGAATCGCTCCACTGTATCTCCATCATCAAACTGTTCCGCACCTTCGTGCAGGAAAATCCGGAGATCTGGACCGAAGACCTGCGCCGCGAAATCTACCTGACCTGCGCCACCATCGTGGACCACGAGGACGCCTTCATCGACCTCGCCTTCGAATTCGGCGCCGTCGAGGGCCTGACCGCCGAGGAAGTCAAACGCTACATTCGCTACATCGCGGACCGCCGGCTGACCCAGCTCGGCCTCAACCCGCTGTTCCACGTCGCCAAAAACCCGTTGCCTTGGCTGGACGACATGCTGAACGCCGTGGAGCACGCCAATTTCTTTGAAAACCGCTCCACCGAGTACAGCAAGGCCAGCACCACCGGCAACTGGGAGGACGCCTTTGCGGATTTTTCCACCGCCGAGCCCGCCAATCTTCTGCCCGCGGAATAATTTGGCCGGTGCGGCGCACAACCTGGTGCGGCTTATTGCAACCTAAGATCGTTATTTATCATATCTGATGGCAGAAAGCGGCTGTTAGTGATTGAGAAGCTTGCCAAATTTTTTTTATTGGCGCATAAATTAGAAACGGTGTAACGCTTTACCGTCTTCGACTGTTCGCTTTAGCATAAAAAAGAAATCTCGTCTTAGGATTTAGATCGTTGCGCAAACGCCAGACCGGGCTTGGAATGGATCGACCATCGTGAATGAAAACGACGACACCGGGATCGACGCCTTAAAGCAAGCCGGCAACGCGCCGCGCTACAGCCGTCGCCTGTCGGACAAGATCCTGATCGCCTTTCACCACGCCTGCGACCAGGGCGACTACGAAATCGGCGAGCAATTGCTGCACATTCTGGAAAGCATGCTCACCCGCCGCACGGTGGCGCCGGACGCCAACCGCCGCAAAAGCATCGAAAGCCTGGTCGCCGCCCACGAACGCCTCTGGCACCTCCGCCATCCGGAGAAAGGCTACTCCTAGCGCGCTCCGTTACTTCGTATGATCGTTATGCGCGGCGTGACGAATTGCTAAAGTGAAGCAAGAACTTCTTTTTTGAA
>PLFB01000195.1 GCA_003137135.1 Acetobacteraceae bacterium
GGGGTCCAGGGGGCGGAGCCCCCTGGCCTTGCTTACTTTCAGGAGGCTCCCGCATCAGCGCGAAGCCGGCGGGGTCGAGGGTGACGGTTTGCTGGTTATGCGGGATTTGGATGCCTTCTTCGGCGAAGCGGCGCTGGACGCGGCCGTAGAATTCGCGGCGGACGGCCCAGTGCTGGCCGGGGCCGGTGCGGATTTGGCCGAGCAGGACGAGGCCGTAATCGCCGAAGGAGTCCAGGCCGAAGAGCTGCAGGTCGTCGCGCATCTGCGCGCCCCATTGCGGTTCGGCGCGCATTTGTTTGGCGATGTCCATCAGGATGGCGGAGACGTGGTCGATGTTTTCCTTGTAGCTGACGGTGATGGAGATTTGCGCGTAGCCAAAGTCCCGAGTCATGTTGGTGACTGTGGTGACCGCCGAGAACGGGATGATGTTGATCGAGCCGTCGCCGCCGCGCAGCCGGATGGTGCGGATGGAGAGCTGTTCGACGGTGCCGGACATGCCGGCCAGGGTGACGGTGTCGCCGACCTGGATGGCGTCTTCGAGCAATAAGAAGAGGCCGGTGATGATGTCCTGCACGAGTTTTTGGGAGCCGAAGCCGATGGCGATACCGGCGACGCCGGAGACGGCGAGCAACGGCACCAGGTTGACGCCGATCTGGCTGAGGCAGATCAGCGCGGCGGTGAGGAAGATGACGACGCCGATCGAGGCTTTCAGCATCGGCAGCAGGGTTTTCAGGCGCGACGCCTGGCGGGCCTTGCCGGCCTGGGAGAGCGTTTCGATGCGGCTTGTGATGAGGTAGTTGGCCAGCTCCCAGAGCGTCAGTGCCGCCGCGACGGTGATGATGATGGCGATGAAGGCGTTGATCAGCCCGCGGCTGAGCGGGTCGCTGAGCAGCCAGGGAATGATGTTGACACCCCAGCCCTGCAGCATGAGGGCGATGACGAGACCGAAGACGATGACGCGGATGGTGAGTTTGAGCAGCGATTTATAGGCGCGGATGCGTTCGCGCAGCATCGGGTGGCTGCGGGTTTCCTCGGCTTCTTCGTCCAGCAGCCGATCGAGCCCGGTGATGAAGCCGAACCAGATGAGGCGCGCGCCGACCAGCGCGCCGACGAAGACCGCGACGACGCGCAGCAGCACGCCAAAAGCGTTGTGCACGCCGGCAGCGTAGGCGACCCAGATGGCCAGCACGTAGAACAGGGCGATGAAGTGCCAGATAGCGGCCAGGCGCGGCCGGATGCCGAAGGCGAGTTTGGCTTCCTTCGGCTGGCCCCGGATCCAGCCGGCGACGATGCGACGGCTTTGCCAGATGAGGACCGCGATTTCGATGTGAACGGCCAGGCCGATGAGCAGGACGAGCACCTGCGCGCCGGCGTGTGGCAAACCGAGCACTTCGGCGCTGGTGATGACCCAGAAGCCGGCGGCGATGGTGATGACGATGTTGGAAAAGCTGGTGGTCAGCCAGGCGGCGCGGCGATTGGTGGTGTGGATCAGCCGGAAATCCTCCGCATCCGGCGCATAGAGGAATGTGAGCAGGACGCTGGCCATCCGCCAAAGCAGGTAGGCGTTGCCGGCGACGGTGACGATAAGGTGGGTGGAATGGGTGCGGATCAGGCTGGAGGCGAGCAGGATTCCGGTGGTGCCGGCGAACGCCAGGACCGGCAGCAGGACGAGAAAGATGAAGATGCTGGCGAGCGCGAAGCGGCGCAGCCAGGCGATGATGGAGACGCGGCGGCTGGGTGGCTCGATGTTGCCGCGCTCGGCGTCATCGAGGTTGTCCTGGTCCGGAAAGTCGATTTTTCGCCGGGCGAGGGCGTTTCTGGTGAGGCTTTCGCGCGGCCGGGAGAGCGCAAGGCGGACCAGAAATTCCGCGCCTAGCGCCGGCAGGATGACGAGCAGGAGACCCATGACGGCGTCGGCCAGCCGGGCGCGGCGGGCGGGGTCGTTGGGATAGGATTTCAGCCAACTGAAGACCGGCGTGAGCTCGGTCGAGTGCTGGATGGCGGCGGCGAAGTCGTACACGGTGGAACTGGCGCCGGCGGTGATGTGGTTGATGATGGAGAGGCCAAAATTGTCGGAACCGAAGGGGTCGGGGGCGTTTTGTGGTGCGGCGCCGCTGGTGGGGGCACCCGTGATGGCGGCGAGCGGCGAGCCGGGGATGATGGCGCTGGCGGCGGCTTTCGCGGGCAAGCTGGAGGCGGCGGATTGGTGGAGCGTGAGGCTCGGCATCGTCGTCTGCGCCACGGCGGGCGCGACGGCGAGGCAAAGGGCAACGAGGGTCAGGAGGCGGCGCATGGCGGGAGGCAAAGGCGGGTTTTTCGCCTAAGTCAAATTTTTGGGCGCGACATGGTTTTCGGGTTTGGGGTGCGCAATCGGGGGTGCCGGGCTATATCTGGCGCATGAGAGCATTTTTGATGATCTTGCTGGGGATCGATCTGGTCGCCGTGGTGGCGGTGATGCTGGTGGGGGCGATCGGCATGGCGGACCCGGGGCGGAGCCCGCAATTGTCCAACAAACTGATGCGCTGGCGCGTCGGGCTGCAGGGCGCCGGGGTGGCGCTGGTGGTGTTGCTGATGCTGACGGGCGGGCGGTGATGGGCGCGGTGCCTGCCGTGAAGGCGGTGGTGTTTGACGTGTTTGGCACGCTGGTCGATTGGCGGGGCAGCGTTTTTGCGGGGCTTTCGGCGTTCGGGGAGAGGCGCGGCATGGCGGCGGACTGGCTGGCGCTGACGGATGCGTGGCGCGGGGCGTACAAGCCGGCGATGGACGCGGTTCGGCGCGGTGAGCGGGAATTTGCCTCGCTGGATGTGCTGCATGGGGAGGCGCTGGTGGCGCTGGGGCCGCGGTTTGGCGTGGCGTTTTCTGAGGCGGATGTGGTGGAGCTGGTGGGGCTTTGGCATCGGCTGGCGCCTTGGCCGGATAGCGTGGCGGGGATTCTGGCGCTGAAGCGGGGGGTTGTGGTGGCCTCGTTGTCCAATGGGCATGTGGCGCTGCAGGTGAATTTGGCGAAGTTCTGCGGGTTTGCGTGGGATATGATTTTTGGCTCGGATATTTTTGGGCATTTCAAGCCGGATGCGGAAGTTTATCTGGGGGCGTGCCGGTTTTTGGGTTTGGCGCCGGGCGAGGTGATGCTGGCGGCGGCGCATAATGATGATCTGCTCGCGGCGCGGCGGTTGGGATTGCGGACCGCGTTCGTGCGGCGGCCGATGGAGTATGGCGCGCCGGATGCGCGGGCGGAGCCGGCGGAGGATTGGGATTTTGTGGTGGATTCGGTGCCGGGGCTGGCGGGTCGGTTGTTAATTTAAATAACGATAGGACAGAAATACTGTCGATTGTGCGTCGACGCACAAAGGACAGGGTTGCTGTCATAGTGTTATCGGGGCGCGAATGGGTTTCGTTGAGTTAGGGAAAGAGAGAGAGGAAAGCAGTTACTTTTTTGAAAAAAAGTAACCAAAAAACTTTTGATTCTCCCGGCTTTTGAGCGGCCACAGTATGGCCGCTCAAGGGCCTGGGGAGATAAAAAGTTTTTGCGCGCTTTTTTCAAAAAGCGCTGCTTGCTTTGGCGCGTGAAGCGGTGGGTTAGCTGCGCTAACCCATCCTACGGGTTCTAGGCTTTGGAGAAGTCGATGACGGCGCAAAAACCGGTGGCGGTGCCGAGGGCCAGATGCGAGCCGGTGTGGTTCCAGGCCAGCGCGGTGATGGCGCCGCGGCCGGGGGCGCAGACGGGGAGCAGGCGTTCCTTTGGGATGTCGGCGATCACCGTGAGGCCGGAGTCGAAGCCGGCGGCGACGACTTCGTGCTCGGGGTGGGTGGCGATTTTGCGGACGAAGGCGCCGTCCGGGCCGGCGAGTTCCATCGGGGGTTTGCCCATGGGGCCGCCGCCGAAGAAGGGCCAGAGCACGATGGCGTCGGCGCCCGAAGTGGCGAGCCAGCGGCCGGATTTGGTGAAGCCAAAAGATTCGGTTTTGGCGGGGTAGCCGGACATGCGCATGTGCTTGCCCTCCGGCAGCGTCCAGCCGTGCAGGGCGTTTTCCTGCATGGCGGTGACCAGGGCCTCGCCCGCGGGGTGGATGGTGACGCCGGTGTGGCTGCCTTTCCATTCCAGCAGGCGCGGGGTTTCCGACTGGCTGGCGGTGAACCAGAGCGAGGCGCCGTTGTAGTGCGAGGCGGCGATACGCTTGCCCTTGGCGTCGAAGGCGAGACCGGTGACCGTTGAAGGGTGGGGCAATGAGCGCAGTCTTTGGCCTTGGGCGTCGAGCAGGTGCAAAAATTTGCCGGCGGAGCAGGCGATGAGGGGGACGGATTTGGCGCCGGCCCAGCTTACGGCGTGCTCGACCCATTTCATGCCGTAGGATTGCAGGTCCGTTGACTGGCCGTCTGGCGTGTGGCGGCGCAAAAAACCGTCGTCGCCGCCGGTGAGGAAATTTTCGGCGGTGACGTCCTGGGTGAGGGTGAGGATGGCGCCTTCGTGCGCGGTGATGGTGGTCCAGGTGGTTTCGTCGGTGAGGCGGAGGGTGCCGTCACCCAGGGCGAAGGCGGCGTGGGTGCCGGCGCGGCTGAAGGCGGCGGCGGTGACGTAGGCGCCGAAATTCTGGGTGATGCCGCGGGAGTTTAACAGCGCGTCGAAATCGTCCATGAGTGATGGGTAGCCAAGGCGATGGGCCGGGGCAAGGAGGCGGTATGCGCGGTTGGGTTTTGGTGGTGATGCTGTTGGCGCCGGGCTGGGCGTTTGGGCAGGCGCAGGGCAATGCCTCCGCGCAGCAGTTTGCGGCGGTGATGCAGAATCCGGGGCACCGGCAGGCGGTGCTGGCGGATGCCGCGGCGACGCCGGCCTGGGCGGCGTTGGGCTGCCGGACGGCGACGTATGCCGAGGCGCCGGAGGTGGCGGTCTATGCGCCGCTGAAATTTGACGCTTTGGGGGCTCCGGTGGCGGGCGAGTGGCGCGAGGGGGTGGTGGCGTCCGGCTGCGGGCAGCGGATGCAGTTGAATGTGCTGACGGAGGTGACCGGGCCTTCGACGCTGGCGAGCGGGGCGCTGCAGCCGGGGGCGACGATCGCCGACCCGGTGCTGCAGAATGTGGCGCAGGCCTATGCGGTGCGGGCGGCGGGCGGGCTGCCGGCGGGGTGCAAGAACGCGTTTGTGGCCAATACGGCGTTTTTGGGGTTTGCGGGCGCGCCGAACGGGTTGCCGCAGGGAGAGATTACGGCGCCGTGGCGGGAAGACTGGGTGCTGGATTTTTGCGGCGGGCTGAAGGTGGTCAAATTGCAGTTTACGCCGGGGGTGGAGGGGATTTCGTTGTCGGTGCTGGGGGTGAGGTAGGAGTCTATCCGCAGATGACGCAGATGGCCGCAGATAAGGGGCGGGGTTTGCGGCGTTAACGGGCTGCGGTGGGAGAGATGGATGGCTTCGCGGCGCTCGCCATGACGAGGGGGGGCTTTTTTCAAAAAAGAAGTCCTTGCTTGCACGAAATTTTCCCGGGTTTGGTTTGATCTGCATCAAGGCGGGGTGCGGCGGGGCGTTTTAGTTTTTGCGGGCTAATTAAAAAGCTCCGGGGATTGTTATGCAAAAATTAGTGGCTGGGCGGCTGCGGCTGGCGGCGGTGCCGCTTGCGGTGATGGGCGCGGCGTCGGCGGCACGGCCGGCGGCGGCGATTCCGGCGTTCGCGGCGCAGACGGGAGAGCCTTGTTCGGCTTGCCATATCGGGTTTCCGCAGCTCACACCGTACGGGCGGGAGTTCAAGCTGCAGGGTTATGTCGCCGGCGGCATGTTTCCGGATTACAAGAATTTGGCGGTGATGTCGCAGATGGGTTTTACCCATTTGAAGGACAAGGTGGCGGGCGGGTTGTCGGCGGATTATCCCGCTAACAATGCCTGGTCGATCCAGCAGACAAGCTTGTTTTTTGGCGGCGCTCTGGATGCGGCGGCGGGGCTGGGGGCGTTTATCCAGGCGACGTATGATGGGGTGGCGCATCAGTTCCACTGGGACAATTCCGATATAAGGCTGGCGCGGCCTACGGATTTGTTCAACATGCCGTTGTTTTACGGGTTTACGTTCAATAACAATCCGGGGGTTTCGGATTTGTGGAATACACCGCCGGCGTGGGGCTATCCGTTCATTCCGGATGAGTTGGGCGTGGGGAATTCGGCGGAGACGCAGCTCTCGGCGCTGGGGCAGGCGGTTTATGGCGCGGGGGTTTATGGCGCGCTGAATTTGAATCTCAACGACATGCTGTATGTCGAGGGGGATTTGTATAAGTCCGTGCCGAATCATACGGCTTATGCACTGGGGGTGGGGCCGGAGGATCCGATCAAGGGGGCGATTCCGTATTGGCGGCTGGCGCTGCAGCATAGCTGGGCTTCGAATTCTTTCGAAGTCGGGACGATCGGGCTGCAGGACCATCCGTTTCCGCCGGGGTTTACGCATGGCGCGACGGATACGCTGACGGATGTGGGGGTGGATTCGCAGTTTCAATATATCCAGCCGCTGCAGGCATTTTCGGTGCAGGCGGCTTATATTCATGAGTTTCAGCACTGGGCGGCGAGTTATCCGCAGGGGGCGACCGCGAATTTGAATGACGGGCTGGATACGGTGACGCTGACGGGGTCGTATTTGTGGCATCAGCAGGTGGGGGTGACGGAGAGTTATACCGTGATCGATGGCAGCGCGGATGGCGTGCTGTATGCGGCGGACCCGGTGGACGGGGATGCGAACGGCAAGCCGAATACGCAAAGCTATACGACGGAGCTGGATTATTATCCGTTCAACAATGGCAGCCCGGCGTTTTTTCCGTATGCAAATGCAAAGGTTTTTGTGGAGGAGACGTTTTATCCGCAATTCAACGGGCTGGCGCATGATTATGACGGGAATGGGCGGAATGCGTCGGCTAACAACGTGTTGTTCACGGGGATTTGGCTGGCGTTCTAATATTTGTTGGAGTTTCGATATGAAATTGTTTGTGGTGGCTGTTGGGTTTGTGGCGGTGGCGGGCGTGGCGCATGCGGCGGGGGATGCGACGGCGGGGGCGGCGGTGTTTCAGAGCCAGTGCGCGATGTGCCATAGCATGACGCCGGGGGCGGTGGGGATTGGGCCGAGCCTGGCGGGGATTGTGGGCAAGCCGGCGGCGAGCGGGGGCGGGTATGACTACTCGCCGGCGCTGAAAGCGGCGAAGCTGACATGGGATGCGCCGACTTTGGATAAGTTTCTGGCGGCGCCGCAGAGTACGGTGCCGGGGACGAAGATGCCGTATATGGGGTTGACGGATGCGACGCAGCGGGCGGATGTGGAGGCCTATTTGGGAAGTAAGTAAGGACGGAAGTTTATCCGCGGATGACGCAGATTTGCGCAGATGCGGGCTTGGGTGGGGCGGCGGGCGGGTGAGGCGTGGATGGCCGCGTCAAGCGC
>PLFB01000029.1 GCA_003137135.1 Acetobacteraceae bacterium
GGGGCAGCGCCCCCTGGCCTTGCTTTCTTCACACGAACAACGGCCCCTAGCCTCATGTTCCCGGCGTTACCGTGAGGCCGGGGTGGATGCGGTTGAGGCCGGTGATGATGATGCGGTCGCCTTGGGTGAGGCCGGTGGTGATTTGGACGGTGGTGTTGGTTTGGGGGCCCATGGTGATGGGTTGGCGGGTGGCGACGTTGGTGGGGGTGAGTTTGAGGACGTAGTCGCCGAGCTGGTCGGTGATGACGGCCTGGCGGGGGATGGAGATGGCTTGGGTGGGGGTGTGGTTGCGCAGGGTGACGGTGACGAATTCGCCGTCGGTGAGTTCGCGGGTGTTGGGGCTGATTTTGGGGTTGGGGATGGTGCCGCGCCAGGTGATGGTGTCGGTATTTTCGGTGACCTGGTTGTTGATAAAGTCGATGTGGCCGGTTTGGGTGTAGGTGCGGCCGTCGGGGAGGTTTATGAGCAGGTCGAGGCTGGCGATGCCGCCGGTGGATTGGGTGTTCTGGCGGAGGGTGAGGGCGTCCACCACGGGCAGGGCGAAGCTGACATACATCGGGTCTTGCTGGACGATCGTGGCGAGCGGGCCGGAGGTGGGGCTGACGACGTTGCCGGTGGTGATGTTGGTGGCGCCGATCTGGCCGGAGATGGGGGCGCGGATGGTGGTGTAGCCGAGGTTGATTTGCGCGACTTGCAGTTGCGCGCGGGCGGAGTCGATGGCGGCGGAGCCGCTGACGGCGGCGGCGGTGGAGGTGTCCACGTTGGCCGGCAGGCCGGCGGGGGTTGAGAGCAGGGCTTCGTCGCGGGCGAGGGTTTTGTCGGCGTTGCGGGATTGCGCGAGGGCTTGTTCGAGGGCGGCTTTGGCTTGCGTGACGGCGGCCTGGTAGGGCGGCTGTTCGATGACGTAGAGCAATTGGCCTTTGGTGACCTGGTCGCCGTCGTGGAAATTCTGCTGTTCGAGGTAGCCGGTGACGCGTGGGGTGAGTTGCACGATATCGGGCGATTCGATGCGGCCGACATAGGATTGTTCGTTATAGACCGGCTGTTGGGTGACGGTGATGACGCCGACGGCGGGCGGGGCGTCGGTGGTCTGGGCGGCGGCCGGGATTGCGATGAGGGCGGCCAGGCCGAACAGGGCCGGCGGTACGCGGAGACTCATGACAACTTCGCCCATGTGAGAGGCCTGCCCGGCATAGCGCGACTTGATATGGAGGCCGTTCCGGTTGGTCAATAGTGCTGCCCTTGCATGGCGCCATGCAAGGTGCCGCGCAAAACGAAGCGCTGACATCTGTTAAGAATTGCGTTACAAGCGCAAAGGGAGTCCAGACCCGCGAGAAGGGTTGCCTCCTGGATGGCGTGATGCCGTCTTGCCGGTTGCTGCTGATTGCGTTGTGAATGAATTTTTGTGAGGCCGTCGCGGTGAAGCGGCGGTGTTCGAAAAAATTGCCGGGCCATTGTTGAATCGGACTTTGCGGATAACAAGATCGAAATAAGTGAGGCAGATGCAGCCCTATCGGCTTTTTACCGCGGTCGCCGGCGCGTTTCTGTCGGCGGCCTCGTTCTGGATGTCGCTGCCGCTGATCGCGGTGACCCTGCGCGCCGGCGGGCTGAATAACGCCTGGGTTGGGGTGATGTGCGGGTTGCCGTGGCTGGGGCTGCTGGTGATGTCGCCGGCGATCCCGAAAATCATTCCGCATCTCGGGCTGCAGCGCACGGTTTTGACCGGGATTTTGTCGTCCATCGTGGTGTTTACCGGGTTCGCGCTGACGCGCTCGGTGGCGATGTGGACGGTGTTGCTGTTTTTGCAGGGCGGCACGCTGGCGCTGCGCTGGGCGGCGATGGATAGCTGGATCGCGGGCGCGGTGCCGGACCGCTCGCATGGCCGGCTGGTGGGGCTGTATGAGATGGTGGCGAGCCTTTCGATGGCGGCGGGGCCGGCGTTTTTGGCGGTTGCGGGGATTTCCACGCGCGGTTTTTCGGTGTGCGCGGCGATGGCGGCGATGGCGGCGATCTTCATTTTGGCGGCGGGGCGGGAGCCGCCGATACCGGCGGCGGCGCGCGAACATATGCGGCCGTGGCGGATGATGCTGCTGGAGCGGGGCGCGTTCATCGCGATTTTCGTGGTCGGGTTTACTGAGTCCTCCAACATGACGCTGCTGCCGGTGGTGGCGCTGCGGCTGGGCGTGGCGCCTCGGGCGGCGGCGTTTTTGGTGGCGGTGGTGCAGGCGGGGGTGGCCGGGGGGGCGGCGGTGTTCGCGGTGCTGGGGGACTGGTTCGGGCGGCTGACGCTGCTGTTCGGGCTGGGGATGGCGGCGGCGCTGGCGCCGCTGGTGCTGCCGATGTTTATCGGCCGGCTGGGCTGCTGGCCGGTGCTGTTGGGGTGGGGGTTGGCGCAGGGCAGCCTGTTCACGCTGGGCATGGTGCTGCTGGGGGCACGGTTCCGCGGGCCGGCTTTCGCGCCGGCGGTGGCGGTGGCGATGGCGGTTTATACCGTCGGCGGGATTTTTGGACCGCCTTGCATCGGCGGGCTGCTGGCGGCCGCGGGGCCGTACGGGCTGACCTATGGGCTGGCCGGGCTATCATTTATTGCCTTGACCGTCGCTTCTTGCTTTGAAGTTTTCCGTCCGCATGTTGTATTGCTACAGCGAGACACAACCGGACGACCTGCTTAATGGATTTTCAACGATGATGGATGGCGGCTCGGATGCACGGCGCATCACGATTCATAAACCGGCGGATTTCGCGCCGATGCGCAAGTCCGGCCGGCTGGCGGCCGAAACGCTGGACATGATCGGGCCCCACGTGGTGCCGGGCGTGACCACCGAAGCGCTGAACGCGCTTTGCCACGACTTTATTATCGCGCACGGCGCGGTGCCGGCGCCGCTGAATTACCGGGGCTTTCCGAAGTCAACCTGCATTTCCATCAACCATGTCGTCTGCCACGGGATTCCGGGCGAGAAGAAGCTGCAGGACGGGGATATACTCAACATCGATATTACCGTCATCCTCGACGGTTGGTACGGTGATTCCAGCCGCATGTACGTGGCGGGCACGCCCAGCACGCGGGCGAAACGGCTGATGGACGTGACATATGAGTCGCTGATGCGCGGGATCGAGGCGGTGAAGCCGGGGAATACGTTCGGCGATGTGGGGCATGTGATCCAGAATTTCGTGGAATCCCAGCGTTTTACGGTGGTACGGGATTTCTGCGGGCACGGCATCGGCCAGCGCTTTCATGAGCCGCCGAATGTGCTGCATTTTGGCCGGCCGGGTGAGGGGCCGCGGTTTGTGCCGGGGATGTTTTTCACGATCGAGCCGATGGTGAACGCGGGGCGGCCGGAGGTGAAGATTCTCGAGGATGGGTGGACGGCGGTGACGCGGGACCGGTCGCTCTCCGCGCAGTTTGAGCACATGCTGGGCGTGACGGATACGGGGTGCGAGATTTTCACGCTGTCGCCGGCGGGGTACACGGCGCCGCCTTACCAGTAGCGTTACCAGTAGGCCGGGTAAGGACCGTCATACCAAACCGCAGTTCTCTTGACGCCTGACGGGCCCAAAGTTGTGGCTGATAAGGCGTGGATGGCCGGGTCAAGCCCGGCCATTACGTGGCGAGGGCGGTGGATCAGGATCAAGGCGGCTTGGTATAAAAAGCGCTGTCTTGAAAATGCGAGATTTATCGTTGGGTCTGCTTCGGCAAAACTGCTGTTGGAGAGAAAGGTGGGTTGCTGCGCTGCGCTCGCCATGGCGTGGGGGGGGGGGCGGCGTTAGCGCGGGTGGGTTAGGGTTTGTTTTGGCTGAGCTGTTCAAAAATCAGGTCGGGGGCGAAGGGGGTGGCGTGGAGGCGGGTGTTGGTGGCGGCGCGGATCGCGTTGGCCAGGGCCGGGGCGACGGGGTTGTAGGGGCTTTCGCTCATCGATTTGGCGCCGGCCGGGCCGAGGCGGTCGTAAGTGTCGGCAAAGAAGACTTCGGTGCGCGGGACGTCCGCCATGGCGGGGATGTGGTAGTCGCGGAAGGTGCCGTTGGCGACGGCGCCGTCGCCGTTGCAGACCACGCGCTCGTACAAGGCGGCGCCGAGGGCCTGGGCGACGCCGCCTTCGACCTGGCCGCGGCATTGCATGGGGTTGATGACGCGGCCGGCGTCGGCGGCGTGCAGGCTGCGCAGGATGCGGACTTCGCCAGTGCTTTGGTTCACCGCGGCCAGAAAAGCCTGGACGTTGAAGGCGACGGAGCGCGGGCTGCCGGCGGCGTGGCCGTCGGCTGTCAGCGGGGCCAGGGATGCCAGGGGAATTTTTACGTGGGCGGCCTGCACGAAGCCGTCTCGCAGGGTGCAATCGGCCGGCGTGACGCCGGCGCGCGCGGCGGCGGCGGACAGGATTTTGGCGGCCAGGGCGCGGGCGGCGCGCTCGGTGGCGAGGCCCGCGACCACGATGCCGGTGGAGCCGTAGGCGCCGGTGTCGTGTGCGAGCAGCGCGGTGTCCGCCTGCGTGATGCGGATGTTTTGCGGGCGCGCGGACAGGGCCGTCGCGGCGATCTGCAGGTGGGCGGTGGTGGTGCCGTTGCCGAATTCGGCGGTGCCGACGGCGAGTTCGAAGTCGCCGGTTGGCGTTAGGCGGATGGTAACGTCCGAGAAATGGCCGCGCGGGGGGATGGTGTCGATCAGCGCCATCGCCATGCCCCAGCCGGCGGCCCAGCCGGGTGGCGTGGGCGCGGCGTTAGCCGCGATCGCCTGTTCGACCAGGTCGAGGCATTGGTCCAGGCCGTAGCTGCCGTATTCGACGTCGTGCGGGTGCTCATCGAGCGAGACCATCGGGTCGCCTGGCAAAATCATGTTTTTGCGGCGGATGGCGAAGGGGTCCAGGCCGGCGAGGCGGGCGAGTTCGTCGATCGCGGATTCGACCGCGAAAATGGTCTGGCTGAGGCCGTAGCCCCGAAAGGCGCCGGCGGGGAGGGTGTGGGTGTGCACGGCGCGGGCAAACACCTTTTTGTTCTTGCAGCGGTAGATGGCGATGCTTTCGTTGCAGGCGTGGTAGAGCACGCCGGCGGCGTGGTTGGCGTAGGCGCCGGTATCGGAGAGGATTTCCAGTTCGATGGCGGTGAGCGTGCCGTCGTGTTTCGCGCCGAGTTTGACGCGGATTTGCATGGCGTGGCGGGTGGTGGTGGCGGAAAATTGTTCGGCGCGGGTCATTTCGTATTTGACCGGGCGGCCGGTTTGCAGGACCGCGAGGGCGACAATGTCTTCGGTCAGCATTTCCTGTTTGCCGCCAAAGCCGCCGCCGACGCGGCCGCATAGCACCCGCACTTGTTCGCGCGGCAGGGCGAACAGAGTTGCGAGGGCGTCGCGTGTCAAGAAAGGTGTCTGGGTGCTGGATCGCAGGGTGAGGGCGCCGTTGGGTTCCAGCCAGCCGACGGCGCCGTGGGTTTCCAGATGGGCGTGCTGGACGCGCTGGGCGTTGAAGACGCCTTCATAGACGAAATCGGCGGCGGCGAAGGCGGCGGGGGCGTCGCCGACGTTGCCCAGCACCGTCGCCGCGACGTTGCGTTCCGCGTGGGTGTGTACCAGCGGGGCGTGGTCGCGCAGCGCGGCTTCCGGGGTCAGCACGGCGTCCAGAATTTCGTAGTCGATGAGCAGTTTTTCGCAGGCTGCTTCGGCGGCGGCCTCGGTTTGCGCCACCACCGCGGCGGCGCGCTGGCCGGCGAAGCGCATGACGCGGTCGAGCACGACGGTGTCGGCGCGGTCGTCATCCGGATTCTGATGGCGGGCGGTGGAGAATTTTGGCGCGGGCGAGTCTTCATGGGTGAGCACGGCGACGACGCCGGGGACGGCCAGCGCGGCGGTTTTGTCGATGCGCAGAATGCGGGCGTGGGCATGCGGCGAGCGCAGGATTTTGAGGTGCAGCAGGCCGTCGATGGCAAGGTCGAAGGTGAAGCGGGCCTGGCCGGTGACCAGGGCAGGGCCCGCCGGCGCCGCGACATTGGCGCCGCAGGCGGCGCCGGGGGTGGGTTGCTGCGTCTCGGCGCGGCCGAGAATGGCGTCCGAGATCGCGCGGTAGCCGGTGCAGCGGCAGAGATTGCCCTTCATGGCCACGGGCAGTTCGGTCAGTTGGGCCTGATTCAGGGCGGCGGCGGTCATGATCATGCCGGCGGTGCAGAAACCGCACTGAAAGCCCTGTGCGGCGAGGAATTTTTCCTGCATGGGGTGCAGCGCGCCGGGTTGCGCCAGGCCCTCTATAGTGGTGATTTTGCGGCCGGCGGCGCGAAAAGCGGGGAAGATGCAGCTATGCACGGGCACGCCGTCCACATGCACGGTGCAGGCGCCGCAGTCGCCGGCGTCGCAGCCTTTTTTGACGCCGAAGGCATTTTGTTCGCGCAGCAGAGTGCGCAGGCACTGGCCCGGGCGCGCCGCGGTTTTGATGGCCACGCCGTTGAGCGTGAAATTCAAGTGGCCAGTTCCCGCCGGATTTCTTCGGCCAGAATGTGGGTGACGTGCCGGCGCCAGGCGGGCTGGCCGTGGACGTCGTCGTAATAATCTTGCGGGCCGATCGCTTCGGCCAGGCGGTGCGCGAGGGCGGCGGCGTCCGGCACGGCGGGGAATTTTAGCCGGATGGGATGGCGGGTTGCGGCGGTTACCGTCAGGGCAAAATCTTCGGCTAGCGTGCCGATCAGCAGCGCGCCGGACCGGCCCAGGGGGTTGAGCGAAATCTGCCGGAACGCGGTGCGCCGCCGGAGCGCCGTTGCCGGAATTTTTATGGCGCGCAGAAGCTCGCCGGGGGCTAGCGCGGTTTTTTGCGGGCCCAGGATGAAATCGGCCGCGGCCAGGCGGCGTTCGCCGGCGGGCGGAAAGATGACGCATTGCGCGTCGAGCGCGGTGAAAAGCGCCGCCATCGGGCCGGCGGGCAGCGCCATGCAAAAATTGCCGCCGGCGGTGGCCATGTTCCAGATTTTGAACGAGCCCAGCAGGGCGCGGCAGCATGGCAGGATGAGGCGTGCCGCCGGCCAGGACGCCGGCGGGTCAAACGCGGCCAGGGTGGCGATGGTGCAGGTGGCGCCGATGCGCAGGCCGGATTCTGTCGCCTCCAGCTCGTCCCAGCCGAGGGCGGATAAATCCACCAGACGGGTCACGGCGGGCTGCGGTTCGGAGAACAGCCAGGTGCCGCCGGCCAGAACGGCGTCTCCGGCGGCGAGGGCCGGCAGCGCGGCGCGGTTTTTTGGCGTGACGATCTCGGTAACGGTATTCAGATCCATGCGGCGATGGTGGCGGGTTTCGGGGGGGCAGGCAAGCAAGGGGTGGTTATCTCGACTCATCGCCGTTGGCTTTGAAAACATGGCTTGCCGCGCGAGCGCGCGCCATGGCGGGGCGGGCGCGGCCTCGCGGCGTTCACTTCATTTTAACTTTACTATTGGCGACTAAGCAGCAGGCGCAAGCGATAGAGTACGGAGCGATTATGGCAGACGACAAGGGGCTTTCAGGCCGGGTCAAATTCATCGAACTCGGCGATGAGACTTCCGTGGCATTGCGGCGGATGAAGCCGAGACTGATGGCCGCCATGGGACCCGCGTTGGACCGGTTTTATGACAAAATCCGGCAGGAACCGGCGGTCGCGCATTTCTTCGCCAAGGAAGGCCTGGCGGCGCACGCGAAGGCCCGGCAGCTCGCGCACTGGGACCGCATCGCCGACGGCGAGTTCGACGCCCAGTATCTGGCGGCCGTGACGAGGGTGGGCGAAATCCACGCCCGCATCGGGCTGGAGCCGCGCTGGTATATTGCCGGCTATGCGATCATTTTGAAACGCGTGATCGAGCCGCTGCTCGCGGAGCATTGGCCGAAAGGCCGCTTCGTCAGCAAAAAATCCGGCCACAAGGAGGCCGCGGGCGACATCTGCGCGCTGATCAAGGCGGCGCTGCTGGACATGGACCTCGCCATCGACGTCTATATGGGCGTGCTGCAGAGCGCGCGCGTCGCGGCCGAGGAGAAGGCCCGCCAGGCCAGCGAAGCCGTGATCAGCGAACTCAGCCAGGCGATCTCCGCGCTGGCCGGGGGCGACCTGACCTATCGCATCGGCGCCGGCATGCCGGCCGAATACGGCAAATTGCGCGAGGATTTCAACGCCACCCTGGCGGAACTGCAGAGCGTGATGACGACGATCGGGGCGAATGCGCGCGACGTGCGGATGGGCTCGGAGGAAATCTCCACGGCCTCGGACGACCTGGCGCGGCGGACCGAGCAGCAGGCGGCGAGCCTGGAGCAGACCGCCGCGGCGCTGGACGAGATTACCGCGACGGTGAAGCAGACCGCCGAAGGCGTGGCGAAGGCGCGCGAGGTGGCGGAGGCGGCCTCCACCGATGCGAAGCATTCCAGCGACGTGGTGCGCGAAACCGTGGCGGCGATGGGCGGGATCGAGGAATCGTCCAGCAAGATCGGCAACATTATCGGCGTGATCGACGAAATCGCGTTTCAGACCAACCTGCTGGCGCTGAACGCCGGGGTGGAGGCGGCGCGGGCCGGGGATGCGGGACGGGGTTTTGCGGTGGTGGCGACGGAAGTGCGGGCGCTGGCGCAGCGCTCGGCGGACGCGGCGAAGGAGATCAAGAAGCTGATCTCCTCCTCCGGCGAGCAGGTGGGCGCCGGGGTGAAGCTGGTGGGGGATACCGGGCGCGCGCTGGAGCGCATTGTCGGGCAGGTGGCGCAACTGGGCGGGCTGGTGGCGACCATTGCGGCGTCCGCCGCCGAGCAATCGACCGGGCTGCGGGAGGTGAACACCGCGGTCAACCAGATGGACCAGGTGACGCAGCGCAACGCGGCGATGGTGGAAGAGACGAATGCGGCGAGCCATAGTTTGGCCGGGAAGGCGGTGGAACTGACCAGGATGGTGGGACGATTCAAGACGGGGCAGGATTCCGCACGCGCGGCGGAACCGGCGCGGCGGGCGCCGAAGGGCGCGCGGTCGATGGAGAATGTGGAGGAGTTTTGAGCCGGTGGCGTCAAGGCTGACGCATTCATAGCCTCATTTTTGCGGCGGAAAGGCGTGGATGCCGGCCTTCGCCTGCATGACGTGGATGGAGTGGTGGGCCGGGAATTACGCTGGCGGGATTTAGGCGCGCCGTTGTCGGTGGCGATGAAGGGCACTCCCGGTCGCCACGCCCGCAGGAGCAAAAGTTTTTTTGGGTACTTTTTTTTCAAAAAAAGTACCTGCTTGTCTTCGTGCTTGCTTTTCGCAGCGCAACATGCGCATAGAGCGGGCATTGGCAGCGAATGCGCGACCGGTGCAATGCCGGCGTTGGCTGCCGACGTGCTTATTTGGGGCGGGGACGCCCTTTCGGGCCGATTTTTACCCGTCCACTCCCACTATCGCGCGTGGTACCCGGACAATACGCTGCAAACCCAAGCGGTTGCGGCGCCGGAGATGTTTTATTTTATGACTGAAACCAGTTTTGCGTCCTTTCAATTGGCCGCGCCGATCATGCAGGCGCTGAAAAACGCTGGCTTTGACAAACCTACCCCGATCCAGGCCGGCGCGCTGCCGGCCGGCCTCGCCGGGCGCGACGTGCTGGGCACGGCGCAGACCGGGACCGGCAAGACCGCGGCGTTCGCGCTGCCGATTTTGCAGGCGATGGCGGCGGCGCCGCTGCGGCCGCGGCGGTTCGCGGCGCGCGCGCTGATCCTCTCGCCGACCCGCGAGCTGGCGGTGCAGATTGAGCAGGAATTCAAGAAATTCGGCACCGGGCTTGGGCTGCATACGGTGTTGATCGTCGGCGGCGTGGGGCGCACCGGGCAGGTGAACCGGATGTCGCGCGGGGCGGATATCGTGGTGGGCACGCCGGGGCGGGTGTGCGATTTGCTGTCCACGCGAGAACTGAATATCGAGCAGTGCCAGTTTTTCGTGCTGGACGAGGCCGACCGGATGCTGGACCTGGGGTTCATGCCGGATATTCGCAAGGTGGTGGCGCAGCTGCCGACGCGGCGGCAGTCAGCGCTGTTTTCGGCGACCATGCCGAAGGAGATCTTGCATCTGGCGGAGGGGTTGCTGCGCGACCCTGTCAAGGTCGCGATCCAGGGGGTGTCCTCCACGCCGGTGCTGATGGAACAATCGGTGCATTTCGTCGAAGCTTCGGGCAAGCGGCATTTGTTGGCGACACTGTTGAAAGATCCGAGCGTCAGCCGCGCGATCGTGTTTACGCGCACCAAACGGGGCGCGGACCGGGTGGCGTTGCAGCTCAGTCAGGAAAAAATTTCGGCGACCGCGATGCACGGCAACCTGGCGCAAAATGCCCGGCAGCGCGCGCTGGAGGCCTTTAGAACCGGCGCCGTGCGCGTGCTGGTCGCCACCGACCTCGCGGCGCGGGGGATCGATGTTGCCGGCGTTTCGCATGTGTTCAATTATGAGCTTCCGAACGAGCCAGAGAGCTATGTGCATCGCACCGGGCGGACCGCGCGCAACGGCAATGCCGGGATCGCGGTGGCGTTCTGCGACGCGACGGAGCTGACCTATCTGAACCAGATCGAGAAACTCACGGGTGTGA
Source organism: Acetobacteraceae bacterium (assembly GCA_003137135.1). GTDB lineage: Bacteria > Pseudomonadota > Alphaproteobacteria > Acetobacterales > Acetobacteraceae > Acidocella. The sequence continues at coordinate 10,519 of PLFB01000029.1, forward strand.
AGCTGGCGGTGGCGAGCGGCACGCGGCCGGCGCACGCGGCGCCTGTGAAGAAACCACAGCCGCATCCGAATTTGGTGGTGCGCAAGCCGAAACGGGCGCAGTACGGGGAGCAGAATAATCAGCGGCGGCCTAGCCAAAGGGCGGCTTAAAGAAAGTAAGTAAGAACTTCTTTTTTTGAAAAAAAAGAAGCAAAAAAACTTTTTTGTTAATTTGGACCGTGCCTGTGGCGCTGATGCGGGCCAATCTTTGAGAGGATGCATGGCTCGTAAAACAGCCGATGTCGCGCTGATCNNGGCGCGCCTGGCGCGGAATCCGCAAGAGCCGAGTGCAAATCTCGGCGAGATCGCGGTGGACGAATATGCCACGCTGCTGGCCCGCACGACTGGTCCAAGCTTCGTGCACCTTGTGTTGTTTGAAGACCCCGATGTCCTGGAACTGCGCATCGCTCGCCTGAAAGACGTTCACCTGCTCAATACGACCGCGTGGCTGCTGACCCTGCACCGGGAGGGATTGCTTCCGGAAGCCCTTGAGCTGATAGAAAGCATCAATTCCACGCGCAAAACGCCGATGATCCCGTTTGAGAAAGTCGGTCTGACCAAGAAGATTCGCTCGACCTGGTTGAGAAGGAGCTTTGGCGGATGAAGGATGACCTTTCTGGTTGCTCGCTCGCCGACGTGCTGGCGAAGCTGGAAAAAGGCAAGATCGGACATCGCGCCGCCATGGCCTGGCTGAATATCGAGAGCCAGAACGAACTCGTCGAAATCATGCACGTCAATGGCCGGCTGATGCCGGGGCACCAGCCGATGCGCGTTGCCCCGGCGACCCGGGCGCTTGTCCGCGCCATAACCCGGCCGCTATCCGACCGCTAGGGCCAAACCCAAGGCTGGCGCGCGATCAGGCGGATTCCAAAGCGCGCCATATGTCTTTCTCGGTGGCGATGGCGTGCAGTTTGACGTCTTCGGGGCCGTGCGGGACGGCGGGGAATTCTTGCGCGGCGAAGGCGCAGCCTAGGCGGTAGGCGTTGGGGAGGGCGACGAAGGTGCGGTCATAGTAGCCGGCGCCGTAGCCTAGGCGGTAGCCGGCGCGGTCGAAAGCGAGCATGGGCGTGAGGATGAAGGTGGGGGTTGCGGCTTCGCCTTCGGGGTGCATGGTGTTGAAGCGGCCGTGGTAGAGGCGTTCGCCGGGGACCCAGCGGCGGAAGCTGAGGGGCTGGCCGCGCGGCGGGGTGACGGGCAGGCAGATTTTGGTGCCGGCCATGGCCAAAGCGGTGAGCAGCGGGAACAGGTCGATTTCGCCGGGCAGGGGCCAGAAGCCGGCGACGATGGCTTCGGCCGGGATGATACGCTCGTTCAGCACATGGTCCGCCAGTTTTGCGCCCCAGCTGGGGCTGCAGCGCGCGCGGCGTATGAGAGCCTCCGCGCGCATCGCGGCCTTGTCAGCGCCAAGGTTATTCAAGTTGAACCGTGCTGCCGCCAGCGCCCATAGCCCAGATTCCCAAAAGTTTTTTGCTTCCCCAGGCGGGGCGCTTTTTTAAAAAAAAAGGTGTTGCTTCCTTACGCTTTAAATCTGGTTTTAAGAAATGAGGAAATGTTCCCCATCACGCCGCCGGGTTTTTTCGTGCGCGACCTTTGCGCGCGGACGCGTTCCTCCAGTTCGCTCAGGTACTGGTAGTCGTAGCGCGGCGGCGGGGCGAGTTCCTGGCTGCCGGGCGTTTTGCCGGTGAGTTCGTCGTAGGCGGCGGTGAGTCTTTTAAAATGGTCTTCCGCGGCTTTGTCGCCGTGGTTGACGTCCGGGTGGTATTTTTTGGCGAGTCTGCGGAATGCCAGCCGGATGTCGGACTTGCTGGCATTGTCGTTCAGGCCCAGGACGGCGTAGGGATCAGCGGACATCATAACCATACATTAACATAAATTTATATTTGAAGAAAAGACTTTCAAGCCGGGAAGTGGAGCCACCCTGGCCGTTGGCGTTGTCATCCTCCCAAGGCCTGCGTGTGCAGGTGGGCGCCAGATACCGGGGCCAAGACCCCGGCAGAGCCAGCTCCCGAGGGAGATGCTTACGGCCCTGGGGATGGTATGCCTGACGAACCGGGCAGCTCCGGAAGTGAACTTAGGCGTCCGTGAGGTCGGCTGCAATCTCTTCCGCGCGCGCGGCGAGGCGGCGCAGTTTGGCGTGCTTTTCGGCGTCCGGTTTGGGCGGCGGCGGCAGGGCGGCTTTTTCGGCGGCGGTTTTGCGCTCGTCGTGCAGTTCGTCGGCCAGCAGCAGGGCGGCGAGCATGAGGAGGCGGGCCTCGCCGGACTGGCCGCCGATCGCCTTGATGGAGGCGATGCGCTGTTCGATTTCCTGCGCCATTTTTTCCAGATGCGGTTCCTGGCCGTCCTCGCAGCCGACGGTGTAGGCGTAGCCGTTGATGCGGATGGTCATCTGGGCCATTTTTTTACTCCGTGATGACGTGCGTTATGGCGTGATTCGCGGGGGTGAGGCCGGCGCGCAGGCGGGCGATGAGCAGGTCCAGCGATTGTTTCAGGGCGTCCGTGTCCAGCTCCGGGGCGGCGGGGCGTTGGGGCGCGCGCGCGGCGCCGGTCCTGGCCGCATTCGCGGCGGCGATTTTGCGGAGCGCCACTTCCAGGCGGTCGATGGTCTCGGCTTCGGTTTCGGACTCGGTCATGCGGTGATCCTTATCGGGTTTAGTCAAGCCAGAGGCGGGTTTAAGGTCAAGTGCATGATTCACAAAGCGGTGATTGTTCATGGGCTGGAGGATGCGCAAGCGGCGCTGGCGCCGGGGTTGCCGGTGACGTTGTTGTCGGCGCCGGGGGCGGCGCTGATTGGCGGGTGCCTGTGGTGGCGCGCGTTGATGCGGGCGGCGGGCGTGAAGGGGGTTTCGCTGCTGGATTGCGCGGATGCGCCGGGGCGCGCGCTGGAAGCATTGCGGCTGGGGTTGCCGGGGATTGTTTTTACGGGCGAGGCTTCGGCGCGAGACGTGATCGCCACGGTGGCCGCGCGCACCGGGGCGGTGGTGCTGGAAACGGCGCCGACGGCGCTCGATTTGGCGGCGCGAGGTGCCGCCAGACGATTGCTGGCGTGGCTTGGATGACAGGCCAAAGGTGATGGGTTACATCCGGCGCGGGTTCTTTGTGGAGAAGTTTTATGCAGGTGACCGAACAAGTTAAGAAAATTCTTTCGCATTATGAAAGCGACAATCCCGGCACCAAGGGCAATCTGGCGCGCATTCTGATGGAGGGGAAACTTGGCGGGACGGGCAAGCTGGTGATTCTGCCGGTGGACCAGGGGTTTGAGCACGGGCCGGCGCGGTCGTTTGCGCCGAACCCGGCGGCGTATGATCCGCACTATCATTTTCAACTGGCGATCGATGCGGGGCTTTCGGCTTATGCGGCGCCGCTGGGGATGATCGAGGCGGGGGCGGATACGTTTGCGGGGGCGATTCCGACGATTCTGAAGGTGAATTCCTCCAACTCGCTGGCGACGGACAAGAATCAGGCGGTGACGGGGTCGGTGAATGACGCGCTGCGGCTGGGGTGTGCGGCGATCGGGTTTACGATTTATCCGGGCAGCGAGTTTGCGTTTGATCTGATGGAGGAGATCCGGGAGCTGGCGGAGGAGGCGAAAGCCGCGGGGCTGGCGGTGGTGGTGTGGTCTTATCCGCGCGGGCCGGAGCTGACAAAGGCGGGGGAGACGGCGTTGGATATCTGCGCGTATGCGGCGCATATGGCGGCGCTGCTGGGGGCGCACATTATTAAGGTGAAGCCGCCGACGGATGTGGTGTTTTTGGAGGCGGCGAAAAAATCCTATGCCAATGTCGATGGTTCGACGATGGCCAAGCGGATCGAGCACGTCGTGCAGTCCTGCTTCGGCGGGCGGCGGATTGTGGTGTTTTCGGGCGGGGAGTCCAAGGATCTTGATGGGCTTTACACGGAGATCCGGGCGTTGCGGGATGGCGGCGCCAATGGGTCCATCATCGGGCGGAACACGTTTCAAAGGCCGCGGGAAGAGGCGCTGGGGATGCTGGGGAAAATCATCGACATCTATCTGGGCAAGTTCTGAACGGCATGACGGAGGGGTGCCGGCTGTATCTCATCACGCCGCCGGTTTTGCCTGAAAATTTTGCGGATGTTTTGGCCGCGGCGCTGGATGCGGGGGATGTGGCGGCGGTGCAGTTGCGGCTGAAGGATGTGGCCGATTCGGAAATTTCGCGCTGGATCGACCGGCTGCGGCCGGTGGTCCAGAGCCGGGATGTGGCGTTTTTGTTGAATGACCGGCCGGATTTGGCCGTGAGGCACGGCTGCGACGGCGCGCATGTGGGGCAGGAGGATATGAAGGCGCCGGCGGCGCGCAAAGTGCTTGGTGATCTGATGCTCGGGGTGACGTGTCATAATTCGCGGCACCTGGCGATCGAGGCGGGGGAGGCGGGGGCGGATTACGTGGCGTTCGGGGCGTTCTTTCCGAGCTCGACCAAGGCGCCGCCGGTGATGGCGGAGATCGAAATTGTTAGCTGGTGGGCCGAAATGATGGAGGTGCCGTGCGTCGCCATCGGCGGGATCACGGCGCAAAACTGCGCGCCCCTGGTGGCGGCCGGCGCGGATTTTCTGGCCGTCAGCGGCGCGGTGTGGAACCACGCGCAAGGCGCGGCGCGGGGGGTGAGGGAATTGTTAGGGGCGATCAGCGATGCGAAGGGCTTGTGATACCAAGAGGCATGGAGTTTGACCCATCCACGTCATTGCAAGCTCTTACGAAGCAATCCATCTTTCGTGCCGGTTGAGAGAAAGATGGATTGCTTCGCTGCGCTCGCAATGACGTGGATGGGTCGACGGCCATGCCGTTTGGTATTGAAGTCGTGCGTTCTTTAGAAAAGGCAACAAGTTTTTAGACTCACAATATGTCAGTGTTACTGTCAATTGTGCGTTGACGCACAATTGACAGTAACACTGACAGATCATTAGTTATAATGGATTCATGTCCTCAGTTCGGCAGCAGAACCTTGTTGACCACTTGGATGACGCCGTTGGATTGGTTGACGTCGGCGATGGTGATCTGGGCGACGTCGCCCTTGGCGTCGGTGACGTCGATGTTTTGGCCGTCTTGCGTAAAGGTCAAGTCGGGGCCTGCGACGGTCGGCAGTTTGGCGGTGCCGTTGCCTTGGGCGATCAGGGATTTCAGGTCATCGGTGTCGTATTTGCCGGAGACGACATGGTAGGTGAGGATTTTTGTCAGTGTGGGCTTATTCGCCGGCTCCAGCAGGGTGGAGACGGTGCCGGCGGGCAGCGCGTCAAACGCTTCGTTAGTCGGCGCGAAGACGGTGAATGGGCCGGCGGATTCGAGCGTGGGCACCAGGCCGGCGGCCTTCACCGCCGCCACCAGCGTGGTGTGGTCCTTGGAGTTCACCGCGTTTTGCAAGATGTTTTGCGACGGATACATCGCAGCACCCCCGACCATCGGGTCGGACGACATCGACGACATGCTGGACATCTGCGCTAAAGCGAGGGTCGGCGCCAGCATCACGCCGGCGGCCAGAAGAGCGGATTTGAAATTCATGAAATAGTCCTTCCCTATCACGCCGCCGTGATTGGCGATGTTGTGCGTGCCGGAAGATCAAGCCGATTTCAGGAGATTTTGGAAGCACATTAGCCGTCACGAACCGGTGAGACACGCTGCGATCACGCAACCGTTAAGCACGGAAGCGTGAAGGAAGAAAGTAAGCAGTTACTTTTTTGAAAAAAAGTAACCAAAAAACTTTTGCTCCTGGGGGCGTTTGGNNTTGCGCGCCCCAGGCGGGGAGCCTTTTTTTAAAAAGCGCTGCTTGCTTTCTTCCTTACGTGCAATCATCCCCGCGGAGCGTGAAATCGACCACTTTGCCGTCCTTGAGCAAAAACGTCGTCTCGCACGAAACTTCGTTGACGCGGGCGGGGATGCCGGTGTCGAAGAAGGGGCCGGGGCCGTAGCCGCCGAGATAGGGGCCACCATAGAGGCCGGGGCCGTAGAAGCCGGGGCCGATGAAGCCGGGGGAGACGTCGAGGTCGCGATGGTCGTAGGCGAGGTATTGGGTGCCGTCCACGGTGATTTGCTTGTCGGGGACGCCGAAGTTTTTGATGAGGGCGCCTTCCGGCGCGCCGATATAGCTGGCGAGGCGGGTTTGCAGGGAGGGGCCGGCGGCGCAGGCGGATAGGGTCGCGAAGGCCGCCAGGGCGATGATGGGGCTAAGGCGCATAAAAATCCTCATGGGGCGAAGTATAGCGCTTTGCATGTAGGCGGACAGGGGAAAAATTCAGCCCAGCCAGGTGACGTCGGCGATGCTTGTGGCGCCGGTGGCGAGCATGACGAGGCGGTCGAAGCCCAGCGCGATGCCGGCGCAGGGCGGCATGTTGCCGACGGCTTCCAAAAAATCTTCATCCAGCGGCCAGGAGGGGCCACCGAGGGCCGCGCGGCGGGCGCGATCCTCGACAAAACGGGCGCGCTGTTCGGCGGCGTCGGTGAGTTCGACGAAGGCGTTGGCGAGTTCCAGGCCGGCGATGTAGAGTTCGAAACGTTCCGCGACACGTGGATCGTCTGGGTCCCGCCTGGCCAAGGCCGCCTGCGCGGCTGGCCAGTGGGTGAGGAAGGTCGGGCCGGGATGGCCGATGTTTGGTTCCACGAGCGCCAGCAGCAGGCGGAAGAACAGATCCTCCCAGGTTTCGCCGGGGCGCAAGGTGGCGCCGGATGCGGCGGCCAAAGCGGGGGCGTTTGCGGCGGTGGCGAGCAGGTCGGCGTTGACGAAGCGGGTGAAGGCTTCGGCGACGGTGAGGCGGTTGGCGGCAGCCAGGCTGATGTCGTGTCCGGCATAGGTGAACACGGGCGGCAGGATGGCGGCGAGATAATCACAAACTTCAGCGATCAGATCGTCCATGGTCGCGCCCGGCGCATACCATTCGAGCATCGTGAACTCGGTGGCGTGGCTTGGGCTGGTGCGCTCGTGACGCCAGACGCGGGCAAGCTGGAAGATCTTGCCGGCGCCGCCGGCCAGCAGTTTTTTCATCGCGAATTCGGGGCTGGTGTGCAGGTACAGGCCGGAAGGCTCCAGCCGGTACGGGTGCAGATGCACTTCCTCGCCGGGGGTGGGGACGGCGTAGGGGGTTTCGACCTCGGTGTAGCCTCGGGCGGCGAAAAAGGCGCGGGTGGCTGCCAGCATGAGGTTGCGGCGGTGCAGGAATGGCAGGCGGGCGGCTAGGCGGTCGGGGTGCCAGGGTTGAGACATTGTCGATCCGGTTCTACACGGCGCGGTTATGCCTGATGGATTCTTGACGCCCAAGCGGCGGACGATTCGCGACGTGGATGGCCTGATTGAGGCGGGGCTGGCGGCAGAAAAGTCTCGCGCCGGGCTGGAGCAGGTTGCCGAGACTTACGCGGTGGCGATACCGGGGGCGATCCGGGAGCTGATTGGAACGCCGGATGACCCGATTGGGCGGCAGTTCGTGCCGGATGCGGCGGAACTGGTGACGGCGGCGCATGAGACTGCGGATCCGGTCGGGGATGAGGCAAAAAGTCCGGTGCGGGGGGTGGTGCATCGGTATCCGGACCGGGTGCTGCTGAAACCGCTGCTGGCTTGCCCGGTTTATTGCCGGTTCTGCTTTCGGCGCGAGCAGGTGGGGCCGGATGGGGGGGTGCTGACGGCGGCGGAACTGGAGAAGGCTTACGATTATATCCAAGGGCAGGCGGGGGTCCGAGAAATTATTTTGACGGGGGGCGATCCGCTGATGTTGTCGGCGCGGCGGCTGGGGGGGATTCTGGGGCGGCTGGCGGCGATGACGCAGGTGGAGGTGTTGCGGATTCATACGCGGGCGCCGGTGGCGGAGCCGGCGCTGGTGACGGACGCGTTGGCGGACGCGATGGATATCGCGGCGCCGCTGTTTGTGGTGCTGCACGCCAATCATGCGCGGGAATTGACGGCTGAGGCGGTCGCGGCGGTGCGAAAAATTCAGCTTCGCGGCGTTCCGGTGCTGGGGCAGAGCGTGCTGCTGGCGGGGGTAAATGATAGCGAGGCGGCGCTGGCGGATTTGTGGCGCGCGATGCTGCGGGCGCGGATAAAGCCGTATTATCTGCACCAGTTGGACCCGGCGCCGGGGACGGCGCGGTTTTTCGTGGCGCCGGAGCGCGGGCGGGCGATTCTTGCCGCGCTGCGGGGGAAGATCAGCGGGACGGCGCTGCCGACCTATGTTTGGGACCGGCCGGGCGGGGCGGGGAAGGTGCCGTTGTGAGCGCGGCGCGGCTTGCCGAAAAGGGCGGTCAGGCGTAAGCCGCCGGTTCCAAATTTACCGACCCATTAGAGATAGAGTGCCCCGATGAAACAGCAGGCAAACCTGATCCGCGCCGGCCAGGTGATTGAGCACGAAGGCAACCGATGGACCGTGCTGAAGCAGCAGATTATCACACCCGGCAAAGGCGGTGCATTCATCCAGGTGGAAATGCGCAACCTGAAAACCGGCAACAAGACCAATGAACGCTGGCGCACCGCGGATACCGTGGAACGGCTGACCACGGAGGACAAGGAATACACCTACTCCTACACCGACGGCGATAATCTGGTGCTGATGGACGGCGAAACTTATGAGCAGTTCATGGTGCCGGCGGCCATACTGGGCGATTCGGCGCCGTTTCTGCAGGATAATATGCCGGTCTCCGTCGCCCTGGTGGAAGGCGACCCCGTCGCCATCACCCTGCCGCCGCACGTGACCCTGGAAATCGTGGAAGCCGACCCGGTGGTGAAGGGCCAAACCGCCTCCTCCAGTTACAAACCCGCCAAACTGAGCAACGGCGTCAAAACCCTGGTCCCCCCCTTCATCGAAGCCGGCGAGCGTGTGGTGGTACGGACGGAAGACGGCAGCTACGTGGAGCGGGCCAAGAATTGAAGTAAGCAAGGCCAGGGGGCGCTGCCCCCTGGACCCCCGCTA
>PLFB01000207.1 GCA_003137135.1 Acetobacteraceae bacterium
GACTTCGTAGGCCTGGACACGCTGCTTTCCGTGATGCGCGTGCTGCACGAAAATTTGGGCGAGGACAAATACCGTCCCTGCCCGCTGCTGATCAAATACGTTGACGCCGGCTGGCTCGGCCGCAAATCCGGCAGAGGGTTTTACGATTATTCCACCACGCCCCCCAAACCCAGCCGCTAATACACCCGTACGATCGGGCTAACCCACCGCCCTCTCCCCGTCATGGCCGGGCTNNTGACCCGGCCATCCACGCCTTGCCGTGGCGACAGCACATTTATGATTGACGTAAACCATAATTTCTGCTAACACTCTCCCATGATTCTGGGCTACCGGGACAAGCGCACCGAGGCTTTTGCCGCCGGCAAGCTTATCCGGGCCTTTCAAGGTTTTGATCGCCAGGCCTACAAGCGCCTCGAAATCCTGGAAGCCGCCACGGGCCTGGGGGATTTGCGTGGGCTGCCGAGCAACCGGCTGGAAGTCTTATCGGGTGACCGCGCCGGGCAGTACAGCATCCGCGTCAACCAGCAATGGCGGATCTGTTTTGAGTGGCAATCCGCCGCCCCCGGCCCGTCAAACGTCGAGATCGTTGACTATCACTGAAGGATTCATCCAGATGCCCCGCCCCGCCATCCACCCCGGAGTAATCCTGGCCGAAGAACTTGAAACCATCGGCGTCACGCCGACAGAACTCGCCCGCCAACTCCAGGTCCCACCCAACCGCCTGACCCAAATCATCCACGCCCAGCGCGGCATTACCGCCGACACGGCGTTGCGCCTCGGCCACTGGTTCGGCACCAGCCCGCAGTTCTGGCTAAACCTGCAGAACGCGTTTGACCTCCGCGAAGCCCAAGCCAATGCTCAAATCGCAAGACTGCCCACTCGCCTCCCAGCTTGAACCTTGATCTTGTTGGCTGAGGCTAAGTACAGAGAAACCTACCCTACATGTTACTCCAGACCATAATAAACATTAATAATTGAAACAACATGAGGCGAAACAAACCATTCGATAACAGGCCTCGCTTCCGCCTTGTGATCGCGCCAAAACGCGTTTCCCAGCTTGCCCTTCATCAAAGATTGCGAATTCCTCTCATAAAATTTGACCAATGTTTTGGCAGCGTCTTCGGCTTCAAGCCTTCGCAAAAATCGGCCTACCTCCAGACCCGCTAGGGCGAAACCGCAAATCAATTCGTCGGCCTTCCAACCATCATCACCTGAAATAGCGACTTCGAGAGCCACGGAAAAAAGGCCGATGATGCTGTCTTTCAATTGCCCGGGCCATGAAAACCAGTTGGCCCTGGCCAGGTTGCTGCAAATGACCTCATGATCCGGCCACCAATCTTCATCATGCATCGAAACATCAAGAATTCGCGGAAGGAGATACCGAAAATCTTCTTCCGACCCAGCCGTGAGAGTCACGCTGCTGGCATAACCCGCCAACTGCTCGGCCGTTATTTCACGCAGCTTTGTGCTGGCGAGAATTTGCAGTTCCCGCTGGGTCACACAACATGGGCATGCTTCGTTGATGGCCGGTCTTGGCTCGTTCGAAAAAGCTCGATACAATCTTTCTATGGCTTCATCCAATATCGAAGCCACGCAGACACTCCGCATCCACCGCATCAAAATCCTCGGCGATAAAACTCACCCCCATTGCCCCCGCCGGCACCCTGGCCGCGCCGGCATTGCCCACCGGCACCAGCTTGGCGTAGGGCACGCCGTTCTTCGAAATAACAATCTCTTCCCCCGCCGCCGCCTGGTCCACCAGCGCCGAGAGCCGGGTTTTCGCTTCATACAGGCTTACATGCGTGTCCATGCGCAAATCATGGCAGGCTTGGTCAAGCTGGTCAAAAAGCCTCGGCGCCTCACCCAAACGACGTCGCTCTTGCGCCCTCCGAGCGGCCAAACGATGGCCGCTCAAAGTCCGCGAAGATCAAAAGTCTTTTGGTTACCCCGGGCGGGGCGCCCGTTGCTCCCTACTGCACGTTCACCATGATCGGCGCGGAGGCGGCGCCGTTGGCGATGACGGACATCTTGCTGGCACCGGTTTCAATGCCGGTCGGCACCGTAAATGACGCCGCGGACGGCGCGTTATCCGCCACGGAATAGCCCGAGAAGTCCATGCTGCGTGCATAGACGACATCCCCGCTCGCCATGTTGGTGAAGCGTATGATCGGGAAATTCGTCGCCATTTGTTCATCGTCGCCGTAACCCACGCCCTGGGTGCGGCCGCCGAGTTGCAATCCGGCCAGCGTATAGGTGCCGCCGGGCTGCACCGTCTTGGGCGCCGAGGTGATGATCGGCGCGTAATCATCCACCTGCGGGTCCGCCGGCGTATAGACCTCCAGCTGGCTGGAGAAATCGGACATCAGCACCTGGCCATTCGGCAGATCCAGCAGGCTGTAGGTGTACGCGCCGCGATCCTTCGAATTTTCCAGCGGGTCGGACACCTCAACGATGACGTTGTTCGGGTCAAATTCAAAGAAATGCGTCGGTGCTTCGCCATAGCCGGAACTGGCCGCGAACAGAATCTTGGCATCGTTCATGACGGCGGCGGGCGCATCGGGCAGCGTGCAGGGCCGTCTGCCGGTTTTGCCGCAAACGACGGGTACATAGGGCCCTTGGATCCATTTATTGAGGGTGATGTCCAGTACCTGCGTCGGGTCGAGGCGCGAGCCGCCGGCGGGGCAGCCGGTATTGGCGCCGAACTGCACCAGCGTGTCGTCGCCACGCATCACCGCCGGCCCGATCTCGTAGGTCCCGCAGACGCGCTGGTCGGTCACGGACTGCCTGAGTTGCGGCCCCGCTACCCAGCTTTGCCGTTTCGGCACATAGAGTTCGGTGTTCGTCGGCTCCGTTTTGCTGTTATAGTCGGTCCAGATATCGACGGTCAGGACATCGCCGTCCGGCAGCAGGCTATAGCCCTGCTCGTCCTGGTAGCTGCCGCCATGGCGGGGTGCGCCGGTTTCCGTCCAGCCCAGGGTCTGCGGGTTCAATATCGCATCCGAAGGCGGCTTGTACGAACAGCATGATGCCAGCAGGAATTGCCCGCTCGGCAGGACGATGCTTTGTGCGTCGCCGATCATCGACCAGCCAGCGCCCGTGGGCGCCGACACCGGCGTCCAGCTATTGGCGATGGGATCATAGATCGCGCCGAGATTGGTCCAGACCTCGGTGTCCGAGCCGTTATATTCGCCGCCCATGAAAATCAGGCGGCCATCCGGCAGCACGGCGCCGGCGTGATACAGCGGCGCGTACTGCACGCCACCAATCTTCGGCAGATCCGCAAGCTGGGTCCAGGTGCCATCGGCATAATTGCCCTGGGCGTCGGGCGAGAGTTTCCAAAACTTCCGGTTGTCAGCCGTCTGCACGACGACGCTGCCATCGGTCAGCAGAAACGGGTTGACAAACCCGCCCGAATGCAGCGCCAGCGTCACATTCGCCCAGGTCCCGCCGGCTGACGTCACGAAACGCGGGGTTGAGCCGGCGGTCTGCGCCAATGACGCCATCAGCGCCTTTTTGGCGTCCGGATTGGCGGCGAGATATTTTGCCATGGGCACCGACATCGGCGGCAATATCGCCGCGGTCTCGCCGCTGGCCCGGGCGGTGCCGAACGCGCCCAGCACCATGCCGAAACACATAGTTAGTGCAACTAAAACTTTCTTTCCCATCTGAGCCATCCCTTGTTTTTAAGGCCAAGCCGCCCGCAGTGTTATTTACGGCAAGCTAACGCGGCCGCCAACAAAATTCTGCACGGATTCTGCAAAAAATGGCATATAATTCTTGGTTTCAACTTCAGCGAGAAAGAAGTTACTTTTTTGAAAAAAAGTAACCAAAAAACTTTTGATTCCCCCGGCTTTTGAGCGGCCACAGTTTGGCCGCTCAAAGGCCGNNCCGCTCAAAAGCCGGGGGAGTAATTGTTACTAATAGTTAAGGAAAACCGCGGCTGGGCGAGATCAATGCTTCAGCGTGCTGCTCAAAAACTGCCGGAAGCGTTCTGATTTCGGGTGCGAAAACATCTCCGCCGGCTCGCCCTCCTCCTCGGTCAGCCCCTTGTGCAGAAACATCACCCGGCTCGCCACCTCGCGCGCAAACCCCATCTCGTGCGTCACCACCAGCATCGTCCGGCCCTCTTTCGCCAGATCGCGCATCACCTTCAGCACCTCCCCCACCAGTTCCGGGTCCAGCGCCGAAGTCGGCTCGTCGAACAGCAGCACATCCGGCTCCATCGCCAGCGCGCGAGCGATCGCCACGCGCTGCTGCTGGCCGCCCGAAAGCTGCGCCGGGTAGGCATGGTGCTTGGCGGAGAGACCGACTTTTTCCAGCATCGCCTCGGCGCGCAGAATCGCGGTTTTCTTGTCCAGCCCCAGCACGTGGATCGGCGCCTCGATCACGTTCTGGATCACCGTCATATGCGCCCACAAATTGAATTGCTGAAACACCATCGCCAGACGCGACCGCAGCCGCTCGATCTGCTTCGGGTTCGCCGCCCCGCGCGACTTCTTGCCGTCCCGCATCTCGATCAGTTCGCCCTTGATCGAAACCCGGCCCTTATCCGGCATCTCCAGCAGGTTGATGCAACGCAGAAACGTACTTTTGCCGGAGCCGGAAGAGCCCAGAATCGCGATCACGTCCTTTTCATGCGCGGTAACCGAAACCCCCTTCAGCACCTCGACCGGTCCGAAACTTTTGTGAATATCTTCCACCACGAGGGCGGTCGCCGGCGGCAAAATGTCGGTCATCGGCCAAAAAAATCCTTTGTTAATGATTCTCAGCTTTGCAAAACGCGCAACCCAAGTCACCCAAAAACCGCGCCTGAACACGAAAAATTTCTCAGAAAGCTTTTAAATTTCACAAAAAAACTATTGCGCCGGGGGGGGTATGGCCTCATAAGCCCCCCCCTACTGGCCCAGGGGGTCGCGGCGCGGTGCCGTGATCTACAGGCCGTCTGCTAGTTGAGGGGGTTCGAATGAACGCACTTGCCCGACTGGGGATGGTCTCGGAGTCTCCGAGCGAAAACCAGACGATGACTACGGTTTCTCAGGAGCCGGCCAAGGACTATTTTGTCGAACGCGACGGCGTGCGCTTCGCCGGCATGCATCTGCTGATCGATTTGTGGGGGGCCAAAAACCTGGATTCTCCCGAATTGATCGACGAGACTCTTTGCGACGGCGCGCTGGCGGCCGGTGCCACGATTCTGCACAGCCATTTCCACCATTTCACCCCCAACGCCGGCGTGTCCGGCGTCGTCGTGCTGGCGGAAAGCCATATTTCCATCCACACCTGGCCGGAGCGCGGCTTTGCCGCCCTGGATGTGTTCATGTGCGGCACGTGCGACCCGTACAAGGTGATCCCGTACCTGAAGGCCGCGTTCGGGCCGGAGGATGTGCGGATTTCCGAGCAAAAGCGCGGACTCACGCTGTAATGACCGAGACCTGGCTGAACGAAACGCTGTACCCGGACTGGGGCCAGCGTTTCAAATTCACGCGCCAATTGGCGCGCGTGAAAAGCCCGTTCCAGGACATCGGCGTGTTCGAAACCGAATCGCATGGCCGGATGCTGACGCTGGACGGGATCGTGCAGATCACCGAGCGTGACGAGTTCGTGTATCAGGAAATGCTGACGCACGTGCCGCTGCTGGCGCATGGCGATGCCAAAAACGTCCTCATCATCGGCGCCGGCGACGGCGGCGTGCTGAAGCACGTGCTGATGCACAACAACGTCCAGCACGCCTTCATGGCGGAAATCGACGGCGAGGTGATCCGGCTCTCGAAAGAGTTTCTGCCGGAAATCGGCGGCGATTCCTGGAACGACCCGCGCGCAAAAGTGTTCGTGGGCGACGGGATCGACTACGTCAAAAACGCCAAGGACGGCGCCTATGACGTGATCATCGTCGATTCGACCGACCCGATCGGCGTCGGCGAGGTGCTGTTTACCGACGATTTTTACGAAAACGCGGCGCGCATTCTCTCTCCCCACGGCGTCATCGTGAACCAGTGCGGCGTGCCGTTCATGCAGGCCGACGAATTGCGGGACACCTCGATCCGGCGCAAAAAATTCTTTCCGCAGGTCACCGCCTATGTCGCCGCGGTGCCCACCTATGTCGGCGGCTACATGACGCTTGGCTGGGCGAGCAAGGGCGCGGACCTGACGAAAACGCCGGCGGCCGAGATCGAGCGCCGCGCCGAGGCGGCGGGGATTGCCGGCAAAAGCCAGTACTGGACGCCGCGCGTGCACGAGGCGGCGTTCTGGCTGCCGCCGTATATCGCCAAGCATTTGCCCTAAGTAGCTAGCGAGCCTGTCCCTGAACAGCAGGACGGCGCCGCGCTCGCCATGACGGCGGGGCGTTTGGGCTAGGCGCGCAGCCGGGCGACGGTGGCGGTGGTGGAGTGGCCGGGCAGCAGGTTGGCCAGCATGATGCGGCCGCCGTAGCTTTGCACGAAGGACCCGCCGACGACGGTTTCCGGGGTATAGTCGGCGCCCTTGACCAGCAGGCTGGGGCGGATGGCCTCGATCAGGGCGAGGGGGGTGTCCTCGGCAAACACGCAGACCAGGTCCACGGTGGTCAGCGAGGCCAGGATTTTGCCGCGGGCGTGCTCGTTCTGCACCGGGCGGCTGGGGCCCTTCAGGCGGGTGATCGAGGCATCCGCGTTCAGGCCGACGATCAGGCGGTCGCAATTGGCGCGGGCCTGCTCCAGAATGTGGACGTGGCCGGGATGCAGCAGGTCGAAGCAGCCATTGGTGAAGCCGACGCGCCAGCCGCGCTGCCGCCAGCGTTCCGCGGCCTCCGCGGCGGCGGCGAGGCTGACGATTTTGCGCGCCGCACCGGTCTCCGGGTTGAGCGCGGCCAGCAGCTCGTCCGGCCGGATTGTGGCGGTGCCGACCTTGCCGACCGCGACGCCGGCGGCGATGTTGGCCAGGCGCGCGCCGTCCGGCAGTTCGGCGCCGATCGACATGGCGAGCGAGAGCGTGGCGATCACGGTGTCGCCGGCGCCGGAGACGTCAAACACCTCGGCGGCCTCCGCGGGAAAATGCACAGCACCCTCGCGGGTGACGAGGGACATGCCGTCTTCGGAGCGGGTGACCAGGACGGCGCCGAACTGGTGCAGGCGCAGCAGGGTGGCGGCGGCCTCCACGATGCCCTCCTCCGTGCTCACGTCCATGCCGGTGGCTTCCTGCAATTCCTTGCGGTTGGGGGTAATGAGGTCGGCGCCGCGGTAGCGGCCGAAATCACGGCCCTTCGGGTCCACAATGACGACGGCGCCGGCCGCGGCGGCGGCCTTGATGAGGTGCTGCGGCGTCTCGCCGGCCAGCACGCCCTTACCGTAGTCCGACAGCACCAGCACGGCGCCGGGCGCCAGATGCGCGGTGGCGGCGGTGAGGAGGTTTTCGGCGGCTTCCGGCCCGAGCGGGGCGGCGGTCTCGCGGTCGGCGCGGATGAGCTGCTGGCCGGCCGCGATGTAGCGGGTTTTCAGCGTGGTAATGCGGCCTGGCACCTCCAGCAGGGCGGGCTCCGCGTTGGGGTCCGCGGTGAGCAGGGCTTTGAGGTCGTCACCGTCGCGGTCCGCCCCGATGGCGGCGACGAATTTGGCGTGCCCGCCGAGCGCGGTGATGTTGTGAACCACGTTGGCGGCGCCGCCCGGAACGGCGGAATCACGGTCCACGGCCAGCACCGGAACCGGCGCCTCCGGGCTGATGCGCGACACGCGGCCGTAAACGAACCGGTCCAGCATGGCGTCGCCGATGACAGTAACGCGGCCTTCGGGAAGGCGCTGCGCGAGCAGGGCAAGGTCGGCGCGAGGGTCCAAGGCGAAGGTCCTTTCAAGGAAATGGCTAAAGGAAGAAAGTGAAAGAAAGAAGCGCTTTTTGAAAAAAGCGCGCAAAAACTTTTGCGAGCTGGGGG
>PLFB01000251.1 GCA_003137135.1 Acetobacteraceae bacterium
CGACGCGGCGGCGAATCACAACCGGGGCGGCTTTGCGCGCGGTGGGCGGGCGCGTATGAAGGGCCGGAGGAGATTTTGTTGAAATTTCGGATTTTTTTGCTGGCCTGCCTGAGCGGCGTTTGCGGGGCGACCGCCGCGCAGGCCCGGCTGCAGCCGGCGCCGCCGCCTTCAGGGATCGTGGTGCATCTGTTCGGTCCGGATTCGGTGCTGCAAAGCGTGGCGCCGGCGCTGGCTAGCGCGCCGCCGGCGGGCGCCGCGCCGGCCGGGCCGCAGGCCGAGCCGACCTGGGGAAACGTGCTGCACCAGATGTTCGTGACGGGCGATCCGGATGCGCCGAACCAGCCGGCGCCGGGGAAAATTGGGCATCAGTTGTCGAATTAGGAAAGGCAGTTTTTTGCGCCGCGCCCGCGGAGGGGCTTTTTTTCAAAAAAGCGCTTTCTTGCTTCTTCTTATTGCTATCGCCTGCTCCAGCCGCAGCGCCATCCCCGGATCGCGCCAGAGCAGCAAAATCGTCCCCAACAGGCCGCCGTGCAGCAGCGCCGCGCCGGCGGCGATGTGCGACATGTTCCAGATCAGCCCGGGCCCGGCGGCCATGGCGGCGGCGGCGGTGGCGTAGGCGGCCAGGCGCCACGGCGCGACGGGGCTGGCTAGGCGCCAGTACAGTGTGGCGCCGGCGCCGGCGGCGAAAAGGATTTTGATCACGGCCATCGCGCGCAGCAGGCGGGTCAGCGCCGGGTCGGCGCCGGTGGCGGGCGCGGTCAGCGCGAAGCCAGCCGCGGCCGCGGTGGCCATGGCGGCGGCCAGGATCAGGCGGGCGCGCGCCGGGGTTAGGCGGCGTGCGCCCGCTTGCGCATGGGGCGCGGCGGCAATCGTGGTGCTCAAAAATCCAATCTCCTCCGCTGCAGGATGAGATCAAATCAATGGATTTGGCAATTGCCTTCTATTGGCCCTGCTGCGCGCGCAAGGCGGCGGCGCGGCGTTCCATCTGCTGCGCCTCCTGCTCCATGCGCCACGCCATCACCTGGTTGAGGGTGACGTAGCCGAGGTGCCGAGCGTCGATTTCGTTGAAATGCTTGACGACGGAGCGCAGATTCCCGTCCTCGGCCTGCTGCAGGGTCAGGCGGCCGTCATGCGTGGTGTTGGCGGCTTCAAAACGCGCCTCGAATTTTTGCATCATGGCGGCGTCGTGGCCATGCTTGCCGGCGGCATCGGGCGCGCCGTCGGCGCCAGATGGCGGCTGGCCGTCATAGGGTCCGGGAGGCGGCGGCGCCATGGTGTCATCCTGTCCGGCCAGCGGCGGCTGGCCGTCGTCGGGCCCGGGCGGCGCCATGTTATCGGCATCACCTGGCTGGGACTGGCCGGGCAAAGGCGGCTCGATCACCGGCGGTTCCGGCGGCAGCGTGCCGGGCTGGTACTGGCCGGTGGGCGCGCTCGCGCCGTCGGGCGGCTGCGGCGATTGGTCCTGCGCGCGGGCGGCCACCGGTAGCGCCAGCATGGACATAACGGGCAAAAGCAGAAACCAGCGCATCGAAAACCTCCAGGACAGAGATCCTGATATGGCGAAGTTTTGTAACCAGCGCGTCTCCGCCACGTAACAAAAATTTGGTTTTTTGGTGATCGCCGGCGTTAGCGCGGCCGGCGGCTGGCCGCACTAACGCTGGAGCCGTTAAAAAAACCTAGCGTGAGTAATACTCAACCACCAGGTTGGGGTCCATCTGCACCGGGAACGGCACGTCGGTGAGTTTGGGCGCGCGCAGGAAGCGGCCTTTCATCGCGCGGTGGTCCACTTCCATGTATTCCGGCACGTCGCGCTCGGCGGANNACCTCGATGACGTCGTTGTCCTTCACCAGGTAGGATGGGATGTTCACTTTCTGGCCGTTGACGGTGACGTGGCCGTGGCTGACGAACTGCCGCGCCGCGAACGGGGTGACGGCGAATTTCAGGCGGTACACCACCGCATCCAGCCGGCGTTCCAGAATTTCGATGAGGTTTTCGGAGGTGTCGCCTTTGCGGCGGACCGCTTCCTCATAGTACTTGTAAAACGATTTTTCTGAAATATTGCCGTAATAGCCTTTGAGTTTCTGCTTGGCCATCAGCTGCACGCCGTAATCGGAGGGTTTTTTGCGGCGCTGGCCGTGCTGGCCGGGGCCGTATTCGCGCTTGTTGACGGGCGACTTGGCGCGGCCCCACAGGTTTACGCCGAGACGGCGGTTGATCTTGTACTTGCTCTCAGTGCGCTTGGTCACGGCGCTGGCCTTTCTTGTTTAAATTCCGCCAGTAGTCCGATCTTGCGAAATGCCACAAAAAGCAAAAAGCAAAACAGGCGGGCGCAGGCCACCACGGCCCGTCCACGTTCCCGGCAACGAGGCGCGGGTTTTGGGCGCGGTCCGTCGGCTTGTCAAGCGCCGGGCGTGGCCGCTAAAATTCGTCCCATTCGCCGGCGGCGCCGGCCGGTGCGGGCGCCTTGCGCGGCGCGGCGGTCTCGGCGGTGGCGGCCGGCGCGGGAGTGGGGTGCGGACGGCGTTTGGCGGCGGGCGCGGCGCGCGCTTTGGACGGCGGCGCGGCGGCCCCGGCATCGCCGGTCTGGAACCGGGAAAGCAGGCGGGCCAGTTCCTCCGCCTCGTTCGCCAGGCTGTGGCTGGCGGCGGTCGATTGTTCCACCATCGCGGCGTTTTGCTGCGTCATCCGGTCCATCTGGCCGACCGCGGTGTTGACCTCGCCCATGCCGGTCGCCTGCTCCTGCGCTGAGGCGGCGATGCTCACGATCACCTCGTTCAAGCGCGCCACTTCGGTGACGATGTGGCCGAGCATGTCTCCGGTCTGACCCACCAGCTTGACGCCGTCCTCGACCTGCGCGCCAGACGTCTGGATCAGGGTTTTGATTTCTTTCGCGGCCTCCGCCGAGCGCTGGGCGAGCGCGCGCACTTCGGTGGCGACCACGGCAAAGCCGCGGCCGGCGTCGCCGGCGCGGGCCGCCTCCACGCCAGCGTTCAGCGCCAGCAGATTGGTCTGAAACGCGATCTCGTCGATCAGCACGATGATGCTGCTGATCTGCCGGGCCGAGNNGCGCGCTCCACCAGGTCGCGCGCCTCCTTGGCGCCGGCGGCTGATTGGCGGACCGTGGCGGTGATCTGCTCCAGCGCCGCGGAGGTTTGTTCCAGGCTGGCGGCCTGCTGCTCGGTGCGGCGCGACAGATCGTCGGTGGCCGAGGTCATTTCCCCGGCGCCGGCGCGCACCGCGCGCATGTTGCCGGCGATGTTGACGATGGTGCCCTGCAGGGCGGCGATCGCGTGGTTGAAATCCTCCCGCAGTTTTTCGAAGGCCGCTGGAAACGGATTGGTGATGCGGAAGCGCAAATCGCCGGCGGCGAGCCGTTCCAGGCCGTGGGCCAGCGCGTCGATCAGATTTTCCTTAAAATCCAGGGTGGCCTGGGCGGTGGCCTGTTCACGCTGGCGCTCGGCATCCGCGCGCATGGCGGCGGATTCGGCTTCCGCGGCCTCGCGGGCCAGCGCGTTTTTGCGAAACACGTCCATCGCCACCGTCATGCGGCCGACGCAGTCGGTGTAGTCGGTAAATCGGATCGGCGCCCTGACATCGCCGGCGGCCAGGGATTCCATGCGCACGACTGTGGTGACGTACGGGTCCGAGATGGCCTTGCGGCACAAATAGCCGGCGAAACCCGAGACCGCGAGCGCGCCGGCGCAGACCACGACAGCGGCATGGCCCAGCACGACGGCGGCGGCGCCGCAGAGCGCGACCAGCACGAACTGGATGGCAAAAGATACCAGTAATTTTGTCCGCACCGGGGCGGTTTCCACAAACCATCTGAACATCGGCGTACTCCACGAGAATGCCGCCAATTGGTGTGAGTTGTGTTAAGGCCGTGTTTAGCGTTCTCGCAAAGCAGAGAAGAAAGAAGTTCTTTTTTGAAAAAAAGGCGCCCCGCCCCGGGGAACCAAAAAACTTTTGATTCCCCCGGCTGTTGAGTGGCCACAGTTTGGCCGNNTGGCCGCTCAAAGGCCGGGGAATCGGAAGTTTTTTGCGGGCTTTTTTTCAAAAAAGCGCGTCTTAGGCGCAAAACTCCAGACTCGCGCTGACCTGGTTCCGGCCACCGCGCTTGGCGGCGTAGAGGTTGGAATCGGCCAGCTCGATGAGCCGGCGCGGATCATCGGCGGCGGTCGGCGCGATCACGGCGACGCCGAGACTGACGGTGAGCGTTTTCCCCTCCCCAGCGCCCTGATGCGGCAGGTTCAGCGTCAGAATCCCGGTGCGGATGCGCTCGGCGACCGCGACGGCGTCGGCAAGCGGAGCGCCGGGCAGGATGACGGCGAATTCCTCGCCGCCATAGCGCGCGAACAGGTCGCCCTGCCGGACGTCCTGGCTGGCCCGCGTGGCGACCAGGCGCAGACAGTCATCGCCGCCCTGGTGGCCGTAGCGGTCGTTGAACTTTTTGAAATGGTCGATGTCGATGATGATCAGACCGAGCCGGCCGCTGGTGGCGCAGGCATCGCGCCAGGTGGTGGCAAAGGTCTCATCGAAGCACCGGCGGTTGGCGACGCCGGTCAGCCCGTCGGTCTGGGCTTGGGCCAGCAGGCCCTGGTTGCGCAGGGTCAGCGCAGTGCGGATGATGGCATCCGCACCGCGGAGCAGAAACACCCGGCGATCGCGCGCTTCGAGCTGCAGGTTGAACATCACGGCGCCCAGACCGACGGCGGTGTCGGACAACAGCAGGGAGGTCAGCGACGTGGCGGGCACAAAGGCCGCCGCGCTGACCGCGAAGCAGAACGCGGCGACCGACAGGCCGGCGATGCAAAACACTTCCAATGGCGTGAGGCGCGCCACCAGGCCGGTCGCGAGCAGGAGCAGCGGAATCGCGTACAGGTCCGGCATGCAGGTGTGATTATCCGGGCTCGTGTTCAGCACCAGGATCGCGGCGATCAGCGTCGGCAGCACGGTGATAAAAACGAGGCACGGGCTGTAGAACCTGCCAAGGCGGTTTTGGCTGTCGAGGACGAGGAAGAGTCCCGCCGCCGGCGTCATCACCCCCAGCCGCAGCCAGGCCGAGAGCGGCACGATTTCGGGCGCGGATTTGAACATGGAGAAATGGAACAGATCGAACATGAAGGCGACGAAAAACAGGACGCGCCGGTTATGCGGCCGCAGCGCGGCGCGCTGCGCGCCGGCGTAGCGCGCCGCCAGTTGTTTTGGCAGCGGCGTGAGCCAGGCTTTTGCGGCCAGGGCGGCATCGATGTCCGCCAGGCAGCCGTAGTCGAGATCCGGTGCATGGCTAAAACTTGCGGCGCGAGGAGACGGCATCACTGATCCTTCGTCGCCAGCACGTGGCGGTCTAGGCCGCTAACTTCGGGTTAAATGGTTAATCGCTGTTTAATGAACGCAGCTTTGATCGTGGCATCATGCCTGAGTCACGCGATCAGCGGGTCCGCCGGTGAGGCTGTCGATGAGACCGTCGAAAAACCGCGCTGACGGCGCGCCTATGGCGCCGGCCGCCAGGTGCGGATGACGGCCGCGAGATCCAGCACCAGCTCGGTGGCGCCGGGCGGGACAAAGATTTCGGCGCCGCCTGGCATCCAGAAACCTGCGTCGGCCTCGCCGCGGGGCAGCCAGCCGGCGCCGAGCGTGGCGCCGGCGGGCGGCGCGGCGAGGCAGATGCCGAGCGTGCGGCGGTCTTCGGAGTCCGGGTCGGTATCGGCGGGCGCCGCGGCGCGCGCGGCCAAAGCGAGCTTTTCGGCGCACTTGGGCAGTGTGAAGCGGGCGAAGCGGTGGCGGTGCCGTCGCGACATTTTGGGCAACAAGGAGGTCTGCGCCGCGATGCCGCGCAGGGCGGCATCGTAGGTCAGGGTGTAGCCGGCGGCGAGCGCCATGTGGTGCAGCCGGCGGCGAATTTTGGCGAGTTTGGGGCCGGTGGTGATGAGCGGGGCGCAGGGGGTGGTGCAGTGCGCGCGGCTGCCGCGCTCCTCGTAGAGATGGCCGCGGTTGCCGTTTTCCAAAAAGGTTTCGACCGGCATGGCGTCGGCGAAGACGATGTCGTGGCGTTCGAGTTCGATATGGAAATAGGTGACCGGGCCGGCTTTCCGCCAGGTGATGGTGGCGCCGTTGACGAGGTGCAGGGCGGGGATGAGCACGCCGTCGATGAACACCGCGTGCAGCGGGGACAATCTGACCGGACGGGCCGGAATGCCGGGCGAGATCGAGCCGGGGGCGAAAGCGATGGGGTGGTCCGGCGTGTCGCCAAACAGATCCATGGTGCGGTGGCCGAGCCATTTGATCGCACGCGGCCGGCCGTCGAGCGTGATCACCGGGTCGCCGGGGAGCAGGCATTCCACCGGCCGGTAACCTTCGGGGGTGAGCAGGCGCGTGCCGCGCGAAAAACAGGGCAACTGGCCGCCGCGGGTGATGAAGGCGCCGCCGTGGCCGTCCGAGACGATGGAGATATTGGCGGCGCTGGGCGCGGATTTGATGGTGAAGCTGTCGATCAGCGCGCCGGTGCCGTCCTCGATGGTGATGGTGCCGGAACTGTTGGTGATTTCGCTGGGCGCGATGCCGATCAGGTCGATGACGTCGCTGTTGGTCATGTTGATAATGGCGGCGGAGAGTTTTTGCGCGTCGTCGATGGTGAGGACGGCGCCGGTGCCGGCGAAGGCGATGCTGCCGCCGGTCACGGCGTGGTCGAGTTGCAGGGTGGCGTTGGGGCCGATGAAGATTTTGCCGCCGGCGATCAGCGAGAGGTCGCCGCCGATATCCATGCTGCCGGTGTCGTTGATGGCGGCGTTGGAGAGGGTGATGCTGGCGAGCGTATTTTTGCCCTCGATCTCGCCGGAGCCGGTGATGGTGCCGGCCGTCATGGTGAGGTTTTGGGCGATGAGCGTGCCGCCGGCGAGCGAGATGGCGGTGGCGCCGACGAAGCTGGGGGTGGATAGAATACCTTCCAGCAGCAGGCCGATGCCGCCCTGGGTGACGCCGGCGGCGGACAAAAACGCGTCCGGCCCGACCAGCACCAGGCCGCCGGCGGTAAGGTTACCGCCATCGAAGAACGCGCTGTAGCCGTCCAGCACCAGCGAGCCGGAGACGTTGACACCGGATGCGTTGGCGCGCGCGATATCGGTGAGGACGATGACGCCGGAATCGGCGACGGCGCCGAGGGCGGCATTGGCGGTGCCGTTCAGCGCCAGCGTGCCGGCGGCGCCGACGGTGAGCAGGGATTCCAGCAGTGCGCCCTCGACATAGACGCTGGCGGCCGCGGCGGTGCCGATGACCATGCCGCCGCCGAACCCAACGGTGCCGGCCAGCACGGCCTGCGACCCCGCCGCCGCCGCGTTGCCGCCGACGATCAGGTTGCCCAGAATGGTCACTTGGCTGGAGAACGCGGAAAAATAGCCCGCCCCGGTCGAATCCCCCACGGTGACGTTGCCTTGCAAAAAAGCGCTGGCGCCACCGTCCAGAATCGCCATGCCGCCCGCATCAACGACCAGCGCGGTGCCGCCGAGGCCGGAGACGTTGATTGCGTCGGCGAAGGTGGCGTCGCCGGTGACCAGGATGGCGCCGGGGGCGCCAGGAATCTGGATCAGCGGCGGGTCGCCGGCAAACAGCGAGAGTTCCGCGGCGTCGCCAAAGCCGGCGACGGTGCCGGGCGCGACGGTGACGTCGATGGGAATCGCGGCGGTGGCGCCGGCAAGATAGCCGATGCCGGTGATGCGCAGTGTGTCGATGCTCTGCACGCCGTTGGGGGTGTATTGCAGGCCGGCGAGTTCGGCGTTCAGCGCCTGCGGGCTGGCGGCGATGAGGGTGAGCGTGGCGCCGGGGATCAGCGTGCCGTCCGCCAGCGTGCCGGCGGCGACGGAAAGCTTCAATTTGAGCGTCTGGTTCTGCCAGTTTTGCAGCAGCGCGGTCAGGCCGATGATGGGCTGCTCGTAGCCCGGCTGGGCGAAAATGGTGGCGTGGCCGGCGGCGAGCGAACCCACGAAAAAATCCGTCTGCGTGTCCTGGACGTTGATTTCGCCGTCGCCATTCTCATCGACGGCGACATAGGGGATGGTGCCGGGCGGATAGGACGCGTTGATGGTAAACGTCTGCACCGTGCCGGAAGAATCCGTGCCGGTGACGACAAACGAGTTGCTGGTGACGTTGCTGAGGGAGAGGCCGGACAGGCCGGGAAACACCAGGCGGTCGCCGGGGGCAAAATTGACGATGGTGCCGAAAAAATCCGCCGGGCTGTTGATCACAAGCAAGCCGCCGCGCTGGTCCAGAAAGTCGTTGTAGCCGTTGCTGTAGTCATAGGGGCTGGCTTGCGCGAGAAAGCTGATGGTGTCGCTGGCGTCGATGGTGATGGGCGTGGGGGCGAACACGCCGAACAGGGGGGCGATGGGGCCGAGATTGAGTTCGGCGCCGCCGCCGATTTGCATGTGCATGCCGCCGGCGATGTCCGCGGCGGCGATGGCGAGCGTGTCGCCGCCCGCGGCGAGCAGCGTGCCGGGGCCATACAGGCCGCCGGCGTTGGAGAAATTGCCGGCCAGAATGGTGCCGTTGCCGGTGACCACGGCGCCGGCGGCGATGGAGAGCCCGGACTGGCCGGCGAATTGCGCCAGGGTGGCGACCGCCAAGGTGTTGGAAAAGTCGATGAAGCCGCCAGAACTGACGTTGAGCAGGCCGCCGATGACGATTTCGCCCGGCGCGATCAGGCTGCCGGCGAGGTTGAGGTTGTCCACCGTCAGCGTGCCGTCATCGATGCTGGTGCCGCCGAGATCGAGCGTGTTGTAGGGCATGACGAACGAGGCGTCCGGCAGGATGTTCATGGCCGGCGCGCCTGCAATGCCGCCTAGGTCGCTGGTGACGGCGGTAACGGTGATGGTCTGGCCGGCGCCAAAGGTTTCCGGGCCGGCGATCAGCGTGTCCGCGCCGACGGTGACGATGGCGGAGCCGCCTTCCGTGCCGAGGATGTTCAGCTGGATGTTGCCGGAGGTGCTGGCGGGCGGCAGCGGGCCGAACAGGTTGCTGAACTGGTAAAACAAAGCGGTGGTGGCGGCCGGCCCGATATAGGTGAGCTGCGAAAGCAGGTTGTTGATCTCCGCCAATTCGTCCGCGGTGAAGGTGAGGAGGATGGCGTTGGAGCCGAGGCCGCTGGCGGTGATGCCGGGCTGGGGCGAAAAATTGGGCATGAGCAGCAGGCCGGAAACGACGCTGAGGGTGACCTGCATCGTCTCCTGCGCGCCGAGCCCGGCGGCAATGAGGGATTGGGCCTGTGGATCGCCGATGATGAGATTGGGCAGGAAGTCCAGGCTGTAGGCGGCAAAGTCCAGGATTTGCGGCGGGCTGACGAAGGCGGGGCCGCCGGTCAGCGCGACGTTGACGGCGATGGCTGTGGTGGTGGCGAGTTCGCCAGGCTCGGTGGCGACCAGGCTGATGTTGTCGGCGGTGGCGCCGATGGGTTCAAAAATTTGCAGGGTTTGCAGGGCGGCGTTCACCTGCGCGGCACCGCCGGAGATGACGAGGATGTTGCCGTGCGCGGAAATGGTGGCGCCGGAGGCGTTGCTGGCGGCGAAACTGGTGCCGGCATTGGCTGCGGTGAGGGTGAGGGAGAGTTCCCCGGTCCCAGGGTCCTGCACGAAAATGCCGTCCGGGGGTTGGCTGAACAGGGACGTGACGCCGCCGGAGAAGGCGGTGATGGTGGCGGGCGCGAACAGGTCGAGGCGGGCGGTCACACGCGGAGTTTGCAGCGAATGGGGCGTTAATGCAATTTTAAGTTATATAAGGTGCTGGA
This sequence comes from Acetobacteraceae bacterium, assembly GCA_003137135.1. Lineage (GTDB taxonomy): Bacteria > Pseudomonadota > Alphaproteobacteria > Acetobacterales > Acetobacteraceae > Acidocella. Next base: position 9,777 of record PLFB01000251.1, read on the forward strand.
GCGTTTTGTGGATTTAGCGGGAGGTTTGGGACGAATTGGCTTTACGGGCCTACCCATAACGGGTAGTTGCTATGGTGAAGTCTGATCGGTTTGAGTGGGACGACGCGAAGGCGGCGTGGACGCTGCGGGAGCGGGGCTTGCGTTTGATGATGCGGCGACTGTGACCGATGATGCGCGGCGAATTGAAGCGGTTGATAAACGCAGGAATTACGGCGAAACGCGGGTCAAGGTGATCGGTCAAAGCCAGGATGGTTTGATGCTGACATTAATTGTGACGCGTCGCGGCGGGCGAATCCGCATTATTTCGGCCCGGCTTGCCAGTCGAAAAGAGAGGATGATCTATGACCAAGCGAGATGACCCAAGAGTCTTATCCACTCGGCCAGCACCGCCGCCACCCATGACCGATGAAGAGATTGAAGCGGCGGCCGAGGCGGATGAGGAAAATCCGCCCTGGACCGATGAGGAGTTGGAGCGGGGCTGGTGGGGGCGGAAAGTGAGGCTTTTGCGCAAATCGCTGATGTTGACGCAGGAAGCGTTTGCCGAGCGGTACATGATCCCCGTGAAGACGCTGAGGGCTTGGGAACAGGGGGCGACCACGCCCGATGCGGCGGGCAAAGCTTATATTCGCGCGATCGCCGGCGATTCGGAGGGTGTGGCCCGGGCGCTTCAGAGTGAGCGGCGCCGGGCGGCGGAGTGAGAAAGAAAGCAGCGCTTTTTTGAAAAAAGCCCCTCCGCGGGCGCGGCGCAAAAAACTTTGCTCCTGGGGGCGTTGGGACCGGGATTGCCGTTAAACGGCTCCTTTAGAGCCGTTTAACGGCAATCCCGGTCCCAACGCCCCCAGGAGCAAAGTTTTTTTGGTTACTTTTTTTTCAAAAAAAGTAACTTCTTTCTTAAGTCGTAATGTATTTTCTAACCGTCTCCAGCTGATCCGCCTCCTCCGGCGGCTTGTCGGGGCGGAGGCGGAGGATGCGGGGGAAGCGGAGGGCGACGCCGGATTTGTGGCGGGTGGAGAGTTGCGCGGAATCGAAACCGACTTCGAAGACCAGGGTTTTTTCGACTTCGCGCACCGGGCCGAAGCGGGCTAAAGTGTGGTTGCGGATCCATTTGTCGATGTGCAGCAGCTCCGCGTCGGTGTAGCCGGAATAGGCTTTGCCGACGGGGACGAGTTCACCGGCGGGGGACCAGACGCCAAAGGTGTAGTCGGAATAGAACGAGGAGCGCTTGCCGTGGCCGCGCTGGGCGTACATCAGCACCGCGTCGATGGCGAGCGGGTCGCGCTTCCATTTCCACCAAAAACCGCGGGGGCGGCCGGCGAGGTAGGGGCTGTCGGCGCGCTTGATCATCAGGCCCTCGATGCCGGCGGCGCGGGCGCCTTCGCGCAAAGCCGCCAGTTCGGTTTGGGCCGTGAAGGGAATCAACGGCGAAAGGTCCATGCGCGGCGGATTGTGGGTGGCGTAGAAATTCTCCAGGCGGTGCCTGCGTTGATCGAAAGGCAGCGGGCGCAAATCGGCTTCGCCATCGAACAGGATGTCGTAGAGCCGGACGGCGGCGGGGTAGTCCGCCAGCATCTTGGCGGAGACGGTTTTGCGGTTGAGGCGCTGCTGCAGGTCGGCGAAGGGCGCCACGGCGCTGTCGCGAATGACCAGCAATTCGCCGTCCAGCACGCCGTGGAAATTCATTGCCGCGAGGATTTCGGGGAAGGCGTGAGAAATGTCGTCGGCGGTGCGCGAATAGAGGCGCTTGCCGTGCGACGTGGCGACGAGTTGCACGCGGATGCCGTCGAATTTCCATTCGGCGCGGTGCGCGGACCAGTCGAGCGTCGCAAATTCCTTCTCCTCGATCGGATGCGCCAGCATGACCGGGCGGAAAACCGGATTTTGCGCCGCGTCGGGTTTTTCCGCGCGATGTTCCAGCCAGGCAAACAGGCTTTTGTAGGGCGGCTCCAGCCCGTGCCAGATTTCTTCGATTTCGTTGACGTCGATTTCCGCCAGTTCGGCCAATGCGAGCTTGGCCAGGCGCAATGAGGCGCCGACGCGCAGGCCGCCGGTCAAAAATTTGATCAGGGCGATGCGGGTGGAGGAATCGCAAACATCCAGCCAGCCGGCGATGACATTGGGAATTTCGGAACGCTTGGCGGCACTCAGGGCGGTGATGATGGTGTGGAAATCCGGTGGGTTTTCCGAGATCGGCTTGGGCCAGATGAGGGCGATGGTTTCGGCCAGGTCGCCGACGAAGTCGTAGGAGAGGCGGAACAATTCGGGGTCGGTACGCTCCTCCGCCAGCGCGCGCAACGTGGCGGATTTGGCGCCGGGGAAATCCAGCGCGCCGGCGATGGCGGCGAGGGCGAAGCCGCGGTCGGGGTCCGGCGTGGTGGCGAAGTAGGCGCGCAGGAGGGAGATTTTGGTGTTGCGGCCTGGGGAGAAGAGGAGGCGCTCCAACAAGTTGGCGAAGGTTTTCATGGTTTTCGGTGCGACAAGATGGATCGCTTCGCTGCGCTCGCGATGACGAGGAGGGCGCTCGCGATGACGAGGGGATTAGGCTGCGTCTTCATCGCCATATCCAACAAGACGTAGCGCACGCGCGGAAATTTGCATTTTCCCGGCGGCGTGGATCAGGGCTTCCTCGGCGCCGTGGGTGACCCAGATNNAGTTCGATGCCGCCGGCCTTGGCGCGCTGGCGGATGCGCATCCAGCCGCTGGCCATGGCGACCACCGGGTCCTCCAGCCGGCGCGCCCAGCGGTCGGCGATGGCGGAGGGCGGGGCGAGGACGATGGCGCCGCGGAGCTCGGCTTTGGCGGCGACGGTGGCGGGGCGGAGGTCGCCCAGGTGCACGCCTAGGCGCTGGTAGGTTTCGCAGACGGGCATGTGGGCGCCGTGGAGAAAAATGGGGGCGTCGTAGCCGGCGGCGCGGAGTTCAGCGATCAGGCGCTGGCATTTGCCGAGCGCGTAGCAGCCGATGACATGCGTGCGCTCCGGAAACATGTTTTGGCTGTCCAGCAGGCGCTGGATTTCGGAGCGGGCGGAGGGGTGATGGAAGACGGGGAGGCCAAAGGTGGCTTCGGTGACGAACACGTCGCATTCGACCGGTTCGAAGGCGGCGCAAGTGGGGTCCGGCTGGCGTTTGTAGTCCCCGGAAATGACGGCGCGGGCGCGCTGATGGTCGATGACGATCTGGGCGGACCCTAGCACGTGGCCGGCGGGGACAAGGGTGACGGTGACGCCGTTGATGGTGAGGGGCTCGTGGTAGGCGATTTCCTGCTGCGCGTCCCCTGCCCTGTCAGCGCCCATGCGGGTGCACATGACGGCGAGGGTGCCGGCCGTGGCCAGCACATGCCCGTGGCCGGGGCGGGCGTGGTCGGCGTGGGCGTGGGTGATGACGGCGTAGGGGACGGCGCGCACCGGGTCGATGAAGAAATTGCCGGGCTCGCAGAACAGGCCCTCCGTAAGGGGTTTGAGCCAGGTTTTGGGGTGGGGCGGCATTAGAAAAGGAAGCAAGAAGTTCTTTTTTGAAAAAAAGGCGCCCCGCCCGGGGAACCAAAAAACTTTTGATTCATTTGGGCCGTGCGCGTGATACGGCCCGGGACCCAAATTAATAAGAGTTTTTTTGCTTCTTTTTTTGCAAAAAAAGAAGATTCTTGCTTCACTTTTTTTGTCTAACCCCTAACGATCTCGGTGAAATCCGACCAATGTTCGACCTTGAACGCGCGAATGTCGCGGATCGAGTTGGGTAGCCAAGGCAAGGCTTTCAGAGCCATGATGGCGCCGAACAAATTCGCGAGATCGTCCCGATCGGTCAGGTAGACGCTGCCTTGCACACGCTCGAACCCATAGGCAGCCAGCGTCTCGCCTATGTCGGTATAGGCCTGCGACACACCCTTCGGATGGTTCTCCGCTGTTCTTGCGACGGAAAGGTCGAAGGCGATAGCGAACACGTCAGGTTGCGCGCGGATCGGCCAGGATATGCGTTAGTCTGTAATCTATCTCCTCGCCAGATTCGAGAACGCGGATCCGCATCGCCTGAGTACCGTCCGGTTTCGCGGGCACAGTGGCGATTATTTCATAGGCCGGACCTGCGCTGCCGAACCGGCGCCATGTGCCGATCAAGCTTTCATGGTCCGGCTTCGCAGGGGCGAGGGCGGTGCTTGTCATATGGGCTCCAACGGAGACATAAAGGTGGTGGAACAAATCATGAAAACTTTATATAAGTGATTATGGACCAACTGCCAAAGCTTTTTTCGGACTGGTTTGCGGCCCGGGGCTGGGCGCCTCGAAAGCATCAGCTGGCGATGGTGGCGGCGGCGCGCGAAGGGAAGCATGCGCTGCTGATCGCGCCGACGGGGGCGGGGAAGACGATGGCGGGGTTTTTGCCGAG
>PLFB01000185.1 GCA_003137135.1 Acetobacteraceae bacterium
ACCGGCAAAGGCAACGACCAGGTCCGCTTCGAACTCGCCTACTACGCCCTCAATCCCAACATCAAAGTCATCGCCCCCTGGCGCGAATGGGACCTAACCTCCCGCACCAAACTTTTAGAATACGCCGAGCAGAACCAAATCCCCATCACCAAGGACAAACGCGGCGAAGCGCCGTTCTCAGTGGACGCCAACCTCCTCCACTCCTCCTCCGAAGGCAAAATTCTGGAAGACCCCGCGCAGGAGCCGGAAGAAATCGTCTACCAGCGCACCATCTCCCCCGAATCCGCCCCCGACACGCCCGAAATCATCACCCTCGATTTCCACCAAGGCGACCCCGTCGCCCTCAACGGTACCTCAGAAACGCCCGCCGCCCTCCTCACCAAACTCAATGAATACGGGAAAAAAAACGGCATCGGCCGCCTCGACCTGGTCGAAAATCGCTTCGTCGGCATGAAATCCCGCGGCGTCTATGAAACCCCCGGCGGCACCATCCTGCTCGCCGCGCACCGCGCCATCGAATCCATCACCCTGGACCGCGAAGCCGCCCACCTCAAAGATTCCCTGATGCCCCGCTACGCCGAGCTCATCTACAACGGTTTCTGGTTCTCCCCGGAACGCCGCATGCTGCAAGCCCTTATCGACACCAGCCAGCACTCCGTCGCCGGCACGGTTCGCCTAAAACTCTACAAAGGCAACGTCATCGTCATCGGCCGCGAAAGTCCGCACTCCCTCTACTCCACCCGCATGGTCACCTTCGAGGACGACGCCGGCGCCTATAACCAGCAAGACGCCGCCGGCTTCATCAAATTAAACGCGTTGCGCCTCCGCCTAGGCGCCACCATCGGCCGCAAAGGCGGGACGACCTAAAGGAAGTAAGCAAGCGGCGCTCTTTGAAAAAAGCTCCCCGCGTCGGAGCATTTTTTCAAAAAAGGCCCAGATATCATTGCTTACCCCTTCACCAGACTATGCAGCAACGCCACCAATTCCCCCTTACCATTCGGCCCCAGCTTCTCCGCCAGCCGCTCTTCGTGCGGCAGTATCAGCGACCGCCAATGCGCCAGCCGGCTCTCGCCTTCCTCGGTCAGATGCAGCGACTGCGCGCGCCGGTCGGTGGATGCCGAGGCGCGCGACAAATACCCGCGCTCCTCCAGCGCCGCCACCAGCGGCACCAGGTTGGCGCGCTTCACGCCGATCGCCGTCGCCACGTCGGACGGCCGGATCCCGGGATTGCGGCTCACCACCTCGCAAATCGAAAACTGCGGCGGCCGGATTTGTTCCGCCGCCAGAGTCTGGTAAAAATCCTGGTACACAAATAGCTGCGCCTGCCTGAGCATGTACCCCATCAGGCTCGGCAATATGCCCATATCGAGCCCGCCCGCGGAATCAATCTGCCCCGGCCGTTCTGGTGCTTCATTTAGTTTTTTGTTTTGCGGCAACGCGCACTCCCGTTCTACGGGAATAATGTCACATCGCTACGCATTCGTCTAATCGTCAGTCACGGCGCCAGAGGAGCTTTCAGCCGAGCTTTCACCCGAGCCAGAACATCCCCTCAACCTCCACCGCCGCGTCCAGCGGAAGCGAGGCGACGCCGATGGTGGAGCGCGTATGCCGCCCGGCCTCCCCAAACGCCGCTACCGCCAGATCCGAGGCGCCGTTCATCACCGTGGCGTGCTGCGAAAACTCCGGCGTGGCGGCGATAAACCCGCCCAGCCGCAAGATCCGCGAAATCCGGTTCAGCCCGCCCGGCACCGCCACCTCCAACTGCGCGAAAACATTGATCAGACAAATCCGCGCCGCGTGCTGCCCCTCCTCCAGCGTCACCCCGGCGCCCAATTGGCCTGTTACCGCTACCTTGCCTTCGATCGCCGGCAGCTGCCCGCTCACGATCACCAGGTCGCCTGCGATCACCACCGGCACATAGGTCGCAACCGGCGGCATCGGTTTCGGGATCGTAATGCCAAGATCGGCCAGCCGCTCGATCACGTTCATGTCAGCTCACCAGTCTCAAGGCGCGGCGTTTTTCACGCGGCGCGGGTTCCGGGAAATCCAGCGGCAGAAGCGGCGCCCGGTCCGCCACCTCGCCCACGGTATCCGCCGCCTCCACCACCGCTGGCGCCAAGCTAACATGACCGAGATAGTTTGCCGCCAGATTTCTGAAAACATAGTCGATCAGCGAGGTCGCCTGTGCCACCGCCGGGTCACCTTCCACCAAACCCGCCGGCCCAAACCGCGTAAAAGTGAACGCCTCGACAAAATCCTCCAGATTCACGCCGTGCTGCAACCCCATCGAAACCGCGATGGCGAACGCGTCCATAAGCCCACGGAACGCCGAGCCCTCCTTGTGCAGGGCGATAAAAATTTCGCCCAGGCGCCCGTTCGCGTACTCGCCGGTGGAGAGAAAAATCTTATGCCCGCCGACGCTAGCCTTTTGCGTGTAACCGGCGCGCCTGGCCGGCAGCATCGTCCGCACCGTGGCTGGCGGCGCCGGCGCCGTTAGCGCCGGCCGCGCCGGCATCGCGTGCATGAACGGCGCGATGGCATCGTGCATCGCGGCATAGGCGGCCGGCGGCGCCGGCGCAAAAACATCCTCACCCGCCAGTTGCGCCGCCAGCGCTGCCTCGGCGCTCACATGCCGCACCGCCAGAGCCTCCCGCACCCATTGCGCCAGCCTTCCGTCCGCCCCCAGCGCGGAGGTCGCCGGCGCGTAGCCCACCGTCTCTGCCCCCAGCAGCGCTTCCACCGCCCGCTCCGGCGCGAAACCCGTCAAATTCTTTAGCCGCCGCTCCCCCGCACCCGCCGTAACGCGCGCGGAAAGCGCCGCTTCGCGCAGGCCCGGCACGGCGCAACGCGCCGGCAACGGCGCCGCCGCCGGCGCAAAACCCTCGCGCCCACCCCACAACCGCGAAGCCGCGGCCTCGGCACTCGCGGTCACCAGCGCCGCCAGGCAAGCCGCCGTCTCGCGGGCCGCATCGGAATCATAATCAAGCCCCAATCGGACCAGAAACAGATGCAAATCCGTGAACCCAACCGCCAAACTAGCGGCCCGCGGCGCGGCCAAAAGCAGCGCCGTCACCGCCAGCCCCGCCGCCGCCGCAAACGCCCGCGACTCGAACACGCCGTCATCCAAAAACGCATTCGGGTTCAGAATAAACGACGGCGCCCCGCCATCCTCCCCGCGCCAAGTCCCCGGCCCCGGCGCGCCTTGCCGCGCCGCCAGCAGCGCCTGCAAGTCCGTCGCGATGGTTTTTTGCAACCCCGCCGCCACCGCCCGAACAGTCACCACCTCAATCCATTTCTGCGACGCCTGCGCGATGTCGATCGCGCCCGCCTGGGGCAGCATCGAAGCCATCGCATCCGCCGCCGCCTGCCCCCACGCCGCCGGCAGTTTTACGGGCACGCCAGGTGCATCCGGGTCTGCCCGCCCCGTAAAAACCGCCTGCCGAATGCCGTGCCAGGATTTGGGTGTAAAAAGCTGAGCCATGCCAGCAAACTAGGCGAACAATTGGCGAGAGAAAAGGCTATTTAGTGGAGAAAATCCAAAACAGACACAAAATCCTGTGGATATAAAGGAAAGCAAGAAAGCGCCTTTTTACAAAAAAGCGCGCAAAAAATTTTTATTAACTGCGNNTTTTTTTAAAAAAGCGCTTCTTGTTACTTCCCTTGCTCGCGATGGACCATTTCCGCGCCGTCTCCTATATGCATTGCCATGACCGAATCGAGCAGCAAAGTCTCCCTTGGCCAGCTCGGCGGCTGGCGCGGCATGTTTCGCCACCCTGGCCTTTTCATTCACACCCTGCGCGCCGGCGCGCATGTTGGGCAGGATGCGGACGGCAACCAGTATTTCGAAACCCGCCGCGCCGCCAAGGGCGTGCGCGCTCGTCGTTGGGTGGTTTTCAAGGGCGCCGTCGATGCCTCCGCCGTCGGGCCGGAGTGGCACGCCTGGCTGCACTACATAACCGACGCACCGCTGCCCGCGGACGGCCGCAAGCCCTGGCAAAAGCCGCACGAAAAGAATCTCACCGGCACGCCGGCCAGCTACCGCCCTGCCGGGCACGATTATGCCGGTGGCAAGCGCGCCGCCACGCCAGCCGATTACGAAGCCTGGACGCCCGATATTTGAAGGCCGCCGCATGACCCGAAAACTTCCGGAAATTCTCACCGGCCTAGCCGTCATTATCATCGCCGGCGTGTTTCTGGTTTATGCGCTGGACCGCGCGCAGGCGCTCGGCGTCGGCGGCTACGCCTTGTCAGCGCAGTTTTCTTCGATCGGCGGCCTGACGGTGGGCTCGGACGTCAAGCTCGGCGGTGTCGTCATCGGCCACGTGACGGACGAGCATCTGGACCCGAACACCTATGCCGCCATCGTCACCATGAGCATCGATGACGACATCAAAATTCCCAGCGACACCAGCGCCTCCATCAGTTCGGACGGTCTGCTCGGCGGCGACTATGTCGGCCTGTCGCCCGGCGGCTCCAACACAATGCTGGCGCCCGGCCAGTCATTTGCCGTCACCCAGTCGGCGGTGAATCTGGAAGATTTGCTCGGCAAATTCATCTTTTCGATGGGCGGCGTCGGGGCCAAGCCCAGCGGCGGCGCGGCGCCGGCTTCGTCCGGCGCGCCGCAGCCGCAGGGCAGCCTACAAAACAACCCCGCGAACCCGCTCTCGCTCGGCGCGCCCGGCGCCGCGACGCAAAAATGATGCGCGTCTGGGCGCCCGTGCTGCTCGCCTATGGCCTGCTGGCCGCGCCGGCTTGGGCGCAGCAGAGCCTACTCGGCAACACCGGCACGGCGGCGGATCTCGGCCCGCCCGTCGCGGTGCCTCCCGCGCCGCCGATCGCCCCGGGCGCGCCCAGCGCCCCCGAGCCGGTGGTGGTCTCGCCATCGGCGCCCGGCCTGGTGCAGACGCCGGTACCGCCCGCCAACGCCGATTCCGGCACCGCCCCGCCCGCCGACAACACCCAGCCGGACGGCTCGGCGCCGTCCCCCGCCACGCCGGGCGCCGCCGCGCCGGGGGCCGCCGCGCAGGCCGCACCCGTCCCCAGCACCACCGATGCCATGCCGCCACCGCCCAGCAATGACTGGGTATCTGACAAATCCGCTTCACTCGGCATTCTGGACAAGGTGGACGGCAGCACGGCCGCCGTCACCATTCCGGTCGGCGGCCAGTCCACGGTCGGCGACCTATTGGTCAACGTGCTGGCCTGCGATTCCCGCCCCGTCGGCGAGCTGCCCGACGATGCCATTTTTGTTTCCATCCAGCCGGTCGTGCAGTCCGACGGCGGCCCGATTTTCCGCGGCTGGATGCTGCGCTCGCTGCCCGGCGCCGCGGTGGTCGGCGACGCCAGCGAAACGTTCCGGGTGGCCGGCTGCAGTTGAATTCCGGGTTTATCCAAGCCATCAGCGATTAACCTCGTCTTTCTCAAAAAAGTGACGTTCTCCTCAAATTTCTCCTTGACGGCACAACCGTTTTTCTGAACAGTTGCTGAAGATTTTCGGTCCGCGCGTAGCGATTCCGCCGCATCCCGCGGCGCTCATGGCGCTGTGACACAAATACAACAATTACAGTTTGATCTTAGGACGGCCTAGAAAACCCTTGTGAATCGATTTAAGTAATGGCGTACAATAATCGTCGAATCCGTTGCATATTTTGGAGATTCCTATGAAGTTACGTCTCGCCCTCGCCGCCGCCACGTGCCTTGCGATGCCGCTCGCCGCCCACGCTCAGCCGGTGATCGGCCCCTATGTCTCCCTCGAGGGCGGCACGAGCCTGCTGGAACCCGTCAATTTCTCCGACACCTTCGGCAATACCGGCAAAACCTATTATCGCGAATCCTATTCCGGTATCGGCGGCATCGGCTATGGCTTGGGCAACGGCTTTCGCATCGCACTGGAAGGCGACTACCTGCACGACACGTTCCACAAGGTCGATCCCAGCGAGGTCAAGTTCGTTGGTTACTCCAACAAATACGGCCCGCTGCTGAACGTCTATTACGACATTCCGGTCGGCCTGCCGGTGTACCCGTATGTCGGCGCCGGCGGCGGCTATCAGTGGGTCAGCACCCGGTACTACGCCGGCTCGGGCATCCTCGGCCAGTATTCCAGCTCCGCCGTGAAGGGAACATATGCGTTCGACATTATCGGCGGCGTGTCCTATGCGATCGACGCGGTGCCCGGCCTGTCGCTCACCGCGGAATACCGCTTCGAAATGCTACCCGCCAGCTATAACGAAGGCGAAAGCCTGCTCGGCGCTCCGGCCATCGGAACTCTGAAGATCGGCCAGCAGTCGATCAACTCCTTCTTCGGCGGCCTCCGCTATGCGCTGTTCCCGCCCGCCCCGCCGCCGCCGCCGGCCACCCCGGTCGCCCCGGTCACCCCGCCGCCGGTTCAGCCTTCGCCGAAAACCTACCTGGTGTTCTTCGACTGGGATAAATACAGCCTGACGCCGCGCGCCACGCAGATCATCGCCGAAGCCGCGTCCGACAGCCGCACCTCCTCAACCACCACCATCAGCGTCTCCGGCTACACTGACACCTCGGGCACTCCGGTCTATAACCAGGGCCTCTCCGAGCGCCGCGCCAAGGCGGTTGCCGCCCAGTTGGTCACGGACGGCGTGCCGATGTCGGAGATCGAAATCCACGCCTACGGCGAGACCCACCTCCTGGTCCCCACCGGTCCGGGCGTGCGTGAGCCGCAGAACCGCCGCGTGGAAATCGTCCTCGAATAATCGCCGGCACAAACCGGCTAACGAAAAACCCTGGCGGTCTCCCGCCAGGGTTTTTGTTTTATCAATCCGCATAACCGACGACCCATCCACGTCACGGCGATAATACATAGGATCGAAGCGCTAGTGCATCAAAACCTGCGCTCGTCTGCAAAACTCCGAAATTTCTCAACCTAGACAAGAATCATTTCGTACGTGTAATCCCGCAGGGTTGCGATACCGGAAAGACACACATTCCCCAATTTTCAACATCATCACACACAAACTTTCAAATCGCACTGGTCACATTTGCGCAGTATAACTAAATACATACTGTTTCGCTCCAACGAAAAAGGAAGCCGCCCATGACGCCCAGAAAATTCCTGCTGGCCGCCTCCGCCTTCGCAGCACCCCTCGCCGTCGCCCACACCGCCGCGGCGCAGCCAGTGTCCGGCTTCTACGCCGCCATCGCCGGCGGCTACTCCATCGAGGACGCCCAAAAAGAGAAAAACATCGTCATCAACAACGTCCTGCAGCCCTACGAAGCCCGCCTCGGCCTGCATAACGGCTACACTGGCAATTTCTCCGCCGGCTACGGCTTCGGCAATGGCTTTCGCCTCGAAATCGAAGGCGATTACGACGAGAATCGCTTCGATGAAATCAAGGCCAATGGCGGCGACGCGGCCGTGCACGGCGAGGAGCAGAAATACGGCACGTTCGTGAACGGCTTGTTCGATTTCGACCTCGGTCTGCCGTATTTCTACCCCTATGTCGGCGCCGGAGCCGGCTGGCAGCTCGGCGCCTATGACAACCTGCAGGGCGGCGGCATTTTCATTGCTAAAACCAAGGGCACCTTCGCCTATCAGGGAATTGCCGGCTTCGCGATCCCGATCGCTTACGTCCCTGGCTTGTCCTTCACCGCGGATTACCGTTTCCTCAGCCTCATTGGCTCGCGCAAGCTCGGACCCGACAGCGCGTCCCCCCAAGACGAACTGAAAGCCGCCCACGAATTCAACAACATCGTCGAAGGCGGCCTGCGCTACGAATTCGGCGCGGCCCCACCCTTGGCCCCAGCCCCTGCACCGGCTCCCGAACCGGTCAGTGCCCCCGCCCCGGCGCCAGCCAAAACCTACCTGGTGTTTTTCGACTGGGACAAATACAGCCTCACGCCCCGCGCCACCGCCATCATCGCGCAAGCCGCCTCCGACAGCAAAACCCAGAACACCACCACCATCAGCGTTTCCGGCTATACCGACACCTCCGGCACGCCGGACTACAACCAGGGCCTATCCGAACGCCGCGCCAAAGCCGTCGCCGCGCAACTGGTCACGGACGGTGTTTCGATGTCCGAAATCGAAATCCACGCCTACGGCGAAACCCACCTCCTGGTCCCCACCGGACCCGGCGTCCGCGAACCCCAAAACCGCCGCGTGGAGATCGTACTGGAGTAAGCAAGAAGTTAGGGCGTCTCACCGCGCCATTTTCTACCCGGCGTGCGCCGCGAAGCTCAACGTCTCACATGAAAGACTGCATCCGGCTGGACACGAACATTTCCGCGGCGAGTCGCATATTCAAACCGTGAACAGCCGCCAAAGTGGTATCGGAGACATGCTCCGCCGCCACCTCAGCGTGGCGACCAGATCTCTCAGTCGTTACCTCGCTCCGCTTCGCGCGGGGCAAAGTTTTTGCGCCGCTCCCCGCGCCTGGGCTGTTTCTTAGGAAAGCGCTGCTTTCTATACCTCTGTCATCCCGGTCCGATACCGCTTCGATAGCTCAACATAATGCGGCACGGTCAAGTCCCACATCGCCCGCTCATCGTCGGTCATGGTACGGGAAAGCCGGGCAGGCATGCCGGTCCACATTTCGTTGCGGCCAATTATTTTGCCCGGGCTGAGCAAGCCGCGGGCGCCTAGAAGCCCGCCTTCCTCGATGACCGAGCCGTCCAACACGGTGGCGCCCATGCCAACAAAGGCACGGTTGCGCAGCTTGCATGCGTGGATAATGGCGGCGTGCCCGACGGTCACATCCTCACCGATTTCAGTGAAATACTCGCCGTGGTCGACATGAACAATCGTGCCGTCCTGGATGTTGCTGCGGGCGCCAACGAGAATGGGGTTGGTATCCGCCCGCAGGACGCAGTTGAACCAGATGTTGGCGCCTGGGCCGACCCGCACGTCGCCGATAAGCACAGCGGTAGGCGCGATCCAGGCGGTGGGGTCGATACGGGGGGCGACGCCGTTCAGCGCATAGAGCAAGCCCGCGGATTTTTGCGCGATGTGGGACTCAGGCATGAGAAAACTCCTTTTGGGCCAAAAGCGGGTCGGGCAGGCCGAGCATGAGGGCGATATTTTGGAGCGCGGCGCCGGACGCGCCTTTGCCCAGATTATCCAGCCGCGCGACCAGCACGATGTGCGCGCCGTGCGCGCAGACAAAAATCTCCAGACGATCGGTGCCGTTCAACGCCTCTGGGTCAAGAGTCTCCGCATTCACACCGGGTGCCACGCGGATGCGCAGAGCGCCATCGTAAAACTCGCGAAACAGTTCGCAGACTTCATAGGCACTGGGCGCGCCGTTGAGTCGGTCGATGAATAACGGCATGCTGACGAGCATCCCCTGCCGGAAATGGCCGACCGAGGGCACAAAGATCGGCCGGCGGGTTAGGCCGCCATAGCGCATGATCTCCGGCACGTGCTTATGGCGCAGTCCGAGGGCATAAAGTTCAAAAGCTGGTCCCCCGTCCGCTTCATGCGTGGCGATCATCGCCTTGCCGCCGCCGGAATAGCCGGAAACCGCGTTGATGGTGACATCGTGCCCGGGCGGAAGCAGGCCGGAGTCCACCAGCGGACGCAGCAAGGCAATGGCGCCGGTGGCATAGCAGCCGGGATTGGTGACCCGCCCGGCGGATACGATGGCAGCCGCCTGGCCGGCGGATAACTCGGGAAAGCCAAAAATCCAGCCCTGCGCCACGCGGTGCGCGGTGCTCGCGTCGAGCAGTTTTGGTGCCGCGCCGCCCAGGCCGGCGGCCATCGACACCGCCTCGCGTGCCGCCTCATCGGGCAGGCACAATACGGTCAGGTCTGACCGGCGCATCGCGTCGAGCCGCGCCGCGGTATCCTTGCGGGCCGACTCGCTCAGGGTGATCAGCTCAATCTCCGGAAGTGCCGCCAGGCGCGAGCGAATGCCCAGGCCGGTGGTTCCTGTTTCGCCATCGATAAACAGTTTTGCCATGCCACTCCTTTTTGCCGCCACCCTGGCACCACTCAATCCAGCGTGCTAGGCGAAGCCGATTGTTTCCAGGGAGTCTATTTATGTCCGACACCGCCCCGGCGCAGCCGCCGCTTGTCCTTAACATTCAGTACACGAAAGACCTGTCTTTCGAAGTGCCGAATGCGCCGGCCATCTATACCGTACTCCGCTCGGCGCCGCAGGTGAACATTAACCTGGACGTACAGGTGCGCAAAATCCAGGAAGACGCGCAGGTTTTTGAGGTGACCCTGGCGGCGCGGGCCGAGGCGACCATGCCGCCCGCCAACGCCAATGGCAGCACCGACGAGAAGCCTATGGTCGTTTTCATCGCGGACTTGGCGTATTCTGGGATTTTTACGCTGAACGGCGTGCCGGAGAACCAGCAGGAGCCGATTTTGCTGGTGGAATGCCCGCGGCTGCTGTTCCCGTTCGCGCGCAACATTCTGGCGGACGTGACGCGCGATGGCGGTTTTCCGCCGGTGATGCTTGGGCCGATCGATTTTGTGGGCCTGTGGCAGGCGCGGCGCGCGCAAATGGCGCCGACGGTTGCCAACGCGTAGCTCCCGATGACAAGCCGGACCGCCAAAATCACCCGGACGACCAGCGAGACGAACATCTCGCTGGAACTCCGACTTGACGGTACCGGACAGACCGCGATCACGACCGGCATCGGGTTTTTCGACCACATGCTGACGGCCTTCGGGCGCCATGGGCTGTTTGACCTGACGGTGAACGCGGCCGGCGACCTGCATATCGACGCCCACCACACGGTGGAGGATACCGGGATTGTGTTGGGCCAGGCGTTTCGGGAGGCGCTGGGCGACAAGCGCGGGATTACGCGGTTCGGCCAGGCGGCGGTGCCGATGGACGAGGCGCTCGTCGAGGCCGTGGTGGACATTTCCGGGCGCGCGCATCTTGCGTTCTCCGCGGAGTTTCCAAGGCCGATGCTGGGTGACATGGACACCCAACTGGTGGAAGAGTTTTTCCGGGCTTTCGGCGGGAACGCGCACATCACACTGCATCTGACGCAAAAAGCCGGCAGCAACGCCCACCATATCGCCGAAGCGGCGTTCAAGGCCGCGGCGCGGGCGATGAAAATGGCGGTCGCCATCGAGCCGCGCGCGTCGGAAAATATTCCGTCCACCAAGGGGATCCTTTAGCTGCGCGTCGCGGTCATCGACTATGCCAGCGGCAATCTGGCCTCCGCGTCCCGCGGCATGGCCCTGGCCGCTGCCAACGCCGGAATCAGCGCCAGCATCCTTATCACCTCAGACCCCGACGAAGTTTACCGTGCGGATCGCATCGTGCTGCCTGGACAAGGCGCGTTTGCCGATTGCGCCGCGGGGCTGAAATCGTTTGACGGTCTGCAGCAGGCCATCTTCGCCCGCGTCGAAGCCGGCGCGCCGTTTCTGGGCATCTGCGTCGGCATGCAACTCATGGCGGAGCGCGGGTTGGAGCACGAAATCACCCCTGGGTTTGGCTGGATCAAAGGCGACATCGCCAGAATCCCGACGCAAACCCTGCGGCTGCCGCAGATGGGTTGGAACGAGTTGCTATTTGAGCCGGGATCGCACCCTTTGCTGAACGATCTGGCGCCTGGCGACCACGCCTATTTCGTCCATTCCTACGCATTAACCGGTGCGGAACCCGGTACCGTGATCGCCACCACCGACTACGACGGGCCTGTCGCCGCCATGGCCGCCAGGGGTAACCGCGCTGGCACGCAGTTTCATGCGGAGAAAAGCCAGGCGGTGGGACTGCAGATTTTGGCCAATTTTCTGGCTTGGGAGCCATAGAAAGAGGCGCTTTTTTGAAAAAAAGCGCGCGCGGGCTGCGTGCGGGGCACGATTTCTTCAAAAATAAAGTCTTATGGCCCCGACAGCGCCCCCGCCAGCCGTCTAAGCTGGTCCTGAGTCAGCACCCGCGGCTCAAACGAAGCTTTCAGCCCCTCGGTCGCGATCTCCACGGTCACAGGCCCAAGTCCCGACAGCTCGGTATGGGATTTGACCATATTCAGCACCGCCGGCACTTTGCTGGGTGGCAATCCGACAAGCAGCGTTTCCCGCTCCTGACCTTGCGCGGCGCCCTGGCTGATGACCTGGCCGGTATAGCTGACGCCAGGCAGCCCGTTGATGGCCCGGCGAAGACCCGACGCCACCGCAGCCACCTTGCGTGGCGCTACCTGGGATTGAATGCTGATTAAAAATTCCATCCCAGGTATATCAGCAAAGCTATTCCCATTTTGCAACAGGATTTATGCCGGCTTGGGCTGATACGCCGGATTTCCGGTCCGCCAGAGGATAAAGGCCATGATATCGGCAGTTTCTATGTCCCTCTGGCTCCGCGTGGAGCCGATGCCGTGGCCGGCGTCTGTCTCCACCCGCAGCAGAACCGGGTTTTTGGAACCAGTGGCCGCCTGCAGCCGGGCGGTCATTTTCGTCGGCTCCCATGGCGCGACGCGTGGATCGTTCAGTCCGGTTGTTAACAAGACGGACGGATATTTCACGCCATCCCGCACATGCTGATAGGCATCCATGGCATACAAGCCTTTAAAGCCCGTAGGATCAGTGATGCTGCCGAATTCCGGGATATTGGCGGGGCCTGTCGGGGTGAATTCAGCGCGCAGCGCGTCCGAATCACCGACCTGATCAATCACCACCGCCGCCAGGTCCGGGCGCTCCGTCAGGAATCGCCCCATCGTGATGCCGCCGGCCGAACCGCCGATGACGGCCATTGTGCGCTTGCTGGCATAATTCTGAGCGATCAGGTGCTCCGCACACGCGATGGTATCCCGCCAGGTGTTGAACTTGGTCAGTTTTTGGCCGGCCAGGTGCCAGTCCTCACCCAGTTCCCCGCCGCCGCGGACATGAGCGACAGCGAACACGCCCCCAAGGTCGAGCCAGGGAAGCCAGCGGGCCAGGAAACCGGGGCTAAGGTTCAAGCCATACGCGCCATAGGCTTCCATCAGCACCGGAGCGGCGCCGTCGCGCTTCAGGCCGGTCTTATAAACAATGGACAGCGGAACCTTGACGCCGTCATGGGCGAGCGCGAACACTTCCTCCGACCTATAGAGTGACACATCGATGGGCGGCTGGGGAGATATATTCGTCACCTTCACGGTACCGTCCGGCCCGGCATGGCAGACCACGGTGGGCCGGACCCAGCCTTCCAGCAGCAACCAAACGCCGTCGTGCAACGTATCTGCGTAGAACGAATCATCGTCGATCGAACCGGCGAACGGCAGCGTGATCTCGGTCACATTCCCGGCATCGTCCAGCCGACGCAGGCCGCTAAGGCCGGCATTAAGGTCCAATATGTAAAGTGCATCCCTTGCGGCGGCTAAGCTCACGATGACGGAGGCACTTTGCGGCACCACTTCAACGGCTTCTGCCGCGCTGGGCGCCTCCTTGGTCGATTTAAGAATTTTGTAGCGCGAGGCGTTCTGGTGCGTCAGGAGGTAGATGGTCTCACCGCGCACCGCGAGGTTGGTCACTTTGTCGGCGGAGGCGCAGATCTCTTTCCATACCGGCTTGCCCGCCGCGGCATCTGAAACGTTCGCGGCATAGGCGGCGAACTCGTTCTGCACGCCGGATACGACCAGCGCGACGGCGAGATCCGAACCTGAAGTGACTTGTATGAACGGCGCATCGATGTCGGCGATGGGCACATTGCCAGCCATGCCCTGAGTGAGCACCTTGATATCGGTCACCGGGTCGGTATTGAGCTTATGATACCAGCAAACGCTCTTTTCCAAATAGGCTTCGCTGTCAGGCGATATGCCCGCCTGAAGACGGTTGTAGAAAAAGCCGGAGCCATCGGGCAGCCAACTGGGACTTGCCTGTGTCGTCCGGTCGATTTCCTCTGGCAAGAATATGCCGGCATCAGTCGAGACAATCCTTGCAGTGGACTGTTCCGAGCCACCTGGGGAGACGCCAAACACCACGTGCGTGCCGTCGGGCGAGGCCGCCCACCAGTCCAGCGAGGCATGTGAGCCGGCCTTGGCGAACACGTCCGGGTCGATCAGTTTGGTATCCGCGCCGGACAGACCGTCCCGAACAAACAATTTGGACGTGTTGGCGCCGGCCGGCCGCGCCTCGGTAAATATTTTCGTGCCGCCCGTCTGCACGCTGATCACCAGCACCACCTCGCCGGTGTAGCGCTCAACGTTCGCCGCCAGTTCACCGCGGCCAGGGATTTTTGCCAAAATCTGTTTGGTGTAGTCGCCCTCCGCGCGGATATAGCGTTGCCATTCGGCGTCCTCGGACTCCATCCACCGGTAGCGGTCCGTCACCTTCACGCCCCAAAGAGTCTCCGTCACCGGCCGCACCGGCGCCACCGGCGGCCCGTCACCAATCACGACATCGACCGGCGTGGCGTAGTTTTCCGCCCGCGCCCATTCCGGCGCCTCCAGCAAACCCAGTGCCGCGGCGGTGGAGGCCAAAAGGGTGCGGCGGTGCATGTTCATCGGTTTTCCTTGCTGTGGGTGGAGGTCTTATAGCCGCGCCGGCCCGACCCGCCAGATGTGAAGGAAGAAGTCGCTTTCTTTAAAAAAAACCCTCCTTACTTTTTTAACACTCGGGCTCGCGAGTATATTTCAAACGTCTTCAACCAGTTCGACTCCCGGCACCATTTTCATCGCTTGCGCCAATTTAGGTGAGACGTTGAAATGTCCAGGCAGCAAAACATCGACGTTGCGTTCCACCCCGGTTTTCGGGACGAGGATGACACGCCCGCGGCCTTTGCCCTCGCGGTCCAACAGCGCGCGGATATGCGGCAGCGCCTCGGTCCGGTCCAGCCAGATTCTGATCCCGGCACCGGCGCGAGACGCGGCGTCATCCAGCAGCGAAATCTCTTGCGCGGTCATGCGCAACACCTCGTTTTCGATTTTGACATCGGCGGAAATCAGGAGGGCAGCACCTTCCACCAGCAGGTCGCGGCTGCGGGCCAGCACTTCGGAAAACAGCGTGACCTCGAAACTGCCATGCATGTCCGAGAGGGTCGCCCACATCATGCGGCTGCCGGATCGCGTGAGACGCTCCTTTTTAGCGGTGAGCGTGCCAGCCACCTTGATGCGCGCGCCGCCCTGCGCCCAGCGCTCGATGGCGCTGGAGGGCACCACGCCTAGGCGCTTGAGTGCGACGGCATACATGTCCAGCGGATGCGCGCTGATATGGAAGCCGATGGCCTCGGCTTCGAATGCGAGTTTTTCGGACTGCGCCCAATCTTGCAAGGCGGGCATTTTCAGTTCTTCCGGCTTGCCGCCGCCGAACAGACCGATTTGCCCGGACTCCTGTTCCTCCGCCTGTGCCTGAGCGCGGCGGATGATGGTTTCGGCCAGCGCAAAAATCTGAGCGCGGTTGGCGTTTATGGTATCGAAGGCACCGGCTTTGGCGAGCGTTTCAATCTGGCCGCGCGAGATGATTTTGGCGTCGATCCGGGCCGCAAAATCGGAAATGCTGGCAAAGTTCCGATCCGCGCGGGAATGCTCGATGCCGCGCATCGCGGCAACGCCGACGCGCTTGACGGCACCGAGCGCGTAGCGGATGGCGAACGTGCCGTCAGGCAGTGTCTCGACCGAAAAATCGGCCTTCGAGGCGTTGACGTCGGGCGGGAGGACAGAAATGCCCAGGCGCATGGCGTCCTGCCGCAGCACGGCAAGCTTGTCGGTGTTGTCGATCGCCAGACTCATGCACGCTGCGAGGAACGCGACGGGGTAGTTGGCCCGCATAAAGGCGGTTTGGTAAGATACCAGCGCGTAGGCGGCGGCGTGGGATTTGTTAAAGCCATAATCGGCAAATTTGGCCATGAGGTCGAACACCTCGCCAGCCTTTTCGGGCGTAAATCCTTTGCCGATGGCACCTTCGGTAAAAATTTTCCGTTGTGCTTCCATTTCGGATTTGATTTTCTTGCCCATCGCGCGGCGCAGCATGTCGGCACCCGCCAGCGTATAGCCGGCCATCACCTGGGCGATCTGCATCACCTGTTCCTGATAGACGATGACGCCATAGGTTTCGCCGAGAATCTCGTCCAGAGCGGGATGTGGCGAGGTCCAGGGTTTGCCGTTCTTGCAGGCGCAGTATTCCGGAATATTGGCCATCGGGCCGGGACGGTTGAGTGCCTGGATGGCAATCAACTCCTCAAACTTCGTCGGCCGCAACTGTAGGAGGGCGGAGCGATAGCCCTGCGTTTCAAAGGTGAACACGCCGCCGGTGTCACCGCGCGCGATCATCTCGTAGGTTTTGACGTCATCCAGCGGCAATTTGTTGACGTCGATATCAATCCCGAGCGCCTTCAACAACTTCTCGGCGCGGTCAAGAACCGTGAGCGTGGTAAGTCCCAAGAAATCAAATTTAACGAGGCCTGCTTGTTCCACATATTTCATGGAATACTGCGTCACCAGCAAATCCGAACGCGGGTCCTTGTAGAGCGGCACCAACTGGTCGAGCGGCCGGTCGCCGATGACGACGCCGGCGGCGTGCGTGCTGGCATGGCGATACAGCCCTTCCAATTGCAGCGCGATCTCCATCAGGCGGCGCAGGCTTTCATCGCCGGCGCGCATCTCTTGCAGCTTTGACTCACCAGCGATGGCGTCCTGCAGCGTGACGAGTTTGCCGGGCGTGTTGGGAATGAGTTCCGCGACCTTGTTCACTTGGCCATAGGGCATGCCGAGCACGCGCCCAACATCGCGCACCGCCGCGCGGGCCTGCAGTTTGCCAAACGTAATAATCTGCGCCACGCGCTCACTGCCGTACTCGCGCGTGACATAGGCAATCACCTCGTCGCGGCGTTCCTGGCAGAAATCGATGTCGAAATCCGGCATGGAAATACGTTCGGGATTCAAGAACCGCTCGAACAACAGGCCGAATTTGATCGGGTCGAGATCGGTGATCAGCAGCGCCCAGGCGACGACCGAACCGGCCCCCGAGCCGCGTCCTGGCCCCACCGGAATTTTCTGCGCTTTTGCCCATTGGATGAAGTCCGCCACAATGAGAAAGTAACCAGGAAACCCCATCTGGATGATGACGCCGAGCTCAAACGCCAGGCGCTCGCGATAAACTTTTCGCGACTCCTCCTCCAGGCCCAAAGAATCCAGCCGCGCCTCCAGACCCTCCTCGGCCATCTCCCGCACGGTTTCGGCCTCCGTCGCGCCGGCGCGCACCTTTGGGCAAGTCGGCAACAGCGGCTTGGATGTTTCGGCCATGGCCGCGCAGCTTTGCGCAATTGCCACCGTGTTGTCGCACGCCTCCGGCAGATCCGCGAACAGCGTTCGCATATCGTCCGCCGGCTTGAACCAATGTTCCGGCGTCACCCGGCGGCGGTCCTTTTCCGCCAGCACGCGGCCCTCGGCGATGCAAAGCAGCGCGTCATGTGCCTCGTACATCTCCCGCGCTTCAAAAAAGCACTCATTGGTCGCCACCAGCGGCAAGCCGCGCGCCGTGGCCAAGGTCAAAAATCCGGGCTCGACCGCCTCTTCGATTTTCTCGCCATGGCGTTGCAGTTCAAGCGCGAGGCGATCCGGAAACGCTTCGCGCAGACTATCCAAAAACTTTTCGGCCTCGCCCCATTGCCCTTCCGCCAGCAGGCGCCCGACGGGGCCATTCACGCCGCCGGTCAGGCAGAAAAGACCCTCCGCGTGGCCGCGCAGTTCATCCAGCGAAATCTGCGCTTTGGCGCCCGGATCGCTCTGCAAGAAACTGCGCGAAGAGAGCTTTTGCAGATTCGCGAACCCCGTTTTGGTCTGCGCCAGCAATACTACGTAATCCGGCGGCAGGTTGGCCGCCGGGCGCAGAATCCCGAGCTGACAGCCGATGATCGGCTGCACCCCCTTGGCCACGCAATACTGCGAAAACTCCAAAGCGCCGAACAGGTTCGATGTATCCGTGATGGCCACCGCCGGCATGCCCATCTCGCGCGCCAGTGCGGGAATGCGCTCCACCTTCAGCGCGCCCTCCGAGAGCGAATAGGCCGAGTGCACGCGCAAATGGATGAAGGGATTTGTCGTCATAAAAACTCCGAGTCGCCGGCATCGTCGCCGCAAATCAGCCGCCGGTAAATACGTCCTGCTTGTACCCCACGCTGACCAGATACAGCCCGGCGGCGTCCGCCATCGCCCCGGCGGCGGCGCGGTCGCGCGCTTTCAGCACGTCAGAAATTTTGTCCTCGGGCCAGCTTCCATCCCCGACCATTCTCAGCGACCCCACCATGTTGCGCACCTGGTGGTGCAAGAAACTGCGGGCCTTGGCGTGCACGACCACGTGCTCGCCCTCGCGCCGCACATCCAGTTCATCCAGCGTCTTGACCGGCGACTTCGCCTGACACGCGGCCGCCCGGAAAGACGAAAAATCATGGTGCCCCAGCAGCCGCTTCGCGGCCCGGTCCATCGCGCGCTCATCCAAGGGTGCTCGCACATGCCAGACCCGTCCCGCCTCCAGCACCGGCCACACGTCGCGGTTGAGAATTACGTATTTGTAGGTGCGCGAAAGTGCCGAGAACCGTGCGTTCCAGCCGGAAGGCGCGGGTGCGGCGCGCACCACCGCCACCGGATGCGGCTTCATGTGATAATTCAGCGCCTCGCGAATCCGCACCGGCAAAAGTTCCGGCAGGTCCATCTGAACCACCTGACCGATGGCATGCACCCCGGCGTCGGTCCGGCCCGATGCTACCGCGGCCGGAATCTCGCCGCCACGCAATTTGGCGCCGGCCTCTTCCATCACCTGCTGGATCGCGAGCCCATGCTTCTGACGCTGCCAGCCCATGAACGGCGCGCCGTCATACTCGACCTCCAGCGCCCAGCTGATCAATAAAATTTTGATCCGGCGGCGACCGGAAAGCCGCGCAAAAAATCTTGCGCGCTCATCGCGGCTTTCCCCGCCCGCTGCAATTTAATCGGCCGCAACGCGCGCTCGCCGCAGGCGATCGTCATCCGCTCATCGAGAATCGTGCCCGGCACGCCATCGCCATCCACCACCTCGGCGGCCAGAAATTTGATGACGGCGTCGCCCAGCAGCGCCAGGCTGCCCGGCCACGGATGAAAGGCGCGGATTTGCCGCTCCAACTCGGCCGCGGGCTTCAAAAAATTCAGGCGCGCATCCTCGCGCGACAATTTTGGCGCATAGGTGGAAGCCGCATCGTCTTGCGCCTGCCCCGCCGGCGCTTCCGACAGCGCGCGCAGCACCAGTTCCGCGCCCATCGGCGCCAAGCGGTCGTGCAAGGTTTCCGCGGTATCCGCCGGGCCAATCGGTGTCGCCTCGCGCAGCAGCGTCGCGCCCGTGTCCAGCCCCTCATCCATCTGCATAATGGTGATCCCGGTTTCAGTATCCCCCGCCAGAATCGCCGCCTGGATCGGCGCCGCCCCGCGCCATCGCGGCAACAGGCTGGCATGGATGTTCAGACAGCCGCGCTTCGGCGCCGCCAGGATCGCCGTTGGCAGAATCAGCCCGTAAGCCGCCACCACGGCGGCATCCAGTCCCAACCCGGCAAAAAACGCCTGCTCCTCGCTGTTCCCCCGCAGCCGCTGCGGCGTGCGCACCGCAATCCCAAGCTCCACGGCCACCTTATGCACCGCGCAAGGCGCTTCCCGTTGGCCGCGTCCCGCCGGTTTTGGCGGCTGCGCGTATACCACCGCCACCTCATGCGCCGCCGCCAGCGCCCGCAGCGCCGGCAGGGCAAAATCCGGCGAGCCAAAAAACGCCAGTTTCACCGCTTGGCCTTTTCCTTCTGCTCTTTTGCCAGCTTGCGGAGCAAAATATTGCGTTTGAGCGACGACAAATAATCCACGAACAGCACGCCGTTCAGATGGTCGATCTCGTGTTGCAAACAGGCGGCCAGAAGCTCTTCGCCCTCCACACTCCGCTCCACCCAGTCCAGGTCGCGATATTTTACCTTAACCCGGGCCGGCCTCGTCACATCCGCATACTGCTCCGGCAGCGACAGACAACCCTCCTCGCGCGCCGCCTTCTCCTCGCTCGCGGCCACAACTTCGGGATTGATTAACACGATGGGGGCCGGCATCTTGTCGGGCGCCAGGTCCATCACCACCAGGCGCAGCAGGGTCCCCACCTGTGGCGCGGCCAGACCGATACCCGGCGCCTTGTACATCGTCGCGAACATTTTTGCGGCCAGTTCACGAACAAATGGTAAATCGTCCGGCGTGACCGCCCGGCTCGTCTTCCGGAGCACCGGGTCGGGCACAATCAAAATCGGTAAAATCGAAGCATCATTCGCGGCGGACATGTGCCGGCTTTAACCCTCGCATGCCAGCCGGGCAATCTCCCCTTGCATCCGGCAGGTTTTATGACAACATAGGAGTCGGATGCCGCTTTGGGTCCAACTTAACGCTTCGCTCATATGGGGGAGCCCGATCTATGAATACGCGTGTCTTTACTTCGCCTCTCTTCCTCGGTTTCGACCATCTGGAACAGATGATCGAACGCGCTGCAAAGTCGTCCTCGGACGGCTATCCGCCCTATAATATCGAACAACTTAGCCCGATTTCTCTGCGCATCACCCTCGCGGTCGCGGGATTTACGATGGACGACCTGCAGATTACGCTGGAAGATAATCAGTTAGTCATCCGCGGGCGCCAGAATGAGGATACCCACGGGCGGGTGTTTCTGCACCGCGGGATCGCGGCCCGGCAATTTCAACGTGCCTTCGTCATCGCGGAAGGCATCGAGGTCAAAGGCGCTTGGCTCGATAACGGCTTGCTCCACGTAGATCTCGTGCGGCCGGTTCCGCAACCGGTTGTTAAAAACATCCCCATTTCGAAGGGGCAAGGGAAAACATCTGTAGGCCCGAATCGAATGGTGGATGGTAGCTCGTCAGACAGCTAACCGCCGCGAAATAAAGGTAAGGTTTTCCCTAATATCGCCATAATAAGACGTTAAATACGAATTCGCGTTGAAAGGATTTTCTAATGGACGTTAAATCCCATGACGGCACCACCAATCCAGCCCCCGGGGCCGTTTTCGACATTCACCATATTTCTGTCGCCGAGCTCGCCACGCTCGGGATGGAGGAAATTGCTTTTGTGAAGCCCGTGATGACCGACAAAGGCCGGGCCTACGCCATCCACGCCGCCGACGGTACGCCCATGGCGATCGCCTCCGACCCCATCCTGGCCCAGGCCGCCATCATCCAGCACGACATGCGCCCCAGCCTGGTGCATTGATTTCGCGGCTTTTTCAGTAGATTTTTTGATAGCGGCGCGCGGTTGACCACCGCGCGTCTTTTTTTGCGCCAGAACGGGGCCAAGGCCCCCACGTCTTGTCAGCAACAACATCTTCCTTAGGTGCCGCCACGGCGCTACCCTGCCGATAAACAACGGGAGCGCGCCATGCCAGAAACCCTCACGCTTTACACCAATCCCATGTCCCGCGGACGCGTTGCCCGCTGGATGCTGGAAGAAATTGGCGAACCTTACGAAACCGTCCTGCTCGATTACGGTCCACCAATGAAAAGCGCGGAATACCTGGCGATTAACCCGATGGGCAAAGTCCCGGCTCTGACCCATGGGACGGTAACCGTTACGGAGAACGCAGCCATCGTTGCCTATCTTGCCGATGCCTTCCCCGAAAAAAACCTTGCCCCAGCGCCGGCGAGCCCCGATCGCGCGGCCTATTACAGGTGGCTGTTCTTCATGGCCGCACCCTTCGAAGCCGCCGTTACGAACAAGGCGTTTCAGTTAGAGCTGCCGCCAGGCCGCAGCGGCTCGGTCGGCTACGGCAGTTTCGAGGCCGTGATGGACACGCTTGAAAAGGCCCTGACCGGCACGGAATTTTTGGCGGGATCGAGCTTCACCGGGGCGGACCTCTATACCGCCGCCCAGCTCGGCTTCGGCCTGCGGTTCAAAACCATTGAACCTCGCCCCGCCTTTCAGGCCTTCGCCGCCCGCCACGCGGCCCGCCCGGCCTTCCAGCGCGCCTCGGCCATCGACGATGCGCTCATCCCGCCGCCCGCGGGATAATAAAGCAGCGCTTTTTTGAAAATAAGCCCCTCTGCTGTTGCGGCGCGCAAAACTTTTGCTCCTGCGGCGTTGGGTCCGGGCTTGCCTTTGAGCGGCTCCGCTGGGGCCGCTTCCTCTAGTCCCGGAGCTGCGGATTGTCGAAGACCGGATTGCGCCACTGCTGCAACGCGCGAGACAGCGCGGCGGCGAGGTCACGCTTGGGATCTTCGCCAAGCTGCCGGGCAATTTCGTATCGTCGTCCGCGCGCGGTAATCAGGAGTTTTGGAACCGTTCCGTTGCGTTCTTCCAGCGAAACGCGGAGCCAATATGGTTGGATGGAAAAGCTGGACTTTTTGCCGTGGATGTCGGTCCGGGTGATCTTCAGCGCCGTATCGGTCAAAGTCACCAATTCACGGGCACGGGCGGCGCGCACGTTGAGCCAGAGCAGAAACGCCGCCAGCGTGATATCGGCGCCGTTGAATCCGATCACCGGCCAGGCGCCGAGCAGAAACATCAGGCTGGTCACCGTGAGCGAGCCCGCGGCCATGCAGGCGATGAGCGTTACGACCCCGCGGCGCGAGAGGCTGCGATGGGGCGCAACAACCGCCTCGAACAGCAGCCGGCCCGAAGGCGCTGGGATCGGGTTCGCGGAAAGCGCTTCCATAAACCATAGATCGCGTGTTTTGAGCGGGCGGCAAGCGGATTTTTTCGGAGAGACATCCATGGCGAAGGTGAAGCTGATGAAGCGGACGCAGATCGGCCCGTTTCTGACCGCGATTTCGGGCGGCAATCCGGCGCCCAAGACCGAATTGGATTACAAAACGCCGTTTATGCTGCTGGTGGCGGTCGTGCTATCCGCGCAGACGACGGATGTGGCGGTCAACCGGGTGACGAAGGGCTTGTTCGCAGCGGCACCCGACCCGGCGGCGATGGCCGCGCTGGGTGAATCCGGCGTCGCCGCGCACATCAAATCGATCGGTCTCTGGCAGGCCAAAGCCAAAAACGTCATAGGCTTGTCGAAGCAACTACTGGCGCTGCATGGCGGTGAAGTCCCCGGTGATCGGGCGGCGCTGGAGGCTTTGCCCGGCGTGGGGCGCAAGACGGCAAACGTGGTGCTGAACGAGATTTTTGGTCAGGCGACGATGGCGGTGGACACCCACATCTTTCGCCTGGGAAACCGTACGGGAATTGCGCCGGGCATATCGCCGCGCGCGGTGGAAGATGGATTATTGCGGCGGGTGCCGGCCGCGATGCTAAAGCCGGCGCATCTATGGCTGATTTTGCATGGGCGATACGTGTGCAAGGCGCGCGCCCCGGAATGCTGGCGCTGCGCCGGCGCGCCCTACTGCGTGTTCGAGCCCAAACCCACCGCGCCGGCCGCGGCGAAAAAAAACCCGCCGGCTAAAAAGCCAGCGGGTTAAGTCAACAGGGAGGCTTCACGTCTGGGAGACGTCGGGACCTAAGTCCCGGTTGGGCCTGGGAAGACCCAACGCTGTTGTATATAGGCCACATAAAAAAATAATTAAGCCCCAAAGTGATTTTTTTCCCGGCTAACGTGTAACCGATCTTTGCAATACGCGCCCGTTTGAGGAAGGTAGCGGGTTTCAGGCGCGCTCCTGGCTACGTTCTGAAATACTTTTCACCAGGAAGTCACGAAAAACCGAGACGCGCTTGGAATTTCGCAGCTCTTCCGGATAGACAAAGTACATATCGATATGTGGCTTGGGGATGGTGGGTAGGACGGCTACCAGTCCGGTCGTGTCCGTGACCAGATAATCCGGGACCGCGCCGATGCCGATACCGGCGCGCACGCAAGCCAGCATCGCCTGCAGCGAGTTCACCTCCAGCAGGCCGCGGCGCGGCGTACCGTCTCGCCGCCCCACCTCAGCCAGCCAGTTGACATCGGCGACCGGCGGCTTGCGGTCGCCGAACAGGATAAGTTTATGGTTATCAAGGTCTTCCGCCTTTTCCGGCGCGGGATGGGCCTTTAAATATTCCGGCGCGGCCCAGACTTGCCAGCGGATTTCGCCGATATGCCGCTGCACCAGGTCCGGCTGACGCGGCGGGTGCATGCGGATGGCGACATCGGCCTCGCGCATCGCCAGGTCCAGATCGGTATCGTCCAGCAGCAAGGAGACCGTGACATCCGGCTGCGCGGCGAGGAAGGTTTTGAGCCGCGGCGCCAGCCAGGTGACGCCGAAACTATGGGTCGTTGTGACCTTCAGTCGCCCCGCAGGTTTTTCCTTGCTTTCGGCTAGCAGCGCTTCCGTCATGGCGAGCTTGGCAAAAACTTCGCGCACGGTGCGGTTGAGCGCTTCGCCCTGCTCGGTAAGGATCAGCCCGCGCGCGTGACGGTGAAACAAGGGCACCGAGAGCGCCTCCTCGAGCGCAGAGATTTGGCGCGAAACCGCCGACTGGCTGAGGTTGAGCGTATCGCCTGCATGAGTAAAACTGCCAGCCTCGGCGACGGCGTGAAATACCCGCAGCTTATCCCAGTCCATTTTTTGACCCGTCATATCAAGCTGCCTCATCCACCCTTAATGGGATTTTTGCCAGAAATTTCTCGGCTTCCAGCGCCGCCATGCAGCCGGTACCGGCCGCGGTCACAGCTTGCCGGAAAATCTTGTCCTGCACATCCCCGGCCGCGAAGACGCCGGGCACGGACGTCTCAGTCGTGCCGGGCACCGTAATGATGTAGCCTTCCGAATCGGTTTTCAGCTGGCCCTGAAATAGGCCCGTCGTCGGCGTGTGGCCGATGGCGATGAAGACACCATCCAATGACAGGAGCTGCGCCGCCCCGGTGCGGACATGCCGCAGTTTCAGCCCGGTGACGACCGCCGGCGAATCCGTGCCAAGAATTTCCGCAACCTCGTGGTCCCAGATCACCGAAATCTTGGGGTTGGAAAACAGCCGGTCCTGCAAAATTTTCTCGGCGCGCAGCTTGTCGCGCCGGTGCACCAGCGTCACATAGCTGGCGTGGTGCGTGAGGTAGAGCGCCTCCTCCACCGCCGTATTGCCGCCGCCGATGACGGCGACGTTCTTGCCGCGGTAGAAAAACCCGTCACAGGTGGCGCAGGCGGAGACGCCGCCGCCGGAATATTTCTTCTCGGACGGCAGCCCCAGCCAGCGGGCTTGCGCGCCGGTGGCGATGATCACCGCCTCGGCCAGAAATTTCGCGCCTGAATCGGCGATGGCGGTGAAAGGACGGGTCGAAAAATCCACTTCCGTAATGAGGTCATAAACAATTTTCGTGCCGACATGTTCGGCCTGGGCGGCCATCTGCTCCATCAGCCACGGGCCCTGGATCACTTCGGCGAAACCGGGGTAGTTTTCGACGTCGGTCGTGATGGTGAGCTGACCGCCAGGCTGCAGCCCAGCGACCAGAATCGGCGCAAGGGCGGCGCGCGCCGCGTAGATCGCGGCGGTGTACCCGGCGGGGCCCGCGCCGATGATGAGAACGCGGGTGGCGTGAACTTCAGACATCAGAAGAATCCGTTCGCTTGGAATTTCCAGCATATCCGGGGTTTTGGTCAGGTTACAAGGCGGGCTGCCACAAAGCTTTACCAAAACCCCTTCGCACTGGCGTTTCCGATGTGAGCAATTATATTACGCGAATCAACAGGAACTTTTGTATGAATCATATGCCGCAGCGAGATACTGAGAATTCTGTCCTGGACGACATCGACCGGCGCATTCTGCTGGAACTGCAGACGGATGGCCGGATGACCAATGTGGAGCTCGCGCGCCGCGCCGGCATATCGCCGCCGCCCTGCCTGCGGCGCGTGCGGCGGCTGGAGGAGGCAGGCTATATCCAGGGCTACCACGCCCAGACTGATGGCCAGAAATTGGGCTGGCAGATCGCGTTTTTCGTGATTGTGGGGCTGGAGAGCCAGAAGCAGTCCATCCTGAACGAGTTCGAAGCCCTGGTGGCGGGCTGGCCGGAAGTGCGGGAATGCCACATGATCCGCGGCGGCGGCGATTTTTTGTTAAAGCTCGTGGCGCGGGACGCGGCGCACGAAAACCAGCTCACCGCCAAGCTGACGGCGGCGGCGCATGTCGCCAAAGTGCAAACCCTGCAAACGATCCGAACCAGCCGGTCGCTCTCGGGCGTGCCGATGGAACGGCTGAATGGCTGACCGGGGGACGATTCTCATCCTGAGCGCGGCGGTTTTCGTTGACCTGATTTGCCGGTTCTTCCCCGCCCATCTGCCGTATTTTTTGCCCTTCATCTTCAACGCGCCGGTGTTTCTGGGCACCTGGTTTTTAGTCCTGTGGTATTTCCGCGGCTTTTCGCGGACGCCGCTGGCGGACCGTCCCGGTCCCGTGCGCCAGACATTTTTCCTGACCGGCTTGGGGCTAATTTATTTCGTGTTGCAGACACGGTTTGAATACCTGACGCAACACATGTTTTTTCTGAACCGAATCCAGGCCGTCACGATCGGCATGGTCGCGCCGTTCTGCATCGCCATCGGCTGGATGCCGGCAATCTTGGCGCGCGGCGCGCCGGGCTGGGTTTTGCGCGTTTGCCACAGCGCGTTCATCCGGCGCTTTGCCCGCGTCGTGTGCCATCCGCTGCCCGCGATGGCGATATTTCTATTCACCTCGGATATCTGGCTGATTCCAAAAATTCATTTCGCCGCAATGATCAACCCGGCGCTTTACGCCGTCATGAATCTGTCCTGCCTGATCGGCGGCCTGATCTTTTGGCTCGTCGTGCTGGACCCGCGGCCGGTGCCGGAAAGCCGTTATTCCTATCTTTTTCGCGCGGGCGCGGGGTTCCTGGTGATGTTTCCGCAGATCGCGATCTCCGCCTACATCGCCCTGACAAGTCAGGATTTGTACTCATTTTATACCATTTGCGGGCGGCTCTTTCCCAGCATCAGCCCGGCCTATGATCAGATGTTGGGCGGCCTGATCCAATGGATCCCGCCGGGGATGATGAACACCGCGGCGCTGATCATCTCTCTGAACGCGCTGCGCCTGAGCGACGCCGCCGCCGCGAAACACTTCGTGCCGCCGCCTGGCGCGCGGGTTTACGAGGCTAAATGGACCGGAAGGTGAAGCAAGAAGCGCTTTTTTGAAAAAAAGCGCGCAAAAAACTTTTGTTTCCCCCGGCTTTTGAGCGGCCAAAGTCTGGCCGCTCAAAAACCGGGGGAAACAAAAGTTTTTTGGTTCTTTTTTTCAAAAAAGAACTGCTTCTTTCCGCGCTCCGCCGAACTATGTTCCTCTCCCCCGTCAAACCACGTATGTATCCCGCATGACCGACACGCCCACCGACCTGATCCGCAATTTTTCGATCATCGCCCATATCGACCACGGCAAATCCACCCTGGCGGATCGCCTGATCCAGACCTGCGGCGGCCTGACCGCGCGGGAAATGACCGAGCAGGTGCTCGATTCGATGGATATCGAGAAGGAGCGCGGCATCACCATCAAGGCGCAGACCGTGCGGCTGGAATACCCGGCGAAGGACGGCAAGACCTATATTCTCAACCTGATGGACACGCCCGGCCATGTGGACTTTGCCTACGAGGTCAGCCGGTCGCTGGCGGCGTGCGAGGGCTCGCTGCTGGTGGTGGACGCCAGCCAGGGCGTCGAGGCGCAGACCCTGGCGAATGTGTACCAGGCGATCGACGCGCACCATGAAATCGTCCCCGTCCTCAACAAGATCGACCTGCCGGCGGCGGATGTACCGCGGGTCAAGGAGCAAATCGAGGACGTCATCGGGATCGACGCTTCGGATGCCATCGAGATTTCGGCAAAAACCGGGCTGAACATTGAGGGCGTGCTCGAGGCGCTGGTGACGCGGCTGCCGGCGCCCAAGGGCGACGCGAACGCGCCGCTCACCGCGCTGCTGATCGACAGCTGGTATGACCAGTATCTCGGCGTCGTGACGCTGGTGCGGGTGAAGAACGGCCGGCTGCGGAAAGGCCAGCGCATCCGGATGATGTCCACAGGTGCTGTGCATCCGATCGAGCAGCTCGGCGTGTTCACGCCAAAAATGCGGGCGGTCGAGGATCTGGGCCCCGGCGAGATGGGCTTTATCACCGCCGCCATCAAGACTGTGGCCGACTGCAAGGTTGGCGACACCATCACCGACGACCGCGCCCCGGCCGCCGAGGCGCTCCCGGGGTTCAAACCCTCTGTCCCGGTCGTCTGGTGCGGCCTGTACCCGGTCGATGCCGACGATTTTGAAAAACTCCGCGATTCGCTGGCTAAGCTGCGGCTCAATGACGCCAGCTTCCACTACGAGGCGGAAACCTCGGCAGCACTCGGCTTTGGCTACCGCTGTGGTTTTTTGGGGCTTTTGCATCTGGAAATCATCCAGGAGCGGCTGTCGCGCGAATTCGACCTGAACCTGATCGCGACCGCGCCCTCCGTCGTGTACAAAATATTCCGCACCAACGGCACAATGGAGCTGCTGCACAACCCATCCGACATGCCGGACGGCTCGGTCGTAGATCACATCGAGGAACCCTGGATTCGCGCCACCATTCTGGTGCCGGACGACTATCTCGGCGCGATTCTCTCCCTGTGCAATGAGCGACGCGGCCAGCAGGTGGACCTGACCTATGTCGGCAACCGGGCGATGGCGGTGTACCGGCTACCGCTGAACGAGGTGGTTTTCGACTTTTACGACCGGCTTAAATCGATCAGCCGCGGCTATGCGAGCTTTGACTATCAGCTTGAGGATTACGCCGAGGCTGACCTGGTCAAAATTTCCATCCTGGTCAATCTGGAACCGGTCGATGCCCTTTCCTTCATCGCCCATCGCAGCCAGGCTGAGACGCGAGGCCGCGCCATCTGCGGTAAGCTCAAGGACCTTATTCCCAAGCAGCTGTTCAAAATCGCCATCCAGGCGGCGATCGGCGGCCGTGTGGTCGCCCGCGAGACCATTTCCGCGCTGTCCAAGGACGTGACGGCAAAGTGCTATGGCGGCGACATTTCCCGGAAGAGAAAACTGCTGGAGAAGCAGAAAGAGGGCAAGAAGCGGATGCGCCAGTTCGGCAAGGTCGAGATACCGCAAAGCGCCTTCCTGGCCGCCCTGAAAATGGACGCTTGAGCCGGCGCCCTTGAGGTGACCGCCGCCTTTGGCTAAGACTTTTGGGCGCTGGAGAGATGGCCGAGCGGCTTAAGGCGCACGCTTGGAAAGCGTGTGTGCGTGAAAGCGTACCCAGGGTTCGAATCCCTGTCTCTCCGCCAGCCGGTTTGCGCATTACCGGTTCGGTATCCTAATACCCTCCCATGCAGCCCCCTAAACTGGACTTTATTGATTCGCTCCGCGGCCTGGCGTCCCTCTACGTCGTGTTTTTTCATCTTTCGTTGATCACCAAGCCCGAAGCCGTCCCGCCCTCCTGGCTAGCGCCCTTCATCGGCACTGGCGGCTCCGGCGTGATGCTGTTTTTCGTGGTCAGCGCGTTTACGCTCTGCCTCTCGATGGAATCGCGCGCCGTCAGCGAATCGGCGCCGATCACCAATTTCTATCTGCGCCGCTTCTTCCGCATCGCGCCGTTATTCTATTTCTGGATGATCATCTACTATTTCCGCGACATCTGGTATTATCACGATGTCCATCCGTTTTCGGAAGTGGCTCCCAGCCTGTTCTTCTATCTGAATATCATTCCGGGGCAGGAAGAAGGCTATGTTTGGGCCAGCTGGACGATTGGCGCCGAGATGCTGTTTTATGCGGCATTTCCTGTGATTTTCGCGTATAGCCGTAATATCGGCATGGCCTTCGGGCTGGTCTTGATCGCGCTCGCCCTGCGCATTCCCTGGCACGGCTTTGTGTTGCGCTTTATCACCGATCCCGCGCAGAACCCGGCGCATTATTACGATTACAGCATCATTTTTAACCTTGGCGTGTTCCTCTTCGGCATCGTCGTCTATCATCTCTATAAACTGATCGACCCCGCGAAAACCTCACGTTTCGGCGCCGGCCAAATGCTGCTCGCGGTCTTCGTGGCGGGCATGATGTGGGAGTGCTACGACACGCCCTCGGACGACCGCACCATCAACGTCGCCATCCAAACCGTCATCTACAGCGCGCTTCTGCTGGGCCTCGCCATCACGCCGGCAAAACTATTCGTCAACCGCGTCACCAGATTTTACGGCAAAATCAGCTACTCCGTATATCTCAGCCACGCGACGACCGTGTTCTTCATGTCACCGATTTTTGGGTGGGTGTACCAGCAGACGATTTACAAGACGCTTGCGTTTGCCGTCTCGGTCGGGCTGGCGATGGCGGTCATCACGCCGTTGTCCTATCTGACCTACCGCTACATCGAAGCCCCCGGCAATGATCTCGGGCGTCACCTCATCCGCCGGATGGCGGCGCCCAAGCTCGCATAGAAATCCTCAGTTCGCGGGGGCCACCGGTACGGCAGGGCCGCCTGGCGCGTAGCTCGGCGCCGGCACACCGCCGGTCACGGGTGCGACCGGCGGGATCGGCGCGGCGGGCGGCGGGGCAGCGGGCTGGACAGGGGCCGGGCAAGACGCCGCGGTCTCGGCGACCAGCGCGGCGCGAACGGCTGCCAGCCCGGCGGCATCGCGCTTGGCCTGCAGCCGTTCCCCAGCCACAACACCGGCCTGGAAGGCGTGCGCCTTATCCAGCAACAAATCCTGCGTATCAGGGGCCACCAATGCTGGCCCCGGCGGCGCTGGCGCCGGCGCCGCACATCCAGCCAAACCGAGCAGCGCCATTGCCATACCAAAACATCCAACCCATCTCATGGTGTACGGTTAGCAACTCGGTGCGGCTTGGAACAGGTGCATTCCAACCAGGGTCTGCTAAACTTATATCACCATCACAACCGGAGGACGCAAATTGGCCGCCGAACCCCAAGCCCAGACCGCGCTGGAAGCCCCCAATCCTGGGCTGCGCCGCGTCGTGTTCAGCTTATATGACCGTGCGATCGAGTTTGTGATTCTAGGCGTCATCCCGCTGATGCTGGTGGCGCTAGCCTTCGCGTTCATCGAAGCGCTGATCGGCACGGCGCATATGTTCCCGCTGATCCAGGCGTTTGCAACCGATGATTCGATGTCCCCGGACGAAGTGGCGCTGCGCGAACTCGTCGCCCGCGTGTTGGACGTCGTCATCCTGATCGAACTTTTCAACACGTTTATGGAATACGCCCGCACCCGCCATATCAGGATTTCGAATATTCTGGACGTCACCATTGTGTTCGCGCTGCGCGAAATCCTCATCAAGCTATACGCGCAGGTGTTTTCCTCCGTGGACCTGCTGGCGCTTTGCGTGGTCGTCATCGTGCTGGTGCTGGCGCGCGCCATAACGAGCGTGACGGCGGATCGGGACGCCAAAAAACCAAGCCGTCCGGCCCGGCCATAAGCAGCGCTTTTTTAAAAAAAAGCGCGCAAAAAACTTTGGGGC
The DNA here is from genome assembly GCA_003137135.1 of Acetobacteraceae bacterium. Lineage (GTDB taxonomy): Bacteria > Pseudomonadota > Alphaproteobacteria > Acetobacterales > Acetobacteraceae > Acidocella. Next base: position 31,280 of record PLFB01000185.1, read on the forward strand.
TGTCCC
>PLFB01000222.1 GCA_003137135.1 Acetobacteraceae bacterium
GCCCACACCGCCTGCTCGCGCGAAGACCCGCAGCCGAAATTACGCTCCGCGAGCAGAATCTTTGCACCCGCGTAGCGCGGTTGGTTGAGCACGAAATCCGCGGCCTCGCTGCCATCCGGCTCGTAGCGCAAATCGTTGAACAGCAGGCCGCCGTAGCCCGTGGCGCGCGGGCGCCACAGGAAACGCGCGGGGATGATCTGGTCGGTATCGATGTTCGGCAGGTCCAGCGGCACGGCGACCGCCTCCAGCCGCCTAAAAGCTTCCATTTCAAAGCTCCTTCATGATGCCGCGCACGTCAATAAAGTGCCCATCCAGCGCCGCCGCGGCGGCCATGGCCGNNGTGGAGGCGCAGCGTTCGCCGGGGGCGACGATGTCGCCGTTCATGCCGACGCACATGGAACATCCGGCGTACCGCCATTCCATGCCGGCCGCGATAAAAATCCGGTCCAGCCCCTCCGCCTCGGCCTGCGCCTTCACAAGCCCGGAGCCGGGCACCACCATCGCCGGGACGCGCACCCGGCGGCCCGCCACGACGGCGGCGGCTGCGCGCAGATCCTCGATGCGGCTGTTGGTGCAGGAGCCGATGAAGACGCGGTCAACCGGGATTTCGGTCATCGGCGTGCCGGGCGCCAGGCCCATATAGTCGAGCGCGTGGCGCATGCCGGCGCGCCTCTCCTCGTCCGGCTCCGCCGCCGGGTCCGGCACCGCGCCGGCCACCGGCACGGCGGTTTCCGGGCTCAGGCCCCAGGTCACCATCGGGCCGATGGCGCCGGCGTCCAGCGTGACTTCATGGTCAAACGCGGCGCCCGGATCGCTCGGCAGGCTGCGCCAATAGGCCAGCGCCTGGTCCCACGCGGCGCCGGCGGGCGCAAAAGGCCGGCCTTTCAGGTAGGCGTAGGTGGTGTCATCAGGGGCGACCATGCCGGCCCGCGCGCCGGCCTCGATGGACATGTTGCAGAGCGTCAGCCGTGCCTCGATCGAAAGCGCCGCGATCGCCGGGCCGGCATATTCGATGACGTGGCCGGTCCCGCCGCCGGCGCCGATGCGCGCGATGATCGCGAGGATCAGATCCTTGGCCGCAACACCCGCCGCCAGCGCGCCGGTGACGGTAATGCGCATGGCGCGCGGCTTGGCCTGCCACAGCGTCTGCGTCGCCAGCACATGCGCCACCTCCGAAGAGCCGATGCCAAACGCCAGCGCCCCCAGCGCACCATGCGTCGCGGTATGGCTGTCGCCGCACACGATAACCAGGCCGGGCTGCGTAATCCCCTGCTCCGGGCCGATGACGTGAATGATGCCCTGGCGATGATCGCGCAGGCCAAACGCGGTAAAACCCAGATTCGCCGCGCTGGCCTCAAAACTTTCGATCATCTCCCGCCGCCCAGGCGCGGTGACGGTGGCGAGATCACGCGTCGCCGTCGGCACATAATGATCCGGCGTGCCAAAAGTCCGGTCCGGACGGCGCAAAGGCAGGCCGCGCTCCGCCAGGCTATGGAACGCCGCCGCCGTGCCGTCATGCACCAGATGCCGCCCGACATGCAGCAGCACCGCGCCGTCCTCGCGCTCCAGAATCGTATGCCGGCGCCAGATCTTTTCAAACATCGACAGGCCGGCTGTCATGGGTGCTCCTGGGCAAGCTGACCGTTTTGAAAGGAAGTAAGCAAGAACTTCTTTTTTGAAAAAAAGAAGCAAAAAACTTTTGATTTCCTGGGGGCTGTGGCGATGGGGTTGCCAATGCCCGCAGGAACAAATTTGCTTCTCTCACTGCGCTTTACGTCGGCAGCCACCACCACGCGAACGCCTTCTCGAAAAAATCCGAATTTCGGCTACGCCGCCGCCATTGCCTTGCGGCGGCGCGGCTTCGCGTTAGACGGGCAGCATGGACCCCAAACCGCTCTCGGAACGCTTCGCCGCGCATGTCGCCAGCGCGCGCTTCGAGGACCTGCCCGAAGACGCCGTCGCCCAGGCCAAAACCTTCATTCTCGACACATTTGGCGTCGGCATCGCCGGCGCCACCGCCGCCGGCGCCGCCGAACTCATGGCCGCCGCCCGCCAATGGGGCGACGGCGCGGAGGCAGTGATCTGGGGCCGCCCCGGCCGCGCCCCCGCCGGCATCGCGGCACTGCTGAACGGCTTCCAGGTGCACTGCCAGGAATTCGACTGCCTGAGCGAAGCCGCCGTGCTGCACCCGATGGCCGCGGTGTTGTCCGCCGCCATGGCGTTCGCCGAACGCCGCGGCGGCGTTTCCGGCCGCGACCTCATCCTCGCGACCGCCCTGGGCGTGGATGTCGCCTGCTATCTCGGCATTGCCTCGCAACAGGCGCTGCGCTTTTTCCGCCCCGCCACCGCCGGCGGGTTCGGCGCCGCCGCCGCCTGCGCCCGGCTGGCCGGGCTGAACGCCGCCCAGATCGCCCACGCCTTCGGCCTGCAACTCGCGCAAATGAGCGGCACGATGCAGGCCCACGTCGAAGCCTCCCCGGCCCTGCCGCTGCAGGTCGGCATGAACGCCCGCGCCGGCCTGCAATCCTGCGACCTCGCCGCCGCCGGCCTGCCCGCGCCGCGCTTCAGCCTGGACGGCCCGTTCGGCTACCTCCCGCTGGTCGAAGGCATTTTCGACCTCTCGCCGGTGCACGATGGCCTCGGCCGCCGCTGGATCATCGCCGAACTGGCCCACAAACCCTACCCCGCCGGCCGCGCCACCCACGGCGCGGTCGAAGCGGTACTCACCTTGCGCGCACAGCACGGTTTTACGCCGGACGACGTCGAGGAAATCGTCGTCTCCGGCCCGCCCGTCCTCAAAAAACTCACCGGCCGGCCGGACATTCCGAATCCCACCCCCGCCTATGCCCGCCTCTGCGTCGGCTACGTCGTCGCCAAAGTCCTGCTGCACGGTTTTATCGGCGTCGAACATTATCGCGGCGAAGCCGAACTCACCGACCCCGCCACCCACGCCCTCGCCGCCCGCGTGCGCGCCGTCGAGGACGGCACCACCAACCAGAGCGCGCTCGCCCCGCAAGCGGTGACGATCCGTCTGCGCAACGGCGCCACGCTTGCCTGGCGGTGCGAAACCATGCTCGCCTCGCCCACGCGCCGCCTCACCCGCGACCAGCACCTGGCCAAATTCCGCCGCTGCTGGGATTTCGCCGAAGGCAAGCTCCCGGCCACCGCGCGGGAAAATCTGATCGAGACCATCGACCGGCTGGAAGCCGTCGCGGACATGCGCCGCCTGGCGGAGCTCGTCCAAGTGCCGGCATGAACGGAGGCGCCAAACCATGACCAGCGATCTCGACATCTACGAAAAACAAGGTTTTGCCGGCAACATCGGCATGGGCACCAAACCGGCCTTGGTGATCGTCGATTTCCTGGTCGGCTTCACCGACCCCGCGCATTTCGGCGGCGGCAATATTCTGGCTGCCATCGCCGGCACGGAAAAACTCCTCGCCTTCGCCCGCGCCAAAACCTGGCCCATCGCCCACACCCGCGTCGTCTATGCCGATGACGGCAGCGACTGCGGCGGCTTCACGCGCAAAGTCCCCGCGTTGCGCCGCCTCACCGAAACCAGCCCCCTCACCCAGATCGTCCCCCAACTAACCCCCGCCCCCGGCGAGCTCATCCTCCGCAAACGCAACGCCAGCGCCTTCTTTGGCACCGAACTCGTCGGCTGGCTCGCCGCCCGCCAGGTGGACACGCTCGTCGTCGCCGGCTGCACCACCAGCGGCTGCGTCCGCGCCACCGTCATCGACTCCTGCAGCCACAATTTTAGAACCATCGTTGCCCTTGATTGCGTCGGCGACCGCGCGCAAGGCCCGCATGAAGCGAATCTTTTCGATATGAAACAAAAATACGCGGATCTCATGACCAACGAAGAAATCGAGACAAACAGCTAACGAAGCCCCCGTCCAAATCTGCGTAATCTGCGTAATCTGCGGATAACTCTTCTTAACACCATCACAGGCCCCGCCCCATGCCCGACCCCCGCCTCGCCACCGCTCTAGCCCAGAAAAAATTCATCCTGGCCCCCGGCATCTTCGACATGATCAGCGCCAAAATCGCCGATGCCATGGGCTTTACCGCCCTCTACGGCACCGGCTACGGCACCGTCTCCTCCTACCTCGGCGTGGCGGACGCCGGCATCGCCACCTACACCGACATGCTCGCCCGCATGTCCCGCTACGCCCAATCCTGCGCCACCCCCATCATCGCCGACGCCGACACCGGCTATGGCGGCCTGCTCAACGTCCGCCACACCGTGCAAGGCTACGAGGCCGCCGGCATCGCCGCCATCCAGATCGAGGACCAGGAACTCCCCAAAAAATGCGGCCACACCCCCGGCCGCAAAGTCATTTCCACGCGCGACATGTGCCTGAAAATCGAAGTCGCCCTCGCCGCCCGCAAATCGGAAAATTTTTTGATCATCGCCCGCACCGACGCCCGCACCTCACTGGGCCCGGATGAGGCGCTGGCCCGCGGCCGCGCCTACCGCCGCGCCGGCGCGGATGTGGTGTTCATCGAAAGCCCGGAAACGGTGGATGAGATGGCGCGGATTGGCCAGGAGATTGACGCGCCGCTGCTGGCCAACATGGCCGATGGTGGCCGCACGCCGATTCTGCCGGCGGAGCAGTTGCAAAAACTCGGTTTTGATATCGCGATTTTCCCGGCCATCGGCTTCCTGGCAGTGGCCGCGGCGGCGGAGCGGGTTTATGGCCATTTGCTGGCCACCGGCACCTCCACCGGCCTCGCCCCCCACGACAGCTACGGCTTCGCGAGAATGTGCGACCTCATGGGCTTTCAAGACGTCTGGGATTTCGAAAAACAATGGGCGCGGCCTGAATGAAACTGCACGGCAAAGTGGCGCTGGTGACCGGCGCGGCCTCCGGCATCGGCGCCGCCATCGCGCGCGCCCTGGCGGCCGAAGGGGCGGCGGTCGCGATCAACTACCGCACCAGCCAGGCGCCGGCGGACGCGCTGGCCGCGGAAATTCTGGCGCAAAATGGCCAGGCCCACGCTTTCGGCGGCGACGTTTCGGTCCCGGCGCAGGCCACCGCGCTGGCCGCCGCCGCCGCCGCGCATTTCGGCCGGATCGATATTTTGGTGAACAATGCCGGGCTGATCGAACCCGTGGTGTTCGGCGCCATCGATCCAGAATCCTTTCACCGCCAGTTCGCCGCCAACACGCTCAGCGTGCTGCTGATGATGCAAGCCGCCGTGCCGCATTTTCCGGAAATTGGCGGCCGGGTCATCAACATCTCCAGCAGCCTCGCGCTGGCGCCGCTCGAAAGCACCGTGATCTACGCCGCCGCCAAAGCCGCGGTGAACACCATGACCCAGGGCTTTGCCCGCGAACTGGGTAAGCGCCACATCACCGTCAACGCCATCGCCCCCGGCGCCACCGAAACGCCGATGACGGCGGCTGTACCGGCGGAAGTCAAAGACCGAATTTCCGCCGCCACCCCGCTCGGCCGCTGGGCCCAGCCGGAAGACATCGCCGATGTGGCGGTGTTCCTCGCCTCCGACGCCGCGCGATTTATCACGGGGCGAGTCATCGTGGTCGATGGCGGGTTGATTTGAGATTGATCGAAGAACGCGGCGCTTCTTTGAAAAAAAGCGCGCAAAAAACTTTTGCTCCTGGGGGCGTTTGGACGGGATTGCCGTTAATCGGCACCTTTGGTGCCGATTAACGGCAATCCCGGGCGGGGCGCCTTTTTTTCAAAAAAAGTAACTTCTTACTTCAGTGCGGTTCTTCCCCACCCGAAACATTCATCGACTCCGCCGTGATAAACGCAGCGTCATCCGAGCACAAAAACGCCACCGCCGCGGCGGTGTCCGCCGGCAGCCCGGTCCGCCCCATGGGTATGCGCGCCCGCATCGCGGCGAGGTATGAGTCCACAGACGCGTGGCCGGTGACTTGCGCAAAATATTCGTTCTGCCAGGCGCCGAGGCCGGTGGTGACGTGGTTGGGGCAGACATTGTTCACCGTAATGCCGTGCGGCCCCAGTTCGATGGCGGCCGAGCGCACCAATCCCACCAGTCCGTGCTTGGAAGCGGTATAGGCCTGCGCGTGCGCAAAGCCGGACTTCGCCGCCTGGCTGGCGATGTTAATAATCCTGCCGCCGCGTTTTTGCGCCACCATCACCTCCGCCGCGGCGCGCAGGCCGAAGAAGGCGCCGGTCAGGTTGACGTCGATGACTTTGCTCCAGTCCTCCGGCTCCAGGGCGAGCAAGGGTTTCATGATGCTGCCGACGCCGGCATTGTTCACCCAGATGTCCAATGTGCCGTGGCTGGCGACCGCGTGCGCCGCCAGGGCATGCACCTGCGCCCAGTCGCGCACGTCGCAGATGCAGGTGGAGACGGCGGCGCCGGCGTGGCGCAATTCTTCCGCCAGCGTCTCGATGTCGCCGCGATAGGCGGCGCTCGCCATCTCGGTCGCTGGGTCGATCGGGGCCGCGATGTCCGAGAGCACGACGGCCGCCCCTTCCGCCGCCAGGCGCGCCGCGATGCCCGCGCCCAGGCCGCCGCGGCGTCCGGCGCCGGTGACGACGGCGGTTTTGCCGCGCAGACGCGATGCCATCGTCATGCCCCGATTTCTTCTGTCGTTAAAAAGGTGACATCGGCCATGCCGGAAAACGCCGCCGCGATTTCCTGCATCTTTGGAGAGCCGACGTCCCGCCAAAAACCGTCCATGTCGTCGATGTCAATTGTTTCGATGTAGCTGTAGGGCGCGGCGGCGTCGCCGCCAAGAACACCGGTGGTCTTGAAGACTCGAAACGAGCTGACGGAAGCCAGCCTGTTGACCGTCGGCAAATCCGTGCCACGCGCCCAGGCTTCGTAATCGGCCGCCGAGACGCCGGGTTTCAGGTTGAACAGGGCGATCACGCGCATGTTAGACTCTCCTTCAGCTTGACAAAATATCGATGACCTCCGCGATGCCGGCGACATCGCAGGCGCCGCGCAGCGCCGCAATCGCCGTGTCATGCGCGGCGTCGTCGAAGGCGGCGCAGCCATCTTCCAGCAAGGTCACCGTGAAATCGCGCACCAGCGCGTCCCGCACGGTGGCCGTGACGCCGCCATTGGTGACGATCCCGCAGACCAGCAGTCGCGTGATGTTCAGGCGCCGCAGCAGCCAGTCCAGCCGCGTCATGTAGAACGCGGAATAGGCGATTTTTTCGACGGCAAAATCCACCGGCCGCAATTCGTCGATCGTTTGCTGGCCCCAGGAGCCCGGCGCGAAATCGCCGCCCTTCAGGAATGGCCTTAGTGTTTTTAAATGCGGTGAGATCAGCGGCCGGCCGTTCCGGTCCGGCACCAAAGTGAACTGCGTGGCGATGCTGTGGCCGCCGCGTTCGCGCAACATGCCGGCCAAAGGCAGGATGCGCGCGGGCATCGCCGCCATGCGTTCGGTGCCGAGTCCGGCGCGGGCATAGGCGCCGTCCTTGTGCAAAAAATCGTTTTGCAAATCGCAGATCAGCAAGGCGGTGTCGGTAAAATTCATGCGCGGGTCATGATGACGTTGCCGAAACGGTCCACGCGCGCGGCCAGGCCGGGATCGACGACGATGGTGGCGTCCGGCTGTTCCAGGATCGCCGGCCCCATAATTTCCGCGCCCACCGGCAGCAGCAGCCTGTCGTGCACGCGGGCTTCCCGCCAGCCGCCGAACCAGACCTGTCTCGTACCTCGATCGGCCGCTGCCATCGAGGCCTCCGGCCCCGGCGCCAGCGCGGCGAGATCGAATTTTGGGCGCCGTCCGATGGCGGCGACGCGCAGATTGACCAGCCGCACCGCGATCCCCGGCAAGGTCCGGGCAAAATTTTTCCTGTAGGCGGCTTCGAACGCCGCGAGCATGCCTGCCTCATTAGCGGGATTCTTGCGCGGGTCCGGCAGGCGCACCGCGATGGTGTGCGTCTGGCCAAGATAGTGCATGTCGGCTTCGAACAGCGTGTCCACCTCGGTGACCGCGAGGCCGGTTTCACGCACCATCGCTTCGACGCGCGCGGCCTGCGCCGCCAGGCGGTCCTGCAAGGCCATGGCGTCAATCCCGTTCAGCGGCAGGTTGACGGTTTGCACCAGGTCGTGGCGGATGTCCGCGATGACGCAGCCGAGCGCGGAGGTGACGCCGGGAAAGCGCGGGACCAGCGCTGCCCGCATACCGACATCGCGGATCAGCGCGCCGACATGCAGGGCGCCACCCCCGCCGAACGGCACGGCCACGAAACGTTGCGGGTCATGGCCGCGCTCGATCGAAACCAGCCTGATGGCGCCTGCCATCTTCGCATTCGCGACGCGCACCACCGCCTCCGCCGCCGCTTCCACACCCAGGCCGAGTGGTTCCGCCACATGCGTGCGCAACGCGCCGGCCGCCGCCTCCACATCCAGCCTGGTCAGCGCGCCGCCGATCGGGCGGGCGGCGTTGATGCGGCCGAGCACGACATTAGCATCCGTCAGCGTCGGCCGCGTGCCGCCCTGGCCGTAGCAGGCAGGGCCTGGGCGCGAGCCGGCGCTTTCCGGCCCCACCTGCGGCAGGCCGCCGGCATCAACCCTGGCGATCGAGCCGCCGCCCGCGCCGATCGTTGCGATCTCGATCATCGGCGTGCGGATGACCATGCCGAATTCGATGGTCGCCTGCGCCGCCATGGCAATCGCGCCGTCCACGACCAGAGAAACGTCGAAGGACGTGCCGCCGAGATCGGCGGTGATGACATCGCGGAACCCGGCCGCCCGCGCAATGGCCGCGGCGGCGATGACGCCGGCGGCGGGGCCGGAAAGTGCGGTGCGCACCGGCATGTGCGCGGCCGTGGCGGTGGACATGACACCGCCATTGGACTGCACGATGTGAAAATTTCCAGAAAATTCGTGCTCCGCCAGCGCGCGCTGCAGCCGGCCGAGATAGCCGCCGACGACCGGCTGCAAATAGGCGTTGAGCGCGGTGGTGGAGGTGCGCTCAAATTCCCGTATTTCCGGCAGCACCTCTGAAGAGCAGGCGATGTGGCGATTTGGCCAATCAATCGCGGCAAGCGCGGCGCGCTCGTTTTCCGGATTGGCAAAACTGTTGATGAAGACGATGGCCAGCGCCTCGGCGCCCGCGTCGCGCAGCCGCGCGGCGGCGGCGGCGACTTGCCCCGGGTCGATGCGCGTGAGGATGGTGCCGTCGGCCATGGTGCGCTCGGCGACTTCCGCGCGCATGTCGCGGTCGATGACGGGGATGAAGTCGCCCCACAGGCCCCAGGTCCGCCGGCGGTCGCGCCGGCGCATTTCCAGCACGTCGCGGAAGCCGGCGGTGGTGATCAGGCCGGCGCGCGCGCCCTTGCGCTCCAGCAGCGCGTTGGTGCCGACGGTTGTGCCGTGCACGATGGCGGACATGGCTGAGAGCGGACCGAGCTTTTGCAAGCCGGCGATGAAGCCGGCGGCCTCGTCACCGCGCTGCGAGGGCACTTTGGCGACGCTGAAACGTTTCCGCGCCTCGTCGTAGAGAAACAGATCGGTGAAGGTGCCGCCGACATCGACGCCTACGATGCGGGTCATAGGAAGAAGTTATTTTTTTTGAAAAAAATGGCGCCCCGCCCGGGGTAACCAAACAAACTTTTGATTCCCCCGGCTTTTGAGCGGCC
>PLFB01000131.1 GCA_003137135.1 Acetobacteraceae bacterium
TTTCAAAAAGCGCTGCTTACTTAGCTGCCCGCGACGACCGTGGTCGGCACAATGCTAGGCGCGCCCGCGATCAGCGGCCCGGCGGCGGCGAAGGCGGCCGCGAGGTGGGGTGAGGCCATGTGGGCGTCCACGGCTGCCTGGTTTTTGTAGGCTTCGAAGACGTAGAAGTTGCCGGGGGTTTTGATGTCTTCGTGCAGGATGTAGCTGATGACGCCGGGTTCTTCCTTGGTGGCGGCGACGAGGGTTGTCAGCACATCGCGCAGCTTGTCCGCATTGCCGGCGGCGGCGGTTACGTTGGCGAAGACGTGGATTTCGGACATGGGCGTTTCCTTATTGGTTAAGTCACTCGAAACCTATCCGCACCGAGGTTCTGTGACAACTTCACCGGCTGCATACCGTTCAAAATTCGGTCTGCTAAGCCAATTGGCTTGATTTTCGAGAACCGGAGCGGAGCGTACGACAGTATGGGAGTACCGGAAGCGCAGAAAAGCGCGTCAAGCGGCCAGCAGAGCGGATTTTGGACGGTATACGAAGTGGGGGGTTTCTGTTGCCCGGTACCCCCCGGACCGCGCTTAGCCGCTGATTAGGCGGCGACCGCGAATGCTACGTTGTTATCGTTCGCATTTAAGTTATAGCCCGATAACGGCGGTACAATGCCGAGCAAAAGACAGGTCTTTACCACGCGTGTCGAGGCTGTTTCGCCCCCAAAAGCCTTGGTTTTACAAGGTGTTTGGTGGAGGCGCCGGGTACTGCCCCCGGGTCCACAACGTTTATTCCACGTGCCGTTTATCGCCATAGCCGGCAAGCCGGCAAAACCCATATAGGCTTTTCCGGCGGGATATGAAAGAGAAGCAGGCATGACCCTGACGCCTGACCAGTCGGCCGAAATTTCGGCCGCGCGCGAAAGAACCGCCGCCACGTTGCGCCCCACCGTCCCGGCTTTGGAGGCCATGCTGTTCAACGCCATACCGGTGCTGGATCACGGCTTTGTGCGGGTCATCGACTATATGGGCGACGACGCCGCGGTGGTGCAGGCGGCGCGGGTTTCCTATGGGCGGGGCACGCGAAAGATTTCCGAGGATGAGGGGCTGATCCGCTACCTCATGCGGCATTGGCATTCCACGCCGTTTGAGATGTGCGAGATCAAGTATCATGTAAAGTTGCCGATTTTTGTGGCGCGGCAATGGATTAGGCACCGCACGGCGAATGTGAACGAGTATTCGGCGCGGTATTCGATTTTGGACAAGGAGTTTTACATACCAGCACCTGAGCATTTGGCGGCGCAATCCTCGGATAACCGGCAGGGCAGGGGGGCGGTGCTGGAGGGCGAGGATGCGGCGCGTGTGCTGTCACTGCTGCGGCAGGACGCCGAGCAGACCTATGCGCATTATGAGGAAATGCTGGATGAAAATGGCGCGGGGCTGGCGCGCGAGCTGGCGCGCATGAACCTGACGCTGAACACCTATACCCAGTGGTACTGGAAGACGGATTTGCACAATCTGTTCCATTTTTTGCGGCTGCGGGCGGACGCGCATGCGCAGTATGAGATACGGGTTTATGCCGAGGCGATGCTGGAGACGGTGAAGGCGTGGGTGCCGCTTTGCTATGCCGCGTTTACCGATTACCGGCTGGGCGCCGTCACGTTCTCCGCCAAGATGTTGGATATTTTGCGCCGCATGTTGGCCGGCGAGGCGGTGGAGCAGCACGATAGCGGCCTTTCCAAGCGCGAATGGGCCGAGATGATGGCGGCGCTGGGCAGGTAGCCGCGTGCGGACTTTGCTGATGGTCTATCATTCGATGACCGGCGGGACTCGCCAGATGGTGGAGGCTGCGGCGCGCGGCGCGGCGGACGAGCCAGGGGTTTTGACGCGCGTTCTCTCTGCGCCAGAGGCCGGGCCGGATGACGTGCTGGCGGCGGACGGCTATCTGTTCGCGTCGCCTGAAAACCTCGCCGCGCTGTCCGGCATGATGAAGGATTTTTTCGACCGCTGCTATTACCCGGCTTTGGAACGGCTGAACGGCCGCCCCTACGCCGCGATGATTTGCGCCGGCAGCGATGGCGAAAATGCCGCCCGCCAGCTCGCCCGCATCGCCACCGGCTGGCGGTTGAAGCCGGTCGCGGAGGCGCTGATTGTGTGTACCCATGCGCAGACCCCAGAGGCGATTTTGGCGCCGAAGTCGATTACCGGGACGGATTTTAAGGCGTGCGAAGCGCTGGGAGCGGCGTTGGCGGCTGGCTTGGCGATGGGTGTGTTTTGAAGTCACGTGCTCCTTGGTAGCAGCCCGCGGCTCGGGCGCGCTGGCGGATGAGGGCGAGGACCAGTTCGCAAGCCGGCATGGGGTGGCCGGTGAGGGCGCCGAGTTCGACCACCGCGCCGAGCAGGGCGTCGATTTCCATCGGCCGGCCGCGTGTCACAACCTCGCCCAGCTCGTCCGGCGGCAGCAGCCCGCCGTCGCCACCTATAATGGCGACCTCCGGCCCCGCCGCGACACCGGCGCATCCCGGAAAACGCGCGCGCGGCGGCAGCGGTTTTCGGCCATCTGGCGCGCCGCCTCCGTCCTGGCTTCGCAGAATGCGCGGGCCATCGTTTGATTTGTCACGCCTGGGCGACCGCTTTTTTTGATTTGAGAAGCAACGGCATGGTCAGCCCCTGCACGATCACCGAAAAGGCCACGACGCCGAATGTGGCGATCAGGATGTCGTCGTGCATGGGGAGCGTGTCCGGCAAAGCGAGGGCAAGCGCCAGGCCTAGGGCGCCGCGCAGCCCGCCCCACCACAGGACATGCTGCGCATGCAGTGAAACGCGCCAGTGCGACCGGGCAAAAACCAGGCAGAGCGGATATACGGTTATGGCGCGGCCGAGCAGGACGAAGCCGATGATCAGCATAATGTTGGCCAACCCGAAGCTGGTGACGGCGAGGCGTCCCATGCTCAGCCCGATCAGCAGAAACACCAGGGAATTCGCGATAAACGCGATGAACTCCCACAGGTCCAGCACAAATTCACGTCCCTGCAGCGTCATCCGGCTCCGCTCGCCTTCGGGGAGAACGGCGAGATTGCCCGTCACAAGACCGGCCGTGACCGTCGCCAGTACGCCCGACATGTGGAAATGCTCGGCGAGCAAGAACGAGCCATAGGCCGTGACCGTGGTCAGCGTGCTTTCGACCAGATGGTCTTTGGTCCGGCCCGCCACGGCAATGGCGGCGCCCGCCGTCGCCAGGCCGACCATGACGCCGCCCAACACCGTGGTCAGCAGCGTGGCGGCGACTTCCGCGGATAATGGCCGGTTCCCGTGCAGGCCTTCAATGCCGGTCAGCACCAGCGTGAACAGCACGGCCGCGGCGCCGTCGTTGAACAGGCTTTCGCATTCCACCAGCAGCCGCAGCCGGCCGCCGATACCGTTATCCTTGAACATCGCGATCACCGCGACCGGGTCGGTGGCCGCGATCAGCACGCCGAACAGCATGGCCGGCGCCACCGGCCAGGCCAGAACATAGACCATGCAGGCGCTGACCACGGTGGCGGCGATGAGGGTGCCTAAAACCGCCAGGGTCAGGATCGGCAGGGCGTCCCGGCGCAGTTCGCGCCAGTGCAGATTGATCGCCGCTTCAAACAGCAGCGGGGGTAGAATGAGACTGAAGATCAGGTCATGCGTAAGGACCAGCCCGGTATTGATCCGGGTCGCGGTGAGGCCGATGCCGGCGATCACCAGGCCGACCGTGTACGGCAGCGCCAGGCGCCGCGCGATCACCGCCACGGCCACTGCGACGACGAGCAGGGCTATGGTGTTGTTGACAATGACATCCATGCCCTTCCCATACGGGCCAAATGGCTGAACCGCCACCAAAACCGGACGAAGCGCCCGCCGTTTCCGCCGGTTTGTGGCCGCGTTGCCGCGGACCTGTTTATGTGAAGTCAAAAGAAAAAAGCGCTTTTTTGAAAAAAAGCNNCCGCTCAAAAGCCGGGGGAAATACAAGTTTTTTGGTTACTTTTTTTCAAAAAAGTAACTGCTTACTTAACTTTCGGACTAAATGAAAACCGAACACGCTCTAAAAGTAGTTTGGTATTTCTCGCTCACTCAAAACCAATCAGTTCCACGTCAAAAATCAGCGTCGCGCCCGGCGGGATCACGCCGCCGGCGCCGCGCGCACCGTAGCCCTGCGCCGCCGGGATTCGCAGCGTGCGCTGGCCGCCCGCTTGCATGGTGGCGACGCCGAGATCCCAGCCGGCGATGACCTGGCCGACGCCGAGCTTGAACGAAAACGGTTTGCCGCGGTCGCGCGAGGAATCGAATTTCTTGCCTTTCGCGCCATCGGCTTCCTCCAGCCAGCCGGTGTAGTGGACCGTGACCACCTGGCCCTTGGCCGGCGAGTCGCCGGAGCCGGTGACGTGGTCCTGGTAGGCGACGCCGGAGGGCATGGTGATGAATTCGGGTTCGGACATTTTTGGCCTCCAGGTTGATCAGCGCGGGTTACTTAGGCGGCTGCGGGTTCGGACTGACTAGCGAACAGGGTGTAATCCTGCAAATCGGCGTGTCGCACCGCCCGCTGGTAGGCGGCGGCGGAGCCCGGCCAGATCGCCGTCACGTTTCCAAAAGAATCCTTGTACCAGCTTTGGCAGCCGCCGTCCTGCCAGACGGTGCCGGCCAGGCGCGCTTGAAGCTTCGCGATGAAGCGCGCCTGTGCGGCTGGGGTGGGGCTGATGGCGCGGCCGCCCGCTTCGCGCAGTTTTTTGAGGGCGTCGGCGATGTAGGAGGCCTGGGCCTCGAGCATGATGACGGCTGAATTATGCCCCAGCCCGGTATGCGGGCCGAGCAGCATGAAGTAGTTGGGAAAGCCGGCGATGGCGATGCCGTTGAGCGCCCGCATGCCGGTCTTGTCCCATAGCGCCCCCAGTTCCTGGCCGCCGAGGCCGATGATTTTTGTGTGTTTGTAGGCGGTCGTCACGGCAAACCCGGTGGCGAAAATGATGGCGTCGATCGCGCGTTCCACGCCGGCCTGATCGACGATTGAGTTTTGCCGCACTTGCGCGATGTTGTCCGTGATCAGCTCTACGTTCGGGCGCTGCAGCGCGGGAAAATAGTCGTTGGCGAGCATGACGCGCTTGCAGCCGAGCTGGTAATTCGGGGTGAGTTTTGCGCGCAGTACCGGGTCCGCGACCTGCCTCTTGAGATGGTTGAGCGCGAGTTGCACGCCCAGTTTTTGGGCCTGTTGGTTGCCCAGGAACGCGAGCACGCGGAGTTCGTGAGTGTGAAACAGATATTTGCGGAACGCGGCGCGGCACGGCGGAAATTTCAGCAGCGCCTTTTCGAGATTGGAAAACGGCCGGTCCGGCTTCGGCGTTACCCAGGGCGGCGTGCGCTGAAATACGCTCAGCCGCGCCACTTTTGGCGCGATTTGCGGGATGAACTGGATCGCCGACGCACCGGTGCCGACCACCGCGACGCGCTTGCCGGTGAGGTCGTAGGCATGGTCCCACCGGGCCGAGTGAAATTGGGCGCCCGCAAACGTCTCCAGGCCCGGAAGCTGCGGCGTGGCGGGAATGTGCAGCCCGCCCATTCCCGAGATCAAAACCCGCGAAAAAATCGGCCCGGTGCTGGTCTCGATGCGCCACAGGCAAGCCGCCTGGTCCCACGCCGCCGCCAGGAACGCCGTGTTGAACCGGATTTTTGAACGCAGCTGGTAGTTTTTCACCACGCCCAGCGTGTAGGCCAACAGCTCCGGCTGGCGCGGGTATATCCGGGACCAGTCCGCCTTTTGCGCGAAGGAGAGCGAATACAGATGCGAGGGGACGTCGCACGCGCAGCCCGGATAGGTGTTGTCCCGCCAGGTGCCGCCCACCTCGGCGGCCTTTTCGAGGATCAGAAAATCGAGAAAACCGGAATCGCGCAGTTTGATCGCCATGGTCAGGCCGCCAAACCCGGTGCCGACAATCACCACGTCGGTTGTGGCGACGGGTCCGGGCGCCAGCATATCAGGCATTGTTTACGTCTCCTCGACCGGGTGGGTCTTTGCCCGCCGCCGCCTATATAATGCGGGAGCCGCAACCCATAGGAGCCAAGATGCCAAAAATCGCCATCATCCACCATTCCGGCTACGGCCACACCCGCCGCATGGCCGAATATGTGCAGCAGGGCGCCAGCAAAACCGGCGCGGAGGTGCATTTCCTCACGATTGACGAACATGGCGACTTGCCTGAAGCCGGCTGGGAGACGCTGGCGCAGGCGGACGCCATCATCTTTGGCGCACCGACTTATATGGGCGGACCGTCCTGGCAGTTTAAGAAATTCGCCGACGCGAGCTCAAAACCCTGGTTTGGGCAGGCCTGGAAAGACAAGTTTGCCGCCGGCTTTACAAACTCCGCCAGCATGAACGGCGATAAATTCTCCACCATCCAATATTTTGTCACGCTGGCCATGCAGCACAGCATGGCCTGGATCGGGACCGGGATGATGCCGGCCAACAACAAGGCCGCGACGCGCGATTCCATCAACTACGTCGCCGGCTTTACGGGGGCGCTCGCGGCTTCGCCGTCGGACGCATCGCCGGATGAGATGTTTTCGGGCGACCTCGCTACCGCTGAGATTTTTGGCGAGCGTGTTGCAAATTTTGTGGCGGCGCATTTGAAGGGATAAGAAAGCAGCGCTTTTTGAAAAAAGCGCGCAAAAACTTTTTATTTCCCCCGGTTTTTGAGCGGCCAAACTGTGGCCGCTCAAAAACCGGGGGAAATAGAAGTTTTTTGGTTACTTTTTTTCAAAAAAGTAACTGCTTTCTTACCTTTCGACTCAAAAAAACCAATCACGCTATAACCGCCGTGGCCGCGTTAGGGTGCATTCGGCTCGCGGCCGAGCAGCATGTCGAGCATGCGTTCCGTGCGGAGCAGAAAATTCCGCGTGACGGTGTAGTGTTCGGTGTCGTGATAGGCCACCACGCGCGGCGGCCCGTCGGCCAGGAGCAGGATTTCGGCATCCGGATAGGCCATCAGGATGGGCGAATGGGTGGCGATGATGAACTGCGAGCCGGCTTGCACTAGGTCGTGCAGTCGCGTGAGGAAGGCCAATTGGCGTTGCGGCGAAAGGGCGGCCTCCGGTTCGTCGAACAGATAAAATCCGCCGGCGCCCATGCGGTGCATGAACAGGGCGAAGAAGGATTCGCCGTGGGATTGGTCATGCAGGGATTTGCCGCCGTAGCTGGAAATGATCGGCGGTCCGCCCGGCTCGCGGTCGAGTTTTTCGATTTCGGTGGCGACGTTGAAATAGCTCTCCGCGCGCAGGAAATACGCATCAGCTGGCCGTTGCGCGCTGCGCGTCAGCCGCAGATGCTGGTGCAGAGCGGAATGCGAATCGCGGGTCGAGAAATTGAAGTTTTTGCTCCCGCCTTCCGGGTTCAGCCCCCATTTCGTGGCGATCGCCTCCAGCAGCGTCGATTTGCCGGCGCCGTTTTCCCCCACCAGGAAGGTGACGGGGCGGGCAAACACCAGCCGGTCCAGCCCTTCGATGGCCGGAATGGTGAATGGGTATTGCGCGAAGGAGGCCACAGTCTCCCGCAGCAGCCGCAATTCCACCAGAAAATTCCGCGCATTGTAAACCGCCGCCACGCCGCCGCCCTTTAAATTCCATGAATTTCTGGCTGAAAGCCCCGTCTTTGGCTATGCGGAAAATTCGCGCCACATCAAAACGGGTGCGCTCTGGGTGCGCGCATGGTAAGCTGACGACGTGAAGGAGCATAGCGATGGCCGATATCGATAAAGATATTTTTCCAGATCGTGGCGAAGAGGAAGATCCCGAGACCGCCGCCCGCCTGGACGCTGAGGCTGAAGCCGCTGTCGCCGAAGGCCGCGTCGTGTCGCACGAACGAGTCGTCGAGTGGCTCAAAAAGTTGGAAAAAGGCGAGCGGATGCCACCTCCAAGGGCGTGACCATGCAGGTTGTCTGGACCGAACCGGCTCTGGACGACGTTTTCGAAATTTCCGATTATTTGCAGACTTTGAACCCACAGGCCGCCATCAAAGTGACACGCGCCTTGCGCATGGCGGCCAATGGCTTATCCGACTTCCCCCATCGCGGGCGGCGGGTCCGCGGGACCGATATGCGGGAGATCGGGACAAGATATCCTTACCTCATCCGTTATCGCGTCATGGATCAGACGGTACTCATTCTGCGCATTCGCCACACAGCCCGCCGCCCGACCAAGCCTTGACCCTGGCTTGACGCCGCCGCGCATCGGGCGCAAACGCTGCCGATCGTTATTCCGCCGTGCTGCGAGGGTTCGCACCACGGCGCGTTTTGCGTTGCGTTCGGCTAAGAGTGAGGAGTAAGCATGTTCGACACCCTGTCGAGCAAACTAAGCGATGTATTTGACCGGCTCCGCCGCCGCGGCAGCCTGTCGGAAGCGGACGTGTCGGAGGCGCTGCGGGAAATCCGGCTGGCGCTGCTGGATGCGGACGTGGCGCTGCCGGTCGTCAAGGATTTCATCAACGACGTGCGCGTCAAGGCGGTCGGCGCGGAGGTGCTGCGCTCGGTCTCGCCCGGGCAGATGGTCGTCAAGATCGTCAACGACGCGCTGATCGCCGCACTCGGCGGCGCGGCCGTGCCGATCAACCTGTTCGCGCCGGCGCCGATCCCTATTCTCATGGTCGGACTGCAGGGGTCCGGCAAGACCACCACCTCCGGCAAGATCGCGCTGCGGCTGAAAACCAAGGAACGCAAAAAGGTCCTGCTCGCCAGCCTGGACACGCAGCGCCCCGCGGCGCAGCTCCAGCTCGAACAATTGGCCACGCGCGCGGAAGTCGCATCTTTGCCCATCATCGCCGGCCAAACACCGCTGCAAATCGCCCGCCGCGCGATGGATACGGCGCGGCGAGAGGTTTTTGACGTCGTCATTCTGGACACCGCCGGGCGGCTCTCGATCGACCTGGCGCTGATGGAGGAGGTGAAGGCGATTCGCGCGGCGGTGAATCCCGTGGAAACCCTGCTGGTGGTGGACGCGATGACCGGGCAGGACGCGGTGACCACCGCCACCGCTTTCAACCAGGCGCTGGGGATTACCGGCATCGTCATGACCCGGCTGGATGGCGATTCGCGGGGCGGGGCGGCGCTGTCCATGCGGGCCGTCACCGGTGCGCCGATCAAGCTGGTGGGCACCGGTGAAAAACTCGATGCGCTGGACAATTTTGACCCTGAGCGCGTGGCCGGCCGCATCCTTGGGATGGGCGACATTGTCGGCCTCGTGGAGCGCGCGGCGGAGACAATTGACCAGCAGGAAGCCGAAAAGCTCGCCAAGCGCATGGCGAAGGGCAAGTTTGATCTCGAGGACTATGCCAATCAGCTAAAGCAGATTTCCAAAATGGGGTCGTTGTCCGGCATCATGGGGATGCTGCCCGGCGTCGGCAAAATCAAGCAGGCGCTGGCGGATGCGAATTTGGAAACCACGGTTTTCAAACGCCAGGCCGCGATTATCAGCTCAATGACGGTGGCCGAGCGCCGCAACCCGGATTTGCTGAAGGCGAGCCGGAAGAAGCGCATCGCCGCCGGCTCCGGCACCAGCGTGCAGGACGTGAACAAGCTGCTGAAGCAGTTCGACGATATGTCCACGATGATGAAGCGCATGAACAAAATGGGCGGCCAGGCGGCGATGATGCAGCAACTGCAGGCGGCGATGAGCGGCAAAAACATGCCGAAAGGAGGCCGAAGGCCGTTTTAGTCAAGCAGCGCTTTTTTGAAAAAAAGCGCGCAAAAAACTTTTACGACTGCGGGCTTTTGGACCGGGATTGCCGTCAATCGGCACCAGAGGTGCCGATTAACGGCAATCCCGGCGCCACCGCCCGCAGTTGTAAAAGTTTTTTGGTTACTTTTTTTCAAAAAAGTAACTTCTTTCTTTCTACTTTCTCTTTCCTCTTGGAGTTTCTTATGCCTTTAAAAATCCGCCTCTCCCGTTCCGGCGCCAAAAAGCGTCCGTTTTACCACATCGTGGTGGCTGACGCGAACAGCCCGCGCGATGGCCGTTTTATCGAGCGGGTCGGGACCTACAATCCGATGCTGCCGGCGGACCATGCCGACCGCATCACGTTGAAAAATGAACGGTTGACGCACTGGCTGAGCCAGGGCGCGCAGGCGACCGACCGCGTGGCGAAATTTCTGGGCAAGGCCGGACTGGCGCCGGCGCCGGTTTACGGCGAGCAGCCAAAACAGTCCGCGCCGAAGAAAAAGGCGCAGGAACGAGCGGCCGAGCGCGCGAAGGCCGCCGCGTAGGTTTTTGTGGACGAGCGTCTGATCGTGATGGGCGTGATTGGCAAGCCACACGGCGTGCGCGGGTTTCTGCGCGTCAACGCGTTTACGGAGGATCCTGGGGCGCTGGCGGATTATGAGCCGCTGGTGGACCGAAAGGGCCGAAAATTTGCGCTGGAATGGGTGAACGGCAACGTTGCCCAGCTGACGGAAATTACCGAAGCCGGCCGCCGCAAGATTATGGATCGCAATGAGGCTGAGAGGCTGACGAATGTGGAACTTCTGGCACCGCGCTCGGCGTTTCCGGAGCCTGAGGCGGAGGAATTTTATCTTGCCGACCTGATCGGTCTTGCCGCGCGCGATGCGGCGGGCAAGACGCTGGGCACCATCGCGGCGGTGCACGACTATGGCGGCGGGCCGAGCCTGGAAATTTCACCCGGGGCGCTCATCGTGCCGTTTACCAAACGCGCGGTGCCGGTGGTGGACGTCGCCGCCGGGCATGTCGTGGTGGAGCCGCCGGCCGAGACGGTGGCGCAACCATGACCTGGCGCGCGGACGTGCTGACCATCTTCCCGAGTATGTTTCCTGGCCCGCTGGCTGAGAGTTTGGCCGGCAAGGCGCTGGAAGCCGGCATCTGGTCGCTGGCCGCCACCGATATCCGCGCCTTTGGCCTCGGCCGCCACCGCGCGGTGGATGATGCGCCGTTTGGTGGTGGTGCGGGCATGGTGATGCGCCCGGACGTGCTGGATGCCGCCATCGGTTCGGTGGCCGACGCTGACGTGGCGGACCAACGCCCGCTGATCGCGCTGACGCCGCGCGGCGCGCCCCTTACCCAGGCGCGCGTCCAAAAACTCGCCGTCGGCCCTGGCGTGATCCTGTTGTGCGGGCGGTTCGAAGGGATCGACCAGCGCGTCATCGAAGCCCGCGGGGCGGAAGAAATTTCGATTGGCGACTATGTGCTCTCCGGCGGTGAAATCGCGGCGTTCGTGCTGCTGGACGCCGCCATTCGGCTGTTGCCCGGCGTGATGGGCGCGACGGAAAGCGCCACCGAGGAGAGCTTTGCCGAAAACCTGCTTGAATACCCGCATTATACCCGCCCAGCCTTGTGGTCTGATCGCGCGGTGCCCGAAGCGCTGACGACCGGCAACCACGCCGCCATCGCCGCGTGGCGGAAAAGCGAGGCGATCCAAACCACCAAAACCCGCAGGCCGGAGCTTTACGCCCGATATATTGCATCCGCGGCGCGCGCGCCCTAAACACCCCGCTTCAAAGGAATTTTGCCATGAACATCATCCAAGCCATCGACGCCGAGCAGATCGCCAAACTGACCGACGGCAAGCCCATTCCAGCCTTTGCCCCTGGCGATACCCTGCGCGTCTCGGTCAAAGTGAAGGAAGGCGAGCGCCAGCGCATCCAGGCTTTTGAAGGCGTGTGCATCGCTCGCTCTAACCGCGGCATCAACTCCTCGTTCACGGTGCGCAAGATTTCTTACGGCGAGGGCGTGGAGCGCATTTTTCAGCTTTACGCGCCGACCATCTCAGAAATTCACGTGATGCGGCGCGGCGATGTGCGGCGCGCGAAGTTGTATTATCTGCGCGGCCGCCGCGGTAAATCCGCCCGCATCGCCGAGAAGGCCCGGGAGGTCGAGGCGCCGGCGGCTGAGTAAGCTACGGCGCGGGGGTTTTTGACTCCCTGGCCGCCTCGCGGCGCGGACTGACGGGCGGCGGGTTCTGGCGTGGCTTCTCGCTGCGTTCGAATTGATCTATCTCATCGTGAAATAAAACCCGGCGGATTAAAATCCGCCTTTGGGGAGGATGAGGATATGGATATCGCGGCGCCGGACCACCAAAGCATTTTTGCGGAGAATTTGCCGAAGACCGGGGCGAA
The DNA here is from genome assembly GCA_003137135.1 of Acetobacteraceae bacterium. Classification (GTDB taxonomy): domain Bacteria; phylum Pseudomonadota; class Alphaproteobacteria; order Acetobacterales; family Acetobacteraceae; genus Acidocella. The sequence continues at coordinate 12,113 of PLFB01000131.1, forward strand.
TTACGTGCCGCTCTCGCCGCTATCGTTCCTGCGGCGCTCCGAGCGGGTGTTTGCCGAAAAAACCGCGGTTACGCATCATGGCCGGTCTTGGACGTACCGGCAATTTGCCGAGCGGTGCCGGCGGTTTGCGGCGGGGGTGAGGGCGGCGGGGGTCAGGCCGGGGGAGTGCGTGGCGGTGCTGGCGCCGAACGGACCGCCGGCGCTGGAGGCGCATTACGGCGTGCCGCTGGCGGGGGCGGTGCTATGCGCGCTGAACACGCTGCTGGATGCGGCGACGATCGGATTTATCTTGAACCACGCCGAGGCAAAACTGCTGTTAGTGGACCGGGAATGGGCGCCGAAAGCGAAGGCGGCGCTGGCTGGGCTGGGGCGCGAATTGCGGGTGATAGAAATTGCCGACGAGGCGGCGCCCGCGGGACTGACACTGGATGCGCCGGAATACGAGGACTGGCTGGCGGCGCATGAGCCGGCGGCCTGGAGCGGGCCCGCGGATGAGTGGGATGCCATCGCGGTGTGCTACACGTCCGGCACCACGGGCAACCCGAAGGGCGTGGTGTACCATCACCGCGGCGCCTACCTGGGCGCGCTGGGGGCGGCGCTGGAGATCGGGCTGACGCCGGCCAGCGCCTATTTGTGGACGCTGCCGATGTTTCACTGCTCCGGCTGGACTTTTACGTGGGGGGTGACGGCGATTGGCGCGACGCATGTCTGCCTGCGAAAGATCGAGCCGGGGGCGATCTTTCAAAAGATTCTTGATCACAACGTGACGCATATGTGCGGCGCGCCGATTGTGCTGAACATGCTGGTGAATGCGACGCCGGCGCAGATCAAGGCGCTGCCGCATCCGGTGCGGGCGGCGACCGGTGGGGCGGCGCCGCCGACCGCGATCATTGCGGGGATGGAGCGGCTGGGGTTTTTCATGCAGCATGTGTATGGGTTGACGGAAGTCTATGGCCCGTCCTCCACCTGTGAGCCGCAGCCGGAATGGCCGGCGCTGACGCTGGAGGAGCGCGCCAAAAAACTCTCGCGTCAGGGCGTGCCCAACATCGCCGAGGAGGATTTTACGGTGCTGGCGCCGGATGGCGGGGTGGTGCCGGCGGATGGGGCGACGATCGGCGAGCTGGCATTCAGGGGCAACGTGGTGATGAAGGGGTATTTGAAAAACCCCAAGGCGACCGAGGAGGTTTTCAGGAACGGCTGGTTTCTGACGGGGGATTTGGGGGTGATGCATCCGGATTCTTATATCGAGATCAAGGATCGCTCGAAGGATATCATTATCTCCGGCGGCGAGAACATTTCCTCGCTGGAGGTGGAGGAGGTGCTGTACCGGCATCCGTTGATCCGCGAGGCCGCGGTCGTGGCGGCGCCGGACGAGAAATGGGGGGAGATACCGTGCGCGTTTATTGTGCTGAAGGATGACGCGGTGCTGACCGTGGAGGACGTGACGGCGTTTTGTAAGCAGAATATGGCGGGGTTCAAGGTACCGAAGAAGGTGCTGTTTCAGGAATTGCCAAAGACGTCCACGGGGAAGATACAGAAGAATCTGTTACGGCAGGCTTTGAAGAGTTCCTAAAGTCCCCTTTGAGATGCAATCAGTCGGTAACCGCTGCGGAGAGAAATGGAATTGGATGAAGTTAGTTAGTCCCGCCGGACCGGTATGGGTCTTTCGCTGGAAATGATTGTTGGATCTTGGCATAGGTTTGAGACCTGATTTTCCAACCGCTGGTGGTGTTCTGAAGCGTAAAGACGAGGAGAGCGGATTCTGAAAGTCGGAGGCCGTTGACTTTGCTTGTCGAGGTGATGGGGATGGTGACGTAGGCGGCGGAAGACGAGGCGTAAAAAAATTTGGCTACCCCGGTTTGGATTTTGGTATCCCTAAATTTTTCTTCTGCGAAGAAGGTGCCGAACGCCTTTAGGTAGTCGTCGAGCGCCGTGGGGCCAGACCAGATGAAGGGGGCCACTTCATCGACGATGGTGATGTTTGGGAGGTATTGGCTGTGGAGGAGGGTCATGTTGCCGGATTCGCCCGCGCGGAGTGCAGTTTGTATGGGAGCGATGAGGCCAGATTGCGCGGGTGCACAGGCGGCAGGTGGCGGGGCGCTGAGACAGGTTGTCAGTGTGACCGAAGCGGTGAAGATTTGTCTCTTGAAATCCGATAGCATGTTGGCGGCCTTCGAAGGTTGGGAGAGGGCGGGCGGCGAGTTTCAGAGAAGGGTTAACATCCGTGCGGTTGTGCGAATAGGCGAGGGCCTTGTTGGTTGTGAGAAAGGCGTGGATGCCGGCATTCGCCGGCATGACGTGGAGACGTGATAGCTTATTCTGAACTGTTAGCTGCGTCCGGCTTCAGTTTTTTGGAAGGGGCATCCGCGCCGGAGGCGATGGCGGCGGCGGCCAAGGTGCTGGGGCATGCGGCGATTGGGGTCGCCGATGTCAACACGGTGGCGGGGGTCGTGCGCGGGCATGGGGCGGCGAAGGCGGCGGGGATACGGTTTTTGCCGGGCTGCCGGTTGCGGCTGCGGGATGCGCCGGATTTGGTTTGTTATCCGACGGACCGCGCGGCGTGGGGGCGGTTGTGCCGGTTGTTGAGTGTGGGGAAGAACCGGGCGGCGAAGGGGGATTGCGATCTGGCATACGCGGATGTGCGGGAGTTTGGTGAGGGGCAGGTTTTTATCGCCGTGCCGCCGGCGGTGTTGGATGAGGCGTTTGAGGTTTTTGTGCGGGGGGCGGCGCGGAAATGGGGGCAAGGATTTTTTGTCGCGCTGGTTCGGCGGTATGCGGCGGATGATGAGGCGCGGCTGAGGCGGGTCGCGGAGATTTGCGGGCGGGCGGGGTGCAAGATGATCGCGGCGAATGATGTGCTGTATCATGCGCCGGAATCGCGGATTGTGCAGGATGTGCTGCGGTGCATCCGGCATCATTGCACGATCCAGGAAGCCGGGCACAGGCTGGAAGCGCATGGCGAACGGCATTTGAAGCCGCCGCAGGAAATGGCCCGGCTGTTCCAAAAATATCCGGAGGCGATTGCGGCGCAGCGCGATGTTTTGGAGATGGTAAAATTTTCTCTGGAAGAGATTTCCTATGAATATCCGGATGAGCCGGTGCCGGACGGATTTTCGCCGGACGAATATCTTTCCGTACTGACATGGGAGGGCGCGGCGCGGCGCTACCCTGAGGGCGTACCCGAGTTCGTGCGGAAGATACTTGAAAAAGAGTTGCGGTTGATCGCCGAACTGAAATATGCGCGGTATTTTCTGACGGTTCATGATGTGGTGCGGTTCGCGCGGGACGAAAAAATACTTTGCCAGGGACGGGGGTCGGCGGCGAATTCGGCGGTTTGTTTTGTTTTGGGAATAACGGCGGTCGATCCGACAAAGATCGATTTGCTGTTCGAGCGGTTCGTCTCGGCGGAGCGCAAGGAGCCGCCGGATATCGACGTGGATTTCGAGCATGAGCGGCGCGAGGAAGTAATTCAGTATCTTTACGAAAGATATGGCCGGCACCGGGCGGCGATCGCGGCGACGGTGATCCATTACCGGCCGAAATCGGCGATCCGCGAGGCCGCGAAGGTGCTGGGGCTGGCGGAAGAGATCGCCGCGAAGCTGGCGGCGCAGAGCTGGAATCCGGGGGATGAATTGTGGGGGGATGACGGGCTGGCGGAGGCGGGGTTGGACCCCGAAAATCCGCTGCTGCGGCGGACGATCGCGGTGGCGCGGGAGATGGTGGGGCTGCCGCGGCATCTTTCGCAGCATGTCGGCGGGTTTGTGCTGACGCGGAGACGGCTGGATGAGACCGTGCCGATTGGGCCCGCGGCGATGGAAAACCGGCATTTTATCGAGTGGGACAAGGACGATATCGACGCGCTGGGGATGATGAAGGTGGATATTCTGGCGCTGGGGATGCTGACCTGCATCCGCAAATGTTTTTCCCTGGTGGGCGTCGAGGACCTGGCGGATGTGCCGCAGGATGATTCGGAGGTTTACGACATGCTGTGCAGGGGTGATTCGCTGGGGATTTTTCAGGTGGAGAGCCGGGCGCAGATGAATATGCTGCCAAGGCTAAAGCCCCGAAAATTTTATGATCTGGTGATCGAGGTGGCGATTGTGCGGCCGGGGCCGATTCAGGGGGATATGGTGCATCCGTATTTGCGGCGGCGGGCGGGCAAGGAGGCGGCGAAATACCCGGCGCGCGCCGGCGGGCTGCCGAACGAACTGAAGGCGGTGCTGGGCAAAACGCTGGGGGTGCCGCTGTTTCAGGAGCAGGCGATGCGGATCGCCATCACGGCGGCTAAATTTACGCCGGAGGAGGCGAATTCTCTGCGGCGCGCGATGGCGACGTTCCGCAATATCGGGACCATCAACACGTTTCGGGATAAGATGGTGGAAGGCATGGTCGCCCGCGGCTATGACCGAGAGTTTGCCACCGCCTGCTTCAGGCAGATCGAGGGCTTTGGCACCTATGGGTTTCCTGAGAGCCACGCGGCGAGTTTCGCGTTGCTGGTGTATGTCTCGGCGTGGCTAAAATGCCATTATCCGGCGGCGTTTTGCGTGGCGCTGCTGAATTCCCAGCCGATGGGGTTTTACGCGCCAGCGCAGATTGTGCGGGACGCGCGCGAGCATGGAGTGGAAGTGCGGGAGGCCGACATCAACGCGAGTGGATGGGACTGCACGCTGGAAGACGGCGCGGTGCGGCTGGGATTCCGGCTGATCGACGGGTTTCATGAGGCTTGGGCGGAACGGGTGAAGGGAAGGCGGTTTGGAAATTTTCATGAGCTGGCGACCGCCGGATTGCCGCGGCCGATGCTGGAGCATCTGGCCGAGGCGGATGCGCTGAAAAGTCTTGGGCTGGACCGGCGGACGGCGCTGTGGCGGATTGCGGGACTGGAGGCGGCGGCGCCGCTGCCGTTGTTCGCGGGCCAGGTGAAGGCGCACGCCACGCCGAACCTGCCGGAGATGAGTGCCGGCGAGCACGTGATAGCGGACTATCGCGCCACCGGGCTGTCGCTGAAGGCGCATCCTTGCGCGCTGCTGCGGGACAAACTGGCCGCCGGGAAAATACGCCCATGCGCCGAGGCGGTGGGGCAAAAAAACGGGCGCATCGTGCGGCTGGCGGGCATCGTGACGGTGCGGCAGCGGCCGGGTACCGCGAAGGGTACGGTGTTCATCACCATCGAGGATGAGACCGGCGTCGCCAACATCATCGTCTGGCCGGCGCTGGTGCAGGCTTTTAGGCGCCACATCATCGGCGCGACGCTGCTGATCGTGGAGGGCCAGGTGCAGCGCAGCGAAGAGGGGGTGACGCATGTGGTCGCGCGCCGCCTGGCGGATAGGACGCGCTGGCTGGCCGGGCTGGACGCGCCGGTGGGCCGGGGCGACGAATTGCCGCCGCGCCGGGTGCCCGGCCGCCGGCCACCGGGGCACCCGCGCCAGGAGCGGGTGGTGCGCAAGAGCCGGGATTTTCATTGACGAAAAAAGGCTTCTTTTTTGCAAAAAATAAGCAAAAAACTTTTGATTCCCCCGGCCTTTGAGTGGCCACGGTTTGGCCGCTCAAAGGCCGGAGGGATCAAAAGTTTTTTGCGGAGCTTTTTTTCAAAAAAGCGACCGCTTTCTCTTATCTATCATACGCTTCGCCTTGCGCCAGGCTTTTGCGCTCCACATTTGCTGGCCAGTTTCACCCCTTACGGAGATTTTAATGTCCATTCTCGGTTGGATCGTGCTTGGCATCATCGCGGGCTGGATCGGCAGCAATATCGTCGATAACGGCGGCAAGGGCCCGATGCTGGACATGGTGCTGGGCATCGTCGGCGCGCTGGTTGGCGGCGCCATCTTCTCGGCGCTCGGCGCCGTGCCGGTCACCGGGTTCAACCTGTACAGCCTGTTCGTCGCGGTCGTTGGCTCGGTGGTGGTGCTGGTGGCCTATCACGCGCTACTCGGGCGCCGGCGGCTGTAGCCGCAAAGTTCTTAATGCCGGTGGGACCTCTTTTTTTTGTGATTAATAGATCATAAATGAACAGCGGAATTATGAACACCGGCGGGGGCTGAATTGATTTGGGCCTTTAAAACATCGCTTCATCGCATTCTGGCCGGCGCTATCCGCAGTGGCCGTCTCACCATCATATGGCCGGACCAAACCAGCTCCACCTATGGTGACGGCGTGGGTACGCAGGTCACGGTCGCGCTGCGGGATGCCAGAACCGTCCGGCGCCTGATGATGAACCCGGAGCTGGCGGTCGGCGAGACGTATATGGACCAGGGCCTGGTCATGGTTTCCGGCGGCGTGCATGATTTGCTGACGCTGCTGATGGCCAATCTCGCCGGTCCCGGCGGCGAGCCGCCTATCGTGCGGTTCAACGACTGGCTGCGGCGGCTGAAACAGCCGTTTTGGGGCGGCAATAACGCTAAAAAGTCGAAGCGCAACGTGGCGCATCACTACGATCTGAACGGCCGGCTATACGCGCTGTTTCTGGACCGCGACCGGCAATATTCCTGNNGCCAAAAAGCGCCATATCGCGGCGAAATTGCGGCTGGACCGGCCAGGGATCTCGGTTCTGGACATCGGCAGCGGGTGGGGCGGGATGGCGCTGACGCTGGCGCGGGAGTTTGGCGCACGCGTCACCGGCATCACGCTTTCGGAGGAGCAACTGCGCGAATCGCGCGCCCGCGCCGCCGCGGAAGGGCTGCAGGACCGCGTCAATTTCGAACTGATGGATTACCGTGCGTTGGACGAAAAATTCGACCGCATCGTTTCGGTCGGCATGTTCGAACATGTGGGGACCCGAAATTACCCGGATTATTTCGCAACCATCAAACGCTGCCTGCGGCCGGACGGCGTGGCGCTGCTGCATTCCATCGGCCGCTTTGGCGGGCCGAATATCACCAATGCCTGGATCCAGAAATATATCTTTCCGGGCGGCTACTCGCCCTCGCTCTCGGAAGTGCTGCCGGCGATCGAGCAGGCCGGGCTGTTTACCACCGACATCGAAATTTTGCGGCTCCACTACGCGAAAACTCTGGCGCACTGGCGCCGGCGTTTTTGCGCCAACCGCGACGCGATCGCGGCGCTGTACGACGAACGCTTCTGCCGGATGTTCGAGTTCTATCTGTCGGGTTCTGAACTGGCGTTCCGGTTTAATGGACATATGAATTTCCAGATCCAGCTCTCGCCTAGCCTGCAGGGGGTGCCGTTGACGCGGGATTATATGTTCGAGGCCGAACGGACGCGGGAGATGATGCGGGCGGCGGAGTAAAGTAAAGGAATGAAGCAAGCAGCGCTTTTTTGAAAAAGGCGCATAAAAAAATTATGTTAACCGCGGTTTTGAGGGGCGACGTTTGGCCGCTCGCCGCGGGGAGCATCTGAGAGGGATGGTTTTGAAATTCGTCGAAGCGGGCGTGCTGAGGGTGGCTTATGAGGTGCATGGGCCGGGTGACGGCGCCTGCGTGATTTTGCTGCACGGCTTTCCCTACAGTCCGCGCGGGTTCGATGAGGTGGCGCCGGCCCTGGCCACGGCGGGGTATCTTGTTGTGGTCCCCTATCTGCGCGGCTACGGCCAAACGACGTTCCGCCATGGCGGGACAATGCGCTCGGGACAGCAGGGCGCGCTCGGCCAGGACCTGCTTGACCTGATGGACGCGCTGGCCATCGAAAAAGCCGCGCTGATGGGCTATGACTGGGGCGGCCGCGCCGCCTGCATCGTCGCCGCGCTGTGGCCCGAACGCGTCTCGGCGCTGGTGACCGGACAAGGCTACAACGTTCAGGACATCGCCGGCGCGGCCGAGCCGCTGCCGCCGGCGGCCGAATATCGGCTGTGGTATCAGTATTACTTTCATTCGGCGCGGGGCGAGGCCGGGCTGACGGCGAACCGCTACGAACTCTGCCGGCTGCTGTGGCGGCTATGGTCGCCCACCTGGCGGTTCACCGAGGCAACCTACCGCCAATCCGCCGCAGCGTTCGAGAACCCGGATTTCGTGCCGGTGGTCATCCATTCCTACCGCCACCGTTTCGGCTACGCCGCCGGGGATGCGGTGTACGACGCCATCGAAGCCGCACTCGCCGCGCAGCCCGCCATCACCGTGCCCACCATCGCGCTATGGGGCCGGGCGGACGGGGTGCACGCAACACCAGAAGACGACCCGCACACCCAAAATTTTGCCGGCCGCTACGAAAGGCGGAAGCTGGACAATATTGGGCACAACATCCCCCAGGAGGCGCCGGAGGCGACGGTACGCGCGATCCTCGACGCGCTCGCCGCCGCTTGAGTCGACTTCCGGCAAGTTTGCGCTAAATCCAGCGCCATGAATTTATACTTTTGGCGCCGGACCAAGATTCCGGTCGTGGTGCTGAGCGGCCTGATTGCCGCCCGCGCCGGCTCCATCAACATCTCCGCCTTTACGCCGGTCATCGACCGCGGTTTTGCGATGGCCAAGAAAACCGGGCAACTGGTGCTGGCGATCGAGAGCCCGGGCGGCTCGGCCGTGCAGTCGGACCTTCTGGGCCAGTTGATCCGGCGCAGAGCGGCGGAAAACGACGTGAAGGTGACGGCGGTGATCGGTGATGTCGGCGCCTCCGGCGGGTACTGGCTGGCCTGCGCGGCGGACCGGATCGTCGCGAACCGCTTGTCCATCGTCGGTTCCATTGGAGTGATCACCGGCGGATTTGGGCTGGATAAATTCCTGGCGCGCTATGACATCGAGCGGCGGTTGTTCACGGCCGGCGAAAACAAGGCGCGGCTGGAGACTTTTTCGCCGCTGCGGCCGCAGGATGAGGTATTCGTGAAAGAACTGCTGGCTGACGCCCACGACGTGTTCAAGGCCTGGGTGAGGGAGCGGCGGGGCGAGCGGCTGAGCGCGCCGGAGAGCGAGATTTTCGATGGCGGCTTCATGCTGGGCGAAAGAGCCAAGACGCTCGGCCTGGTGGACGCGCTGGGTGACCTGGACAGCGTGATCAAGGAACTGGGTGGCGAAAAGGCCCGCGCCGCCTATCTGAAACCGAAACGCACGCGCGGCCTGTTGCGGCTGGTCGCCGGGAGCGCCGCCGAAGCGGTGCTGGACGTCGCGGAGCAGAAACTGCTGACCCCCACCCTGCGATGAGTTTTTCCGCGGAACCCATAACCGCTGAAGGCGCGGACTTGTTTCTGCAAATGGCGGAAGCCTTCCACCAGGAGGACGGCCACCCGCTCACGCCAGCCGGCAAAGCCTCGATCCTGGAGGTCGCCGGCGGGGTGGCGCTGGCGCCGGCCTATTTCATCGTCGAAAACGGCGAAAAAATCGGCTTCTTCGTCCTTTCGCTCGGCTACAGCCCCGAACACGGCGGCACCGACGGTTTTATCGACGACATTTTCATCCTCCCCCCGCACCGCAGCCGCGGCCTGGGCCGCAAGGCCCTGAATCTCGCCATCGAAGAATCCCGCCGCCACGGCATCCGCGTGCTGCTGCTGGAAGTCGAAGCCGAAAACCACCGCGCCTACCACCTCTACACGAGCATCGGATTCACCGACACCAAACGCCGACTGCTGCGGCTGGTGCTGGCGCCGGAAGAGTAAGCAAGGCCAGGGGGGCAGAGCCCCCCTGGCCTTGCTTATCCGGCGATATCAATACTGGCGAAGAAGAAGGCGATTTCGGTGGCGGCGGCTTCGGGGGAGTCGGAGCCGTGGACCGAGTTGGCTTCGATGGACTCGGCGAATTCGGCGCGGATGGTGCCGGGGGCGGCGTTGGCGGGATTGGTGGCGCCCATGATGTCGCGNNAAGGGGCGGGCGGCGTGGACGGCGTAGAAGGCTTCCGCCTGGGCTTGCGTTAAGTGGATGCGGCGGCTGGCGGCGATGGTGAGGCCGGCTGCCTCGAATTTTGCGTTGATTTTGCCCGTGAGGTTGCGGCGCGTGGCGTCGGGTTTGAGGATCGAGAGCGTGCGTTCGGTTGCCATGGTCAGGGACCTTTGCGGGAGTTTGGGATTTTTGGCGTTGGTGCGGGGCATAGCCGCGTAAATCGGGGTGGGCAAGCCCTGGGCTGGCGGGCTAGAGGGGTGCGATGAGTGCTTTGATCTTGGATTCCGTGAGCTATTCGATCGCTGGGCGCCAGTTGCTGGACCGCGCCAGCCTGATGGTCGATCCTGGCCGGCGCATCGGGTTGATTGGGCGCAATGGTGTGGGGAAGTCCACGCTGTTGAAGCTGATCACTGGGCAGTTGCAGGTGGATGGCGGCAGCATCCGGCTCGGCCAGCGTGTGCGGCTGGGTTATGTGGCGCAGGAGGCGCCGGGTGGAGAGGAGACCCCGCTGGCGGTGGTGCTGGCCGCCGATACCGAGCGCGCAGCGCTGCTGGCGGCGGCCGATGATCATGCCACACCGCCGGAGCGCATGGCCGAGATCCATGACCGGCTGCTGACCATTCAGGCGGATGCGGCGCCTTCGCGCGCCGCGGCGATTCTGTCTGGCCTCGGATTTGCGGCGGCGGCGCAGGGCCGGCCGATGAGCAGTTTTTCGGGCGGCTGGCGCATGCGGGTGGCGCTGGCGGCGGTGCTGTTTTCGGCGCCCGATTTGTTGCTGCTGGACGAGCCGACGAACCATTTGGACCTCGAAGCCACGATTTGGCTGGAAGCCTATTTGCAAAAATTCCCTGGCGCCATTTTGCTGGTCTCGCATGATCGGCAGTTATTGGACCGCGCGGTTGAGGCGATCGCCCATTTGGATAACGGCAAGATTTCTCTCACGCCGGGGGGATTCGCCGAATTCATCCGGATCAAAACCGAAAAAGCCCTGCAGCAGGGGCGCGCCGCGGAAAAGGCCGCGGAGGCGCGCGCGCATATGCAGAAATTCGTGGATCGTTTTCGCGCCAAGGCCAGCAAAGCGCGGCAGGCGCAGAGCCGCATCAAGGCGCTGGAACGGATGCCGCAGATCGAGGCGGTAGTGGAGGATAAGGCGACGAAATTTTCGTTTCCTGAGCCCAACAAACTGGCGCCGCCGATGTTGAGTCTGGACGGCGTGGATGTGGGCTATGACGGAAAGGCGGTGCTTTCGGGCATTTCGCTGCGCATCGACATGGAAGACCGCATCGCGCTGCTGGGCACCAACGGCAACGGCAAATCCACGCTCGCGAAGCTGCTGGCGGGGCGCCTGGCGCCACTACGCGGGCGGCAGTTCCGCACCGGCAATTTGCGCGTCGGCTATTTCGCGCAGCACCAGGAGGATGATCTGGTGCTGGCCGAAACGCCCTATGACCACCTTTCGCGCGCCTTGCCGAAAGCCACGCCGCCGCAGGTGCGCGCGCAGGCGGCGCGCTTTGGGCTGGACGCGGACCGCGTCAATACGAAAGTTTTAGCCCTTTCGGGTGGTGAAAAGGCGCGGCTGCTGCTGGCGCTGGCCACGCGCGATGCGCCGCATCTGCTGATTCTGGACGAGCCCACCAACCATCTGGACATCGACGCGCGCGACGCGCTGGTGAAGGCGCTGGCGGAATTCGAGGGCGCGGTGCTGCTGATCTCGCACGACCCGTATCTGGTGGATCTGGTGGCGGACCGTTTGCTGCTGGTCGCCGGCGGCAAGGTGACGGCGTTGGAGGGCGACCTGGAATCCTACGCCGCCAGCGTGACGGAGGGTGCGGCGCCGGCGCGCGAAAACGGCCGGGAGAATAGCCGCCGGAGCGAGAAAAAGGACAAGGCCGAAGCGCGCGGCAAAACCGCGCCGTTGCGCCAGGCGGTGAAGGACGCCGAACTGCGGCTGGCGAAGCTCGCCGCGGAAAAGGCCATTTTGGAGAAAAAACTCGCTGACCCCGGCATCTATTCTCCCGGCAAGGCCAAGGATTTAACCTACATCAACCAGCGCCTCGCCGCCATAAGACGGGAAACCGCGGCGGCCGAGCAGGATTGGCTGGCGGCGGAAGCGGCGCTTGAGGCGGCGGCGTAAGGAGGCCGCCGCCGCCGCTTAAAACCCTCCGGCCCCTGAGTGGCCACAGTATGACGGCTAAAAAGCCGAATTTATCAAAAGTTTTTTGGTTACTTTTTTTCAAAAAAGTAACTGCTTCCCTTCCTTCCGACTCGAATGAACCCCATCACGCTCTATTTACCCAAAAATTTGTCGATGCCCGCCAGTGCGGCAGGGTAGTCCAGGTTTTCGACCATCGCCGCGCTCGCGGTCTGGTAGGCCCGCGTCAGGTCCATGTCCATTTGCCGCGCGAACACGGCTTTGCCTAGACGCATGGCGTCCGCCGGCTTGGCCGCGATGGTGCCGGCGATTTCCTGCACCACTGATTCCAGCGCGTCGGCCGGCACCGCGCGGTTGATGAGGCCGAGCGCGGCGGCCTCGGCCGCGGTGGCGAATTTGCCGGTATAGAGCAGCTCCGCCGCGGCCTTGCGGCCAATCGCCCGGCCGAGGGCGACGCCGGGGGTGGAGCAGAACAGGCCGAGATTGATGCCGGAGACGGCGAACTTTGCGGCCTCGGCCGCGTAGGCCAGGTCGCAACTGGCCACGAGCTGGCACCCCGCCGCCACCGCCGCGCCCTGCACGCAGGCGATCACCGGCTTGGGAAACGCCGCGACCGCCATCATCAGCGCCGAGCATGTTGCAAAAATCCGTGCCCTTGCGGCGGTATCACCGTCCCGCAGTTCCGCCAGATCATGGCCGGCGCAAAAGATCTTGCCGGCGGCGGCGATCACGACCACCCGCACGCCGTCATCCTCCCGCCAGCCCGACAGCGTCGCGCCGAGTGCGGCCATCATCTCGGAGGACAGCACGTTGGCCCGTGCCGGATCGTTCAGCGTCAGCCGGCCCACGCCGTTGTGTTCCGCGCGAAGTAGAATGTTCTCAGCCATGTTCCACCATTTCTGCCCCCGCCGCCGACCCTGCGTTGATTTGCCAAAAAAAGTAAATCCGAATTCGAGGGCAAGAACCGGAATGCGGCTGTTGGCGAAACGCGCGAGGTTGCGGTCACCATCAAAAATCCGGAGACTGCTGACCATGGACGCCCAGATCGAAACGCAAATTGAAGCCTTTCTCGCCGCCCTGCAAAACCGCGACCGCGGCGCTGACGGCCTGTTTTTCTACGCGGTGATAACCACCGGCGTGTACTGCCTGCCCTCGTGCGCGGCGAAAAACCCAAGGCCGGAAAACATCGCCTATTATGCCACGGCCGAAGCCGCCGAGGCCGCCGGCTACCGGCCCTGCAGGCGCTGCCGGCCGAATCAGGCGGACCGCGACGCCGGCCTGATCGCCGCCGCCTGCCGCGCGATCGAGACCGCCGAGACCGCGCCGGACCTGGCCGCTCTGGCCGCCGCCGCGCAACTCAGCCCGTCGCATTTTCACCGGCTTTTTCGGAAAACCACCGGCGTGACACCAAAGGCGTATGCGGCCGAAAAACGGGCCGAGAAGACCAAGGCCGCGCTGAAAACGGCGAAAACGGTGACGGAGGCGATCTACAATTCCGGCCATGGGGGCTCTAGCCGATTCCACGCCACCGCGACGGCTTCGCTGGGCATGACGCCGAAGGATTTTCGCACGGGCGGGGCGGGACAAAATATTTGCTACGCGGTGGCGCCGTGCGCGCTCGGCATGGTGCTGGCGGCGCGTACGAAAACGGGGATCTGCGCGATATTCTTGGGCGATGACGAAACGGAGTTGGCAGCGAGCCTGGCAAAGACATTTCCCAAAGCCGACATCGCCCGCGTCGAGAACGATTTTCTGGGAGATGTTGTTGCCGCGATCGCGGCGCCGGCGCGGGCGCAGAACCTGCCGCTGGACATCGCCGGGACCGCATTTCAGCGCCAGGTTTTCGAGGCTTTGCGCGCGATTCCGCCGGGCGAGACCGCGACATATAGCCAAATTGCCGCCAAAATCGGGGCGCCCAAGGCGGTGCGGGCGGTGGCTTCGGCCTGCGCCGCCAACCGGCTGGCGGTGGCGATTCCCTGCCATCGCGCCATCCGGGCGGACGGCGCGCTCGCGGGGTATCGGTGGGGCCTGGCGCGGAAGAAAAAGTTGTTGGAAGCGGAGCAAAATGCCTGACCTGTTCGCCGCCAGCCGCGAGACCGAAGGATTGTCGGATGGCGCGTTTCTGTTCCCCGGCTTTGCGGAGGGGCAAGCGCGGGCGCTGCTGGCGGCGGTGGAAGGTATCGCGGCCGCGGCGCCGTTCCGGCACCTCGTGACACCGGGCGGGCATACGATGTCGGTGGCGATGACCAACTGCGGCGAGGCCGGCTGGGTTTCTGATCGGCGGGGTTACCGGTACGACGGTTTGGACCCCGAAACCGGCAAACCCTGGCCCAAAATGCCCGAAACCTTTTTCACCGTCTCTGCGCGTGCCGCGCAGACGGCCGGCTACGAAAATTTTGTGCCGGATGTGTGCCTGATCAACCGCTATGTCCCCGGCGCAAAGCTGCATCTGCACATCGACCGCGACGAGCACCGTTTCGATGCCCCGATCGTCTCCGTCTCGCTCGGCCTGTCGGCGGTGTTCATGTGGGGCGGGCTGGAGCGCACCGACAAACCCGCGCGGTATCGCGTGCATCACGGCGACGTGGTGGTTTTCGGCGGCCCCTCCCGCCGCCGCTACCATGGAGTCTCGCCCCTCAAACCCGGCACCCACCCGGCCACCGGCGCCTGCCGCCTCAACCTGACATTCCGCAAAGCCCTTCCGTGACCGTGCCGACGCTCATGACCGCGCGGCTGATTTTGTCGGACGTGCTGGCCGCCGACCCCGTCGCGTACCAGCGCAACTTCAACAACTATGACGTCATCGGCGATCTCGCCGACGCCGTGCCCTGGCCTTATCCGCCAGACGGCGTCCTGGCGTTCTTCGAGACACTGCGGCCGGAGCAAGGCAAATCCCGTTGGGCGTGGGCCATCTACCTCAAATCAGACCCCGCCGAACCCATCGGGAACGTTGATCTCCGGCGGGTTGCCCCCGAAAACCGCGGCTTTTGGCTGGCCAGACAGCACTGGGGCCAGGGCTATATGACCGAAGCTGCCGGCGCCGTCACCGACTATGCGTTCGAAAACCTGGGCTTCGAGACCCTCATCCTCTCGAACGCCCTGGGCAACACGCGCTCTCGAAAAATCAAGGAAAAGGCAGGCGCCGTGCTGCTGCGCACCGAACCTGCGGGCTTCGTCAACCCGGCCTACACGCATCGCGAAGTGTGGGAACTGACGAAAGAAAGCTGGCAATCCCGCCGCGCCAAAAAAGTTTCCGGTTGCCACGGGGAATGATTTCGTTCCTTATGGGAACAACAACCCGGCCAAACGCCGGAACCACCCAGGGCGCGCGCCGCTATCAATACCGATAACGGGAGCATAAAAGCATGACCGCGACGCTTAAACCGGGGGCTATTTCCCTTTTCGAATCCGTCATCATGGGCTTGGCCGGCTCGGCGCCTGGGTTTTCCATCGCCACCACCGCGGCCGTGCTGCTCAGCGCCGCCGGGGTGGTCTCCGTCAACGCGCTGCTGATTTTCGCGGTGCCGATGATTGGCATCGCCGTGGCCTACAAGGGCCTGAACAAGAAACTGCCGCGCGCCGGCGCCGCCTATGACTGGACCACCGAATTTTTTGGTAAATTCTTGGGCTTCTTCTCCGGCTGGGCGCTGCTGATCGCCACTTTGGTGTTCATCGTCTCCGGCAGCCTCACCGTCGGCGGCAACCTGATGAACATTCTCGACCCGGCGCTCAGCAGCAACCTGATCGCCACCACTGGGCTTGGCGCGCTGATGTACTTGCTCATCGGCCTGGTGCTGATCGCCGGCATCAGCCTGACCAGCAAGGTGCAGGTGGTGATGACCTCAGTCGAACTGCTGATCCTCGCGGTCGTCGCCATCGCCGCCTTCGTGCATGCCGCCACGCACGGCGCCGTGCAGGCGCCTAGCCTCGCCTGGCTCGGCGTCGGCTATGCGCCCGGCACCTTCGCCGCCACCGCGCTGGTGGTGGTGTTTTTCTATTGGGGGTGGGACGTCACCAGCAACCTCGGCGAGGAAACGTCCGAGCAGCCGCCCAACTCCGCCGGCAATGGCGGGTTTTACTCCGTGTTCGTCACCATCGGCATCTTTGTCTCCTTCCTGGTCGCCGCCATGGTGCTGTTCTCGATGAAGGATGCGGAGGGCTTTAACGTCAACATTGTCTATAACATCGCGCAGCAGGCCGGCCTGGGCGACACCGGCGCCAAAATCGCCTCGTTCGCGGTCGTGCTCTCCGGTATCGCCACGCTGGAGACCTCGATGCTGCAGTTCTCCCGCACCCTGTTCTCCATGGGACGGGACCGCGCCATGCCCACTTCGATGGGCCACGTGGACGCGCGCACGCGGACCCCGGTCCGCACCATGATCGTGCTGATCGTGCTGGGCCTTGGCATGATATTCGCCTCCAGCTTCTTTCCTTCCGTCAGCAACATCATCAGCACCTCGGTTGCCGCCGTTGCCATCCAGGTCTGCTATTATTACGGTCTGGCCGGCCTGGTCTGCGCCTGGAGTTATAAAGAGACCTACAAGGAAAACGTCGGCACCTTCATCCTGTATGCGGTGTACCCGTTCCTCAGCGCCGCCGCGCTCATCATCCTGGGCCTCTACGCCATCACCACCTACAATCTCCTCACCCAGTGCATCGGCATCGGCGGCCTGTTGATTGGCATCGTGTTCTTCCGGCCCAAAGGCTGGGGCGTACCGCTGGTGGCGGCGCCGGCGTAGTAAAGGCAAGCAAGGCCAGGGGGGCTTTGCCCCCCTGGCCCCCNNAATGGCTATGACCTCTCCGGTTCTCAGGCCGACACTAGATGGGTCCTAGGGCCTTCGGCCCTAGCGGGGGTCAAGGGGGCAGCGCCCCCTGGCCTTGCTTGCCTTACTCCCCCGCCGCCGCAAGCAGTGATTTGCCGTAGCCGTTGGGGCGGAAGAACACGATGCCGACCAGCAGGCCGCCGACGCCGACGATTTGGGTGGTGAGGTTGAAGGTTGTGATGGCGTAGATGCCCAGCACGAAGAGCGCGATGGCGCTGAGGAGCGGGAACACCGCGTAGCCGATGAAGGTGCTGATGTTCTCTCTGTAGGCGTCTTTGTAGGACCAGGCGCAGACCAGACCGGCGAGGCCGTAATAGTAGCACACTTGGACGGCGATGGCGGAGACGGAGTCGCCGAGGATGGTGGCGATGGTGGGCATGAAGCTGGAGACGAAGATGAGGATCAGGCCGACGGCCAGAAGGAGATACATGGTGCGGACGGGCGTGACCGTTTTCGGGCTGACCACGCCGAAGGTGGTGGGCAGCGCTCGGTCCCGGCCCATGGCGAACAGGGTGCGGGAGAACTGCAGCATGGTGGTTTCCAGCGTGGCGATGGAGGAGAGGATGAGCGCCAGCGAGGCCGCGTAGCCGCCGGCGGTGCCCAGCCCCGCCGCGATGGCGACGTGGTAGATGAGGTTGTCGGAGAAGCCGGAGGCGTCCTTGAGCGTGAACATCATCAGCGCCGCGACGGTGAAGGCGACGAACGAGGCGATGGTGATGAAAATGGAGAGAAAGCCGCCATTGCCCGCCGCGTTGGGCGGATGGCCTTTGGTTTCCTCGGAGAGGTTGGAGGTAACGTCCCAGCCCCAGTAGAGGAAGACAACGATGAGGGCGGAGCTGGCGAAGGTGCCGGCCGGGTAGCTGAAGCCGAACCACGACCAGGAGAACGGCGTGACCGCGCCGCCGACGCCGGTATGCAGGAATGCGGCGATGGAGATGCCGAACAGGATGAGCAGTTCGATGGAGCTCATTACCACCTGGATTTTGCTGGTGAGTTCGATACCGGTGATGAGCACGACGCCGATGGCGATGAACCACACCGCACCGATGGCGGTGGTGAGGATGACGTTGGAGGCGAGTGCCGGGTCGAACAGGTCGATGGTGGCGGTGCCGAGCGGCACGCTGCCGGTGACCATGAAGACCAGTGAGGCGATGAGGAGCGCCCAGCCGGAGAAATAGCCGAAGAATTTGCCAAAACCCTGCTTGGTCCATTCATAGGCGGCGCCGGCGTTGGGGATTTTTTTGTTGAGGCCTTTGTAGGCAACTGAGATGCCGAGCATGGGCACGGCGAAGATGAGGATGGCGTTGGGCGAGACCGAGCCGGCGGCGGCGAGCAGACCGGCGATGGCGACGGCGATGGAGAAGCCCGGCGCGGAGCCGGCGACGCCCATGATGATGGATTCGAAGAACGACAGCGAATTTGCTTTTAACTCGGTACTCATGTCCCAGCCTCTTCTGTTAGGTTTTTGCGCTTTGTGGTTGTTGCTGGGTGATGCAGTGGATATTGCCACCCCCCAGCAGGATTTCGCGGGCCGGGAGCATGATGATCTCGCGGTCCGGAAAGTTGCTTTGCAGAATTCGTTGCGCCGGTTCGTCGGTGGGGACGCCGAAGCAGGGTGCGATGATGGCGCCGTTGGCGATGTAGAAATTGACGTAGGAGGCGGCCAGGCGTTCGCCGGCGCGGCGCACCATGCCGGTGGTGCCGGCGTCGATGCCGGATTCTTCCTCCTCGGTGAAGAACATCGGCGTGGGCATCGGGATTTTTTCGATTTTTATGCCGCGGCCCTGGGCGTCGCGGGCGGTTTCCAGGCGTGCGGCGGCGTCGCGGCAGACCTGGTAGAGCGGTTCGCCGGAATCGTCCGTCCAAGTGAGGAGGATGGTGCCCGGCCGGATGAAGCAGGCGAGGTTGTCGATATGGCCGCCGGTTTCGTCGCCCGGCACGCCCTCGCCGAGCCAGATGGTTTTTGTGGCGCCGAGATAGTCTTGCAGGCGTTGTTCGGCGTCCGCGCGGGCCATGCCGGGGTTTCGGTCGGTGGTGAGCAGGCAGGCTTCGGTGGTGAGGACCGTGCCTTCGCCGTCCACATGGATGGCGCCGCCTTCGGTGGTGAGCGGCGCACGGTAGCGGGGCGCGCGTTCGATTTCCAGCATTTTGGCCGCGACGGCGTCGTCAAGGTCCCAAGGGAAATACAGGCCTCTCTGCAAGCCGCCCCAGGCATTGAAAATCCAGTCCGTGCCGGCGAGTTTTCCCTCGTGGTTGAGCAGGAACGAGGCGCCGGTGTCGCGGCACCAGGAATCGTTGGTGCTGACTTCCACGACGCGTACCGCCGCCGGCAGTTTTTGGCGGGCATTGGCGAATTGTTTGGCGCTGACCATCATGGTGACGGGTTCGAATCGTGAAATTGTTGACGCCACCTCGGCAAATGCGTTTTGCGCCGGTTTGGCGCCGAGCCGCCAGTTATCCGTGCGCTCGGGCCAGATCATCCACGTGCCGGCGTGCGGCGCCCATTCGGCGGGCATGAAAAAACCGTTTTCGCGCGGTGTGTTCATCGGTGGGTTTTGCCGTCAAGCGTCAGCAGCGGGCCGTATAGGTCCGGCCGGCGGTCGCGGAACACGCCCCAGGAGGCGCGCATGTGCGCGATTTCGTCGAGATCGAATGTCTGTGTCAGCACGCTCTGCGTGGCGCGATCGGCTTCCTGCAGTTTCTCGCCGGTGGGGCCTGCGATGAATGAAGAGCCATAGAACGTGAGGCTGGTGCCTTTGGCGCCTGGCTCCGTGCCGATGCGGTTGGAGGCGACCAGCGGCGTGACGTTGGCGCCGGCGTGGCCCTGCATCACGCGCTGCCAGTGATCTTTTGAATCTAACGTCGCGTCCTGTGGTTCGCTGCCGATGGCGGTGGGGTAAAACAGTATCTCCGCGCCTTGCAGCGCCATCGCCCGCGCGCATTCGGGAAACCACTGGTCCCAACAAATTCCCACACCGATGCAAGCGTGTTTCGTATGCCACACTTTGAAACCCGTATCGCCGGGCGAGAAATAGAATTTTTCGGAATAGCCTGGGCCATCCGGAATGTGCGATTTGCGGTAAAAGCCTAGATTGGTGCCGTCCGCGTCCAGAATCACGATGGTATTGAAGAAGCTTTGGCCGGCCCGCTCGAAAACCGAAATCGGCAGCACCACCCCGAGTTCCTTGGCGACCGGTGCGAGATGTTTTATGGCTGCGTTTTCCGAGAGGGGTTTCGCCAGCTCAAAAAAGCCGTGCACCTGGTCCTGGCAGAAATACGGCGATTCAAAAAGTTCCTGGAGCAGAATAATCTGCGCGCCGTTGCCGGCGGCTTCGCGCACCAGCGCCTCAGCCTGCAGAATATTCGCCGTCGCGTCGATGCCGCACGCCATCTGGGTGGCGGCTACCGTGACCGTCCTCATGCGTTCTTCAGATACGCGTCGTATTCGACGTCGGAAATCCGCTTGCGGAATTCCGAAATCTCTTGGCGTTTGCAGGCCGTGAACACGCGTTGAAAATCAGCACCGAAAATTCCCGCGATCGCCGGCGAGTCCGCGAACCGGTCCACGGCGCCCGACCATGCAATCGGCAGCGCCGGCGCCTCCGGGCTGCGATGATTGGCTATTGTTTCGGGGCCAGGGTCCATCTTGCCCTCAATCCCCGCCAAGGCGGAGCCCAAATATGAAGCAAAGGCGAGGTATGGATTGCAATCCGCGCCGCCGACCCGGTGTTCTATGCGCGAGGCCGGCGGATCGGATGTAATGACCCGCACGGCCGCCATCCGGTTGTCGTGACCCCAGTCGCCGTAGGTCGGGGCGTGCACGCCCGGCGCGAAGCGGCGGTAGGAATTGGCGTGCGGCGCAAGTGTGAGCATCGTATCCGGCATCGCATGGATCACGCCGCCGAGCGCGTGATACAGGACGTCCGCGGCGCGTTCCTCGGTGCCCACAAATATGTTCTGGCCCGCCTTGTCCAGCACGGACATGTGCACGTGCATGCCGGAGCCGGCCCAGTGACCATAGGGCTTCGCCATGAACGTCGCCGTCAGGCCGTGTTTGCGGGCCACCTGCTTGATGGTGCGCTTGAACAATGTCGCCGAATCCGCGACGCGCAGCGCGTCGGTGGAATATTTCAGGGTCACCTCGAACTGCCCAGGCCCGCTTTCGGAAATCAGCGTTTCCAGCGTAATTTCCTGGGTCCGCGCGGTCGCCATCATTTCACGGAGAATCGGCTCGTAATCGTGGATTTCTCCCAGACCTACCGCGTCGATCTGCCAGCCGCGCCAGCCGGATTCATCGGCGCCCCGCGGCGCGATTTTCAGGCCGCCGGTGTGCCCGGAATCGACCAGGTAGAACTCCAGCTCCACGCCCAAAGCAGGCGTCAGCCCGATGGCCGCGTAGCGGTCCAGCACGCGCGCCAGCACGCCGCGCGGATCGATGTAAAAATACGAGCCGTCCGGTTCGCGCATCGTCAGCAGCGCTTGCGCCGTGTTACCTTCCGACCAGCTCATCTTGGTGATAGAATGCGGCACCGCGGTGCATAGCCCGTCCGGGTCACCGGTGTCGTAGGCGACGCCGCCTTCGACAATGTCGCGGCCCCAGATATCCAGCAGGAAACACGAGCGCGGCATGGCGATGCCGGTGCCCAGCAGCGCCTTCGCCTTGTCCCGCTGCAGCCATTTACCGCGCGGTACGCCGTTCACATCGATGATGAAGGCCTCGATAAACTCACTCTCCGCCATCAGCGCCATTTTGGTGGCGATCTGCGGATTGGCGCTTTGGACGTTCATACGACGTCACTCCTAAAAGAAAGAAAAGTAAGAACTACTTTTTTTGAAAAAAAAGTAGCAAAAAAACTTTGCTCCGCTTCGCGCGGCGTTGGACCGCAAGAGGTCCAGAGCCGCGCGAAGCGGAGCAAAAGTTTTTTGGTTCTTTTTTTCAAAAACGAACTTCTTTCTTCACTTTTTCATAAGTCTGCTCGATAGATAGCGCGACGCGCGCCACCAGCAGGTCAATCTCAAGTTCCGAAATAATCAGCGGCGGAGAGAATACCATCGTATCGCGCACCGCGCGCATGATCAGATCGTTGCCAAAACAGAAATCCCGGCACATCTGCCCGACGCGCCCGCGCTTGTCGAAAAACCGCCGCGTGCGTTTTTCCGCCACGAGTTCGATCGCGCCGATCAGCCCCACGCCACGGATTTCGCCGACCATCGGGTTGTCGTCCAGTGCGTCGTGCAGCTTGTCGCGGAGCAGGACGCCCATGCGGCCGGCGCGCGCCACCAGGCCCTCGCGCTCGATGATGTCGAGATTGGCCAGTGCGACGGCGCACGCAACCGGGTGCCCGGAATAGGTGAAGCCGTGGTAGAATTCACCAACTTCGTTGATGAACGTCGCCGCCACGCGGTCCCCCACCAGCAATGCGGAGAGCGGGATGTAGCCGGAGGTGAGCGCCTTGGCGGTGGTGATCATGTCCGGCTCGATGCCGAAAGTGTCCGAGCCGAACATGTTGCCGGTACGACCGTAGCCGGTGATGACCTCGTCGGCGATCAGCAGAATATCGTGCTGCTTGCAGATGCGGTTGATTTCCGGCCAGTAGGTTTCCGGCGGAATGATCACGCCGCCGGCGCCCTGCAGCGGCTCCCCGATGAAGGCGGCGATGTTGTTGGCGCCGAGTTCCTTGATCTTGTCCTCGACCTGTTTGGCGGCGTAGATGCCGAATTCCGCTTCCGACATCTGCCCGCCAAAACCGAACCAATAGGGCGGCATCACCTGCACGAAGTTTGGCGCATCGCCGGCCTGGCGGTGCATGTCCGCCATCCCGCCGGCGGAGGCGCCGAGGGTGGTGGAGCCGTGATAGCCATATTCCCGGCCGATCACGATTTTTTTCTCAGGCTTGCCTTTGGTCTGCCAGTACACGCGCGCCATGCGCAGAGCGGTATCGACGGCTTCGCTGCCGGAGCAGGCGAAGAAAACATGGTTCAGGCCGGGCGGCGCGAGGTGGGCGAGACGCTGCGCAAGGGCTACCGCGGGCTGGTTGGTGGTTTTGAAAAACGTATTGTAGTACGGCAGCTTTAGCATCTGCGTGGTCGCGGCGTCGACCAGTTCGCGCCGTGAATAGCCGGCGGCGACGCACCACAACCCGGCCATGCCGTCCAGAATTTTATGCCCGTCAGAGTCGTATAAAAATACCCCGTCGCCGCCGGTGATGACCCGCACGCGGCCGGCGTGCAGCGCCTTGTGGTCGGTGAACGGGTGCAGGTGATGCGCCGCATCCAGCTTCTGCCAATCCACCAAACCCGAAATTTCATCCAACATTTTTGGTCTCCTCAAATTGAACGCGGCCATGCGTCTGGCATGGCGTGAAGCAGCAGCGTTCAAATCCGGGGCGGGCTGAAACCTATCCGTGCGCAAAGAATCAGCAGCTCAGTCTGCAAACTACGCGCAAATTTGGCGGTGAGCATAACCATGACACAGTTTGTCGCACGCGGCAGGCGGCAATTCAAGGAAATTCATAAAGATTGCATAAAGAAACGGCGTTATGCGGGGATTTTGATTTTTCCGATGGCGGCCGCCAGCGCGGTGTCGCGCGCTGTCACCCCGCCGGCTTCGTGCGTGCTCAGCACGATTTCGACACGGTTATAGACGTTCGACCATTCCGGATGGTGGTCCGCCTTTTCCGCCAGCAGCGCCACGTGGGTCATGAACGACCAGGCTTCCACAAAGTCCCGAAACTTGAATTTTTGCGCGATCGATTTCTTGTCCGCCGCCAGTGCCCAACCGGCGGGCAGGTCAGAGAGTTCTTTTTCACCCAGCAGTTTTACCATGGTCCGCTCCTCGCCTAGAGATTTCTCGTATTCGATGACTGTATGCGAAAGCCGGCCGAGACGCATCGCCAGATGCCGGCGCTTGCTCAAATAATTATGCGCGCGCCAGAATTTGGCGCCGCGCTCGTTCACTTCCAACACCGCCAGCAGGATTTTTCGCGCCCCCATGCCCGCGGCCCAGTTTTCCAACGCCGCGTAAAACGCCGCGCCCAGGCCGGCGCCGCGACAATCAGGGTCCAGCAGCATCAGCCCCAGATACCACTCGTCCGGCCCGCGATAGTGCCGGGACATACTGGCCACGCCGACCAGCCGCTCAGCCTCCGCCAGTCCGATGGTGAAGGAATCCTCGTCCTTGCCGCCCGGCGGGCGGTCCGCGAGTTCCCGCGCTGCCGCCGTTTCGTCCGGGGGGTCACCCTCGGCCATCTCGAAATAGTCCGCACACCGGAGCAACAGATCTTGCAGCCAGGCCACGTCGCCGCCCTGCAGCCGCACCGCTTGCAATTGGCCCACGGAAAACAGCACGGTCACCGCGCGCGGGAAAGCGCCAGCCCCAGACCGGCGCCCGCCAGTATGCCGCCGCTGATGCGGTTCGTCCACACCTGCCGCTTGCCCAAAATTATTCGCGCCCGATGGGCCATGACGGCCCAGCCCGAATCGATGACCAGCGCGATCACCACGAACGTCACCGCCAGTATCGCGATCTGCGCCCAGCCCTGCCGTCCCGGTGTTAAAAACTGCGGAAAGAACGCCGCGTAGAAGAATAACGTTTTTGGGTTGGTCAGCGACACCAAGAACCCGCGCGCAAATATCCGCCGCCCATCGGGCGGTTGGGCGGTTATGTTTAACGAAGTCGCCGATGCCCGAAACGCCTGCCACGCCAGAAACAGCAGATAAGCCGCGCCGACCCAGCGCAGCGCGCCAAACCAAACCCCCGCCGCCCCCAGCATCGCGCCCAGCCCCGCCGCCGTCAACGCCAGTTGCACGACCATTGCGCTCGCCGTTCCCGCTACCGTCAAAAGCCCCAGCCGCACGCCATGCGATACGCTATTCGCCACGATCAGGCCTACATTCGGTCCCGGCAGCAGCATCAGTGCCGTTACTGACAGCACGAATGCGGCGTAGAGGTGCGGGATAAATGTCATCATAAGAAAGCAGCGCTTTTTTGAACAAAAGCCCCTCTGCGGGTGCGGCGCAAAAAACTTTTATTAATGGCGCAAGCGGCGCCAGCGCCCGCAGGAGCAAAAGTTTTTTTGGTTACTTTTTTTTCAAAAAAAGTAACTGCTTCCTGCCTTATCCCAAACACCACGCCAGAATCGCCTTCTGCACGTGCAGCCTGTTCTCCGCCTCGTCAAACACCACCGAGGCCGGCCCGTCGATTACTTCGGCCGTCACTTCCTCGCCGCGATGCGCGGGCAGGCAGTGCATGAAAATCGCATCCGGCGCCGCCTTCGCCATCAGCGCCGGCGTGACTTGGTATGGCGCGAGCGCCGCGTGCCGTGCCGCTGCCTCATCCTCGGAATTGGCCATCGATATCCAGGTATCCGTCACCACGCAGCGCGCGCCCGTCACCGCGGCGACCGGGTCGGCCAGCACCGTCACGTCCGCGCCCAGCCGCTCCGCCCAGGCCAGTACGTCCGCCGCCGGCTGGTAGCCGGCGGGGCAGCCGAGCCAGAGCGAAAAGCCAAACAAAGCCGCCGCCTCGATCCATGACGCCGCCACGTTGTTGCCATCGCCGACCCAGGCCACAATTTGGCCGCCGATCGGCCCGCGATGCTCCTCGAATGTCATCACATCCGCCAGCACCTGGCAGGGGTGGGACAATTCCGTCAGCCCGTTGATCACCGGCACCGAGGCGTAGCGCGCCAGTTCCCGGAGTTTTGACGCGGAATCCGTTCGTAGCATGATCGCCTGCACGTAGCGGGAGAGCACGCGCGCGGTATCGGCGATCGTCTCGCCGCGCCCGATCTGCATGTCCCGCGGGGCGAGGACGATGGCGTCCCCGCCCAGTTCCCGCATCGCCACCTCGAACGAAATTCTGGTCCGCGTGCTTGGTTTTTCGAAAATCATCGCCAGCGTCTTGCCCGCCAGTTTTTCGGACCGCGCCGGACGCGCGCGCTTGAAGGCCGCCGCTTGCTCCAGCAGCGCCCGCAATGCTGGCCGGTTGAAATCCCGCAGTTCGAGAAAATGCCGTGGCCGGGCGATCCGCAGTTCGACCGCAGCGCTCATTTCGCCGCCTCCGCCACCGCCATCGGCAGGCAGCGCCGGGCGGCGCGGTCGAGCAGCGCCAGCGCCTCGGCGCACTCCGGCTGCCTGACGATCAGCGGCGGCACAAGGCGCAGCACGTTATCGCCGGCCGCGACGGTCAGCAGGCCCTCCGCAAGCGCGGCATTCTGCACGTCCATATTCGGAACCGCGCAGCGCAACCCGACGATCAGCCCGGCGCCGCGCGCCTCGGTAAAGACGCTGGGGTATTTTTGCACCAACGCTTCCAGCCCGCGCCACAGGTAGCGCGACGTCGCGTCAACCTCGTCCATGAACCCGGGCGCCAGGATCACATCCAGCACCGCGTTCGCCGCGGCGCAGGCCAAGGGGCCGCCGCCAAACGTTGTGCCGTGGCTGCCCGGCACCAGCGCTTTGGCCACTGCCTCCTTCGCCAGCACCGCGCCCATGGGAAAGCCGCCGGCGATGCCTTTTGCCAGGCTCACCGCATCGGGCTCTATGCCCGCCCATTCATGCGCCAGAAATTTGCCGGTGCGGCCCATGCCGCATTGCACCTCGTCGAGGCCCAGCAAGATGCCGAACTCGTCGCAGGTGGCGCGCAGATCCCGCAAAAACCGCAAATCGGCCGGCCGGATGCCGCCTTCGCCCTGCACCGGCTCGATCAGGATGCCCGCTGTCTCCGACGTGATCGCGGCGCGCACCGCGTTGAGATTGTTGAACGGCACATGGTCGAAGCCCGCCACCGGGGCGCCGAAGCCGGCCAGATATTTCGGGTTGCCGGTCGCGGCGATCATCGCCAGCGTGCGGCCGTGAAACGCGTGCTCGAAACAAATGATTCGGGTCCGTTCCGGCTTGCCGGCGTCCGCCATCGTCTTGCGAAACGCTTTGACCAGGCCCTCATTCGCCTCCGCCCCGGAATTGCAGAAGAAGACGGAATCCGCGAATGTCGCAGCCACCAGACGCGCCGCCAGTTTTTCCGCTTCCGGCACCCGGTACAGGTTGGAAACATGGATCACTTTGGCCGCCTGCGCCGCGATTTCCGCCACGAGATGCGGATGCCCATGGCCCAGCGAACTGGTCGCGATGCCGGCGCCAAAGTCCAGAAATCGCCGCCCGGCCGTATCGAACAGATACGCGCCCTCGCCCCGCGCGAAGGCGAGGTCGGCCCGGTTGTAATTCGGCATTAGCGAAGCGATCATGGATGTGCTTTCAAGTCCAGGAAAGCACGGAATACTGCGGACATGGACCGGAAAAGTCAAACAAACACGACGCTGCGCGCGCTGCTGCCGGCGTTTTTGATTGCGGCCGGCATTCCCGGAATGGTCAAACTCGCCTCGCAGATCGTGGCTTGGCGCACGATCAGCCACGCCGCCGCCCTTGGTGACGGGCTGAATTACTGGGCCGGTCCGGCTCTGGCCCGGCAAAATGTCGCCGCGGTGTTCAATCCGCCGGTCTATTCCGCCTGGCTTTTGGCGCATGTGGGGGTGAAGAACCTGACCTGGAGCTATCCGCCGAGCTATTTGCTGCTGGTTTACCCGCTCGGCTTTTTGCCGCCGGTGCCGGCGGTTTTTCTGTTCGACATTGTTTCGATGGCCATGCTGGCGATGGTTTTAGAAAGAACTTCTTTTTTTCAAAAAAGAAGTTCTTTCTTACTTCCTGTTCTTCTCTGCCCCGCCGCACTGGAAAACTTGGCCGACGGCCAAAATGGCGCGCTGATTTCAGCCCTGCTGATCGCAGGCCTGACGCTGGAGGCTGAATTTCCCGTCCTTGGCGGCGTGCTGCTCGGGTTTTTATCCATCAAGCCGCAGATTGCGCTGTTGGTGCCGGTCTATCTGCTGGCGCGGCGCAATTTTTGGGCGCTGGGGGCGGCCGCGGTGACGGCGGTGGCGTTAGCGGGCGCGGCGCTGGCCGTTTTCGGGGTAGGTGCGTGGCGGGGATTTTTCGAGGTGGTGGCGCCGGAGATGAGCGCCGGGCTGATTTATATGACGCACACGCCGCAGCCTGGCCCGCAGGCGATGATGATGAGCGTGTTCAATGTATTCCGGGAGTGTCGCGCGCCGGTGGCGTTTTCCTACGCCGTGCAGGCGGTGGCGGCGGTCGTGGCCGCGGGCCTGACCTGGCGGGCGGCCCGGATGGGGCCGGCGTTCCGGGTGGCGGCGATGCTGCTGCTGAGTGCGCTCGTGACACCTTATTTGTGGTGCTATGACATGATCTTTTGCGCCTACGCCGTGGCACTGCTGGTGCCGCCGGCGCTGGATCGGGGCGGGGCTGCGGAGATCATTGTGCTGGCCGCACTGTGGTTGACGCCCGGCCTGGCGGTTTATTTGGAGATACTTCATCTTCCTAGCTTGTTCCCGCTGTTTGCCGCCGCTGGCCTCGCGCTGGCGTGGCGGCGCCAGGGGGCGGGGCGGCCGGCCGCCGTTGCGGCGCCCGCATGAAAAGAACGGTTTTGGCCGCTTTGGCCGTGCTCAGTTGCGTGCCGTCTCTCAGCGAGGCCTACGCGGTGATGTGGGGTGTTTTGCACCATCTCTCCGGCAAGGCGCTGCGCGACGGGCTGGACTTTTGGGCCGGCGGATTTTTGGCCTGGCACGGCAGGTTGCCGGTCCTGTTCGATGCCGCCGCCTATAACGCCTTTCTGGGCGGCCTGTACGGCCACATCCCGTTCCATTTCTGGTCCTACCCGCCCAATTATCTGTTGCTGGCCGCCGCCTTCGGCTGGCTGGCGCCTTGGCACGCGGTGCTGGCGTTCGACGCGTTTTCGGTTTTGGCGCTGGTGGTTATGCTCAGGCTGGCGGGGAAATCGTGGTGGCTGGTCGCCGCCGTCGCGCTCAGCCCAGTCAGCCTGGAAAACATTTTGGAAGGCCAAAATGCCGCGGTGATGACGGCGTTGATCGGCGGCGCGGTTTTGCTGCTGCCAGGCCGGCCGGTGCTTGCGGGCGTTTTGGCGGGCCTCGCCACCATCAAGCCGCAGCTCGGGCTGGCTTTGCCGCTGTTTCTGTTGCGGCGCTCCCGCCCGGCGTTTTTCGCAGCGGTACTCGCGGCGGTCGCGCTGGCGGTGCTGTCCATCCTGGCTTTTGGCCCAAAAACCTGGGTTTTGTTCTGGACCTTCACCCGCCCGGCCATGAGCGCCGTGTTGCTCACGGGCAAACCGGCGGCATTCGCGAACGGCCTCATCAGCGTGTTCGCGGCGTGCCGGTTTCTGGGCAATCACGCCGCGCTGGTGATTCAACTGGCCGCGACCGTGGGCGCCGCCGCGTACGCCGCCACCAGGCGGGATGCGCCCGCCGTGCTGATCCTCACCGCGCTGGCCAGCCCCTATCTGCACGACTACGATCTGCTCGGCGTTACGCTGGCCACCGCCTTGCTGATTGAATCCGGTTTGAAAAATGGTTTTGCGCCGGGTGAGGTGATTCTGCTGTTTATCGCCTGGTTCGGCCCCGGGGCGCTGCCGTGGGCGCCGCAATTCGCGCATCTCACGCCGCTGGTTCTGCTGCTGCTCTTGGCAAGTGCGGCGCGCTATGGTCGTCTCAATCCATGCGACTCCTCTCAGGTTCAGCCAAACTCGCCGGCGTTGCCGGCTGGCCCGTCGCCCATTCAAAATCCCCGAAAATCCACGGCGCCTGGCTAGCGCGGTACAATATTGACGGCGCCTATGTGCCGCTGCCCGTCGCGCCGGAAAATTTTTCGGCCGTCATCCGGGCTCTCGCCGCGGCCGGTTTCGCCGGGCTCAACGTGACCCTGCCGCATAAGGAGGCCGCCTTCACGCTGGCCGATGAGCTGACGCCGGCCGCCGAGCGCGCCGGCGCCGTCAATACGCTGGTCTTTCGCGGCGGCAGGATACTGGGCGACAACACGGATGGGTACGGTTTTATGGCCAACCTGCGCGCGCATGACGCCAATCCAAACGGCCCGGCGCTGATTCTGGGCGCCGGGGGCGCGGCCCGCGCCATCGCCGCGGCGCTGGATGCCGAAGACATTCCGGTCGCCATCTGCAACCGCAGCCAGGAGCGGGCGGAGGCTTTGGCGAGAAAACTCGATCTGGCGTGCATTCCCTGGGACGAGCGCGCCGAGGTGCTGAGCGGGTTCTCACTCCTGGTCAACACGACTTCACTCGGCATGACCGGCCAGCCGGCGCTGGAGATGAATCTGGACACCGCGTGGGAGGAACTCATTGTCGCCGACGTCGTTTATGCCCCGCTCGAAACGCCCCTTTTGGCCGCGGCGCGCGCCAAAAGCCTGAAAACCGTGGAAGGGCTGGGCATGTTACTGCACCAGGCCGTCCCCGGCTTCGCCGCCTGGTTCGGCGTCACGCCGGAGGTGGACCGCGAACTCTACGCCATCGTGCAGGGTTAAAAGAGTGATCGTGATCGGCCTGACCGGCGGCATCGGCATGGGCAAGTCAACCGTGGCCAAAATGTTCCGGGCGGCCGGCATCTGGACGTTTAACGCGGACACCGCCGTCCATCGTCTGCAGGCGCCCGGCGGCCGCGCCATACCGATGTTGGACATCTCATTTCCCGGCACCGTGGAGAACGGCGTTTTGAATCGCGCCGCCTTGCGCGAAAGAGTGCTGCGCGACCCTGTCGCCATGCGCCGGCTGGAATTTTTGATGCACCCGTTGGTGCGGGAAGAGGAGCGCAAATTCCGTGCCGGCGCGCGCAAAGCCGGCCGCCGCGCCATTCTGCTGGACATTCCCCTGCTGTTTGAGACCGGTGGGGATAAGCGCGTGGATGTCACCGTCACCGTCTCATGTCCGCGTGCGGTGCAGATTTTCCGGGTCAAGAAACGCGGCGTTCCGCTGGCCCAGATCGAATCGCTCATTGCCAAGCAAATGCCCGACTCCGAGAAGCGCGCTAGAGCGGATTATGTCATACCCACGGGCCTGTCCAAATTTGCCACATTTCAGGCGGTTAACCGACTGGTGAGAACACTGCTGACATGACGCGCGCCGTGCTGTTCGACACCGAAACCACCGGGTTCTACCCGGAAGAAGGCGACCGCGTGATCGAGATCGCCGCGATCGAACTCTCCAACGACCTGCCGACCGGTGAAAAATTCTATGCCCTGCTGGACCCGGAACGCGACATCCCCACCGAGTCCACCCGGATCCACGGCATCACCAGCGCCCATGTGCACGGTAAACCCAAGTTCGCCGACGTCGTGGACGAGATGCTGGCGTTTTTTGGCGACGACCCCCTTATCGCTCACAACGCGCCGTTCGACTTCGGCTTTTTAGACGCCGAGCTCGCGCGCCTCAACAAGCCCAAGCTGCCGCGGGAAAGGATGATCGACACGCTGGTCATCGCCAAAAAAATCTTTCCCGGCATGCCCAACAGCCTGGACGCGCTTTGCACCCGCTACGGCATCGACCGCGCCGAGCGCACCACCCACAACGCCCTGCTGGACTGCAAACTGCTCGCCGCGGTCTATGTCGAACTCACCGGCGGCCGGCAGCGCGGCTTTGTGCTCGATACCGACCAGCGTTTTGCGTTCGCGAAATATGCGCGGCCGGCGGACTACGTGCCGATTCGGATTGAATTGTCGCCCGAACAACTTGCCGCCCATGCGGCCTTTATCAGCCGCATCAAAGACGCTATCTGGACGCACCAATGAAGCGACTTATTCTACTCTTCCTCACCATCCCGCTCGCCGCCTACGCCACCATCATCACCGACGTGTACGCGCGCCAGAATGAACTGCTGTTTCCGGCCTGGCGCGGGCCGGTCGATGTCGCCGATGCGCACGTGCCCGGCATGCGCGCCGTGACGTTGCACACCGCGGACGGACTCTCGCTGGTCGCCTGGTACCGGCCGGCCGGCCCCGGCCAGCCCACCATCCTGTATCTGCACGGCAACGGCGGCAATATTCTGCTCCGCGCCGGGCGGATGGCGATTTTTGCCGCTTTTGGCTGGGGTGAATTGTTTCCGGAATACCGCGGCTACGGCCCCAACCAGGGCGCCCCCAGCGAGGCGGGCTTCAACCAAGACGCGCTTTCCGCCTACGCCTTCCTGCACCAGGCGCACGTGCCGGCGGATCATATCGTCCTGTACGGCGAATCGCTGGGCACCGGCGTCGCGGTGCGCCTGGCCACCGAGCGCCAGGTTGGCGCCGTGGTCCTGGACTCGCCCTACACCTCGATCGCCGCGGTCGCGCAGCGCGATTTTCCGTACCTGCCGGCTGCCCTGCTGATCAAAAACCCGTTCCCGCTGCTGACGCTGATCCCGGCGATCCATGCGCCGCTGCTGGTGATGCAGGGCGCCGACGATGTCGTTATCCCGCCGGTCCAGGGCCAGAAGGTTTTCGCCGCGGCGGCCGGACCCAAGGAATTTTGGCAGGGGCCGGAAACGACGCATTTTGATGTGCTGGAATCCGGCGGCGCCGCGGTGGCGCAGCAATTCGTCGAACAGACGGTTCCGAAAGGTTAGATTTGCGCCGCACCCGCGGCGGGGCTTTTTTCAAGAAGCGCGGCTTCCTTGCGCCTTCTCCTTTCGTCCCCGATAATGCCGCATGTCCCAATACCCTGGAGTGTCCAACCCGGCTGACAACCTCATCCGCCGTCTGAAATCCGCCATAGCCGGCGAAGTCGTCGCCATTTTCAATGACAAGTCCCGCGGCGAGAAACCCGTCACGCGCCGGCCGGACGGCCTGTTCGGGAAATCCGCCGTCGCCTGGCGCGTCCATGGCGACGTCACCACCATGATGACCGGCGGCATCACCAGCCTGCTGCTGCAGATGCTGCACCCCGCCGTGCTGGCCGGCGTGTGGGATCATTCCAACTTCCGGTCGGACATGCCGGGCCGGCTGCGCCGCACCGCGCGGTTCATCGCGCTGACCACCTATGGCAGTGCCGAGGAAGCCACAAGCATCATCGCCCGCGTCAACGCCATCCATGCGCGCGTTTCCGGAATTCTGCCGGACGGCGCGCCTTACCATGCCCGCGACCCCAAACTGCTGGCATGGGTCCATGTGACCGAGGCCAGCAGTTTTTTGGCCGCCTATATCCGATATGCGGAACCCAGGATGAGCCTGGCGGAGCAGAACCGCTATTTTGCGGAAATGGCGCAAATCGCCGCCGCCCTGGGCGCTGACCCGATCCCCGAAACCCGCGCCGCCGCGACCGCGCTCATCAACGCCATGCGCCCGGAACTGCGCGCCGACGCACGCACCCGTGAGGTCGCCAAAATCGTGCTCACCCAGCCCTCGCGCCATCGCCTGGCCGAACCGTTGCAGCGCATCACCATGCAGGCCGCCATTGGTCTGCTGCCGCCCTGGGCGCGCCAGATGCACAACCTCCCGAAAACCCCGCTGCTTGCCCGCCCGATCGTGGAAGGCGGCACGCAGACCATCGCGCAGACGCTGCGCTGGGTATTTAGTTAGTTGTTAGTCGTCAGTCGTCGGTTGCCGTTATGATCACTGATTACTTCTTTCTTTCCCAGTTCCTTCCGGAATTTTCACTCTTGCCCCAGGAAAAGCGATTCTGGTTAGGGCCGTGTTAACCCCGCGCTAAGTAGGAGAAAGCCATCAACTGGCTCCCCTTATTGCCCAAAGGAAAATGACTGAATGATCACGACGGTTCTCACGGTGGACGACTCCCGCTCGATGCGGGATATGCTCAAACACTCACTGGTTGAGGCCGGNNGATGTCATCATCACCGACATCAATATGCCCCGCCTGGATGGCTTCGGCTTTATTGAAGCGGTCCGCAAGGAAGCCTGCTGGCGCGCGGTCCCGATGCTGGTGTTGACCACCGAAATGGACACCGAAAAAAAGCTGCGCGCGAAAAACGCCGGCGCCAATGGCTGGATCGTCAAACCGTTTGATCCCGTCAACCTTGTCGCCGCCATCCGCCGCGTCACCGCCACCGTCTCAGGGACGGCGGATTGAGACCGTTCAGACGCAACCTCAAGGCTAAGTCCGGAACTCAATTCGCAGGCCACAGCTAAATGGACGCTTATCTTGGCGAACGCCGTATCAACATCGTGCAGGGCGAACAGCGCGTGGAAAGCGACCCGTCGGTCGTGCTGACCACGATCCTGGGCTCCTGCGTTTCCGCATGCCTGTGCGATGCGGAAGCCGGCATTGGCGGCATGAACCATTTTCTCTTGCCCGGCGAAGACGTTGAAAGCCGGCCCGCCAGCTCGGCGCTCGCCACGCAGCGCTACGGCGTGCATCTGATGGAGCTGCTGGTCAATGCATTGCTGAAAAAAGGCGCTTCCCGCTCCCGCCTGCAGGCCAAACTCTTTGGCGGCGCCAGAATGATTCGCGGTCTGACCGATATCGGCGATAAAAACGCGATCTTCGCCGAAAAATTCTTAAGGGCTGAAGGCATCCCAATCGTTGGCGGCAGCCTGCGCGGGGATTTCGGCCGCCGGATTCAGTTCTGGCCGGTCAACGGCCGCGCCCGCCAAAGCCTTCTCGATTCCGAAAAACAGAGCATTTTTCAAGAAGAACGCCGGATTGTGGCAAAACCCGCCGCCGCCGGCAGCGTTGAACT
This sequence comes from Acetobacteraceae bacterium, assembly GCA_003137135.1. Taxonomy (GTDB): domain Bacteria; phylum Pseudomonadota; class Alphaproteobacteria; order Acetobacterales; family Acetobacteraceae; genus Acidocella. The sequence continues at coordinate 46,383 of PLFB01000131.1, forward strand.
CTTTTAACCGGTATGTCCTACATGACCGAACTCCGTCCCATCGACACCGAATCCATGAATGCCAGCTTGATTCGTATCCTTGGCCTGCTCGGCGACGAGGTGCTCGATCTCGGCCGCACCATCGAGCAGCTTCAGGTCATCCTCGCACCCGCGCTGTTCCACGTCGCGGACGATCCGGCTTGCCACAGGAACGCGCAAAAGCTCGACCTGCTCACCCAACGCCTGCACGCTCTGGCGGATTTCGTCAGCTCGATCAAAACCTCCGTGCCGCCGTCCTGGCACCTCGACTTCGCCGCCGCCCTGCGCCGCGTTAAACTCTCCGATCTGGCCTGGCGCCTGAAAGGGGAACGCCCGGAAGAGCCATTGGTGCCGGCGGGCGAGGCGGATTTTTTTTGAGGTGAAGAAAGCAGTTACTTTTTTGAAAAAAAGTAACCAAAAAACTTTTGATTTCTCCGGGGCTGCAACGGCGTCGTCTGGCCGCTCAAACGCTGGGGAGGTTCGCCTTGACGCGGATGNNCGCAGCGCCGCCACGATGCTTTGCAGCTCGGTGTCTTCCTCAGAATCGACGGCCGACCAGCGTTCGGTGAAAGGTGCGGCGTTGCTGCGCGGACGTTCATGGTCGGGCAATTCGTCGAACCGCAGCCGCATCGGCACGCGCACGCCCTCGCCGATGGCGATGGCTTCCGAGTTGCCCAGGAACGGCAGCACCGAGAGCATGGCGGTGGATGCCTCGGCCAGCGTCGCGCCGATGATTTCCTGGTCGCGTTCGTTCGACATGCGGAACGCGAACACCGTGTTGCACTGAGACAGAATTGTGGAAGCCAGTTCCGACGGCCGCTGGCTGATCACGCCCAGGCTGATGCCGTATTTGCGGCCCTCCTTGGCGATGCGCGAGAGCGCGCGCTTGGCGGGCTCGAAGCCGAGCGCGGTGTCGTGCGGCGCGTAGCGGTGCGCCTCCTCGCAGACCAGCAGGATCGGCACGCGCTGCCCGGCCTCGACCGCGAAGTCGAACGCCAGCCGGCATAGCAGCGCGACCACCACGTTCAGAACTTCCGAGGGCAGGCCGGCGAGGTCCAGAATCGCCACCGGCTTGCCGTTGGCCGGCACGCGGAACAGGCGGCGCAGCACGGTGGCGAAATCATCGCGCAGGACGAGGCCGGTGTCGAACATGAAGTCGAACCGCCGGTCCGCCTGCAGCGAGATCAGCCGGGATTTGATGCGCGCGTAATAGGGTTTTTTGTCGGAGTTTTCCAGGCTGCCGATCTTCTGGTCCAGATACCGCTTCACGTCGCCGAGCGAGTAGGGCACGGGCGTATCCACATAAATGCCGGCGGGATCGGAGGCGTTGCCGGCGAAGGCCAGCTTCGCGGCCAGCACCAGTTCGCGCAGATACATGATCTCCATGCTCGATTCTGTCATTTCGTGGCCGAATAGAATTTCCGTCAGTTCCTCGAAATTGCACAGCCAGTACGGCAGCCGGAACGTGTTCACGGTCAATTGTTCCGCCTGCGGGCCGAAGGCGCGGCCGTATTCGCCGTGCGGGTCCAGCAGCAGAATATGCCCGTTCGGGTTTTGCGCCAGGATGCGCTTGAGCACCAGCGTCAGCGCGCACGACTTGCCGGTGCCGGTGGTGCCCAGCATGGCGAAATGTTTGCCCAGCATGTCGTCCACCGAAACCCGCGCCAGTACGCTGTGGTTCTGGTGGATGGTGCCGACCGAGACCGAGCTGCGGTCATCCAGCGCGTACACCACCGCGGTGTCCGCGTCGCTCGCCTGGTGCACCACCGCGTCCAGCGAGGGTAGCTGCGAGACGCCGCGGCGAAAACCGCGCGAGCCGCCATAGGGCGCGTCCGGCACCTCGCCCAGCAGGCCGATCTCCGCCACTTTCAGCTCGCGGCCATCGACCGGCTGCAGCGGCATCGGCGTGCTCAGGCCCTCGACGATGCCGTACACCGTGGCGTGCGGGCTGCGCACGCTGACCAGGCAGCCCATTTCGACGGCGGGGACGCCCGGTTCGCCGTCGAGCAGAATGATGATCTGCGAGCCGGCGGTGGAGACCACCCGGCCGACGCGATGGCGGATCAAAGGTAGGGAGGCCGGCGGTATCGCTTGCACTTCGTTCATGACACGGGGTCCGGTTCTGTGGTTCGCAGGGCGAGTTCCCGGATCGCGTCCGGTGCGACCGCCTTGCTGAAAAAATAGCCCTGCGCGAAATCGCAGCCGTTGCGCCGCACGAAATCCATATGCGTGGCGCTCTCGACGCCCTCGGCCACCACTTCCAGCCGCAGGCTGTGCGCCAATTGTACGATCGCGGTGGCGATCACCGCGGCGTCCTCATTGTCCGGCGCGTCGCGGATAAAGCTCTGATCGATCTTGATGCGGTCCGCCTTGATCTGCCGCAGATAGCTGAGCGAGGAATAGCCAGTACCGAAATCATCGATCGCCAGCGCGACCCCCATCTCGTGCAGCGCGCCCATCACCGCGGCCGGGTCATCCGCGGGGTTCATCAGCGCGGTTTCGGTGATTTCCAGCTCGAGCGCCGAGGGCGGCAGACCGGTCTCGCGCAGCGTCTCGGCCACCAGCGCCGGAATGCCGCCGGCGCGGAATTGCAGGGCGGAGACGTTCACCGACATCGTCATCGGCGGCAGACCCTCCTCCAGCCAGCGCGCCGCCTGGCGGCAGGATTCCAGCAGCACCCATTTGCCGATCGGCAGAATCTGGCCGGAGCGTTCGGCGGCAGGAATGAATTCCGCCGGCCACATCCAGCCGTGCCGCGGGTGCTGCCAGCGCAATAGCGCCTCGACGCCGGAAAACCGTCCGGCGCGCAGGTCGATCTGCGGCTGGTAGGCGACCTGCAGCTGGTCGAACAGGCCGGGCTCGCGCAGCGCCTGTTCCAGCAGCGCGCGGCGTTCCACCTCGTCGTGCACGCTCTGGTCAAATATGGTGCAGCGGTTGCGGCCGTCGGCCTTGGCGCGGTACAGCGCCAGATCGGCGTGGCGGTGCAGCAGGTCGGTATCGCCGGCGTCGTCCGGAAACAGGCTCACGCCCGCCGAGGCGCCGACGAAAATCGGCCGGTTCGCGATCTCGAACGGCGTGCGCAGCAGCGCGATCAGCGCCGACGCCACGCCGGCGGCGGCGTGCGCGGAACGGGCGTCGGGCATGATCAGCGCGAATTCGTCGCCGCCGATCCGCGCCACCGACTGGCCCGGTTTCAGCGCCGCCATCAGACGCTCCGCCACCAGGCACAGCAGCTGGTCGCCGACCTCGTGGCCCAGCGTGTCGTTGACGTCCTTGAAATTATCGAGATCGAGATACGCCAGCGCCACTTTGCGGTTCTGTCCGCCCGCCTCGCGCACGCGCTCGGCCAGCGCGTCGTTGAACCAGGTGCGGTTGGGTAAGGCGGTCAGGGGGTCATGCGTGGCCAGGTACGCGAGCCGGGCCTGGGTGCGTTCGCGCTCCGCGACTTCTTCGCGCAGCGCCGTTGCGGTGATCTCGATCTCGCGCCTGGCCGCCTTCGCCTCGGCGGCTTCCCGCTCCGCCAACTGCCGGGCCGCGATCAGCGCGGCCTCCGCCAGATGGCGTTCCACCAGCCGTCCCATGCGCTGGCTGTAGCGTTCCAAAGCCCCGACCTTCATGGCCCCCATGCCAAAGCCTCTCCGCAAGTGGTTTCGTTGTCAACAAGAGTCCGGGCGCTACGCGCCGTCAAGTGCGGCGCGCCTCCGCCGCCCATTACACATTTATTCTGGGAGAGTTAATATTTCACTCGCCCAGGCGCAGGCAACCGGGTGAAGGGGAGCCGTTCTGCGAAAGGAAGCAAAAAACTTCTTTTTTGAAAAAAAGAAGCAAAAAACCTTTGATTCCCCTAGACCGAGGCCCTGCTACCCCCGTGACTCAGTAAATCAAAAGTTTTTTGGTTACTTTTTTCAAAAAACTAACTGCTTTCTTCCTGTCTTCACTCACCCAATCCCCGCGGCGCGGTGTTTTGCCTCTGCCGTTTCATGCACCGTTAACAAACTGCGGTTTACAGGTTCCAAGCCCGCCGGAACGAAAGTGCAAGATATGAAGAACCTCCCCATCATCGTGAAATTTCTGCTGGTGATGGCGGCGTTCGGCCTGTTTTCACTCGCCTCCACCACTTACGCCACCAGCCAGATGCAGGGCATCAGCGCCGGCTACCGACAACTGATCGACGGCGACGGTGCCGCCGCACTGGCTGGCGCCCGGGCCAACCGCAGCCTGCAAACCGCGATCGGCAGTATCGGCAACCTGATGATGGCCGACACCGATGCCGGCAACCAGGCCGCGAAGGCCACGCTGAACAGCGCCAAAGCCAGTTTCGTCAGCTACATGGATAAAGCGGCGGCGGCCGACCCGGGCGAATTGGGGACGCTTCAGACCCTGAAGGCCAACGGCCTGCAAGTTATCGAGGGCGATTGCGGCCACAGCATCCAGCTCGGTCTGGCCGCCAACACCCTGGCCACCAACGGCGTCGCGCAACAGTCCTACCTGAACGAATGCCAGCCCAATCTGCCGCCCCTGACCGCCGCCTTCGTCGCCGAGTTGACGCATATGCAAACCATCGAAGCGGCGGACGAAGCGCGACTCGCCACCACCACGGACAACACCGTCCTCACCACCTTCGCCATCCTGCTCGCCGGCCTTGCCGCCGTCATGGCCGGCGGCTTCTTCATCATCCGCAAATCCGTCGCCACCCCCATCGCCGCCCTGCAAACCGTCATGGACCGGCTCGCCAAGGGCGATCTCGACGCCCGCCTCGCCGATGATGGCCGCCGCGACGAAATCGGCCGCATGGCTGCCGCCGTCCGCGTTTTTAAGGAAGCCGGCCTCGAAAAACGCCGGCTCGAGGAGCAAACCGCGCGCGACCGCGCCACCGCCGAAGCGGCAAGCCGCCAAGCCGAGGCTGTACTTGAAGCCTTCGCCGTCGAACAAAAAACCGTCGTCACCGCGCTCGGCCTGGGCCTGGAACGCCTGGCGCAAGGCGATCTGCAATTTCGCCTGACCCAAGAATTCAATCAAACCTACGAAAAACTCCGCACCGATTTCAACGTCGCCATCGGCACGCTGCACGAAACCATGAAATCCATCACGCGCAATGCCCACGGCGTGAAAACCGGCGCCACCGAAATCAACCGCGCCTCGGACGACCTCTCCCGCCGCACCGAACAGCAGGCCGCCGCTCTGGAGGAAACCGCCGCCGCGCTGGATGAAATCACCGCCACCGTGAAGCGCTCCGCCGACGGCGCCAAACAGGCGCGCGACCTCGCCGCCAACGCCAAATTGGACGCCGAGCGCTCCGGCGAGGTCGTGCGCGACATGGTCGGCGCCATGAACGGCATCGAAACCTCCTCCAAGCAGATCGGCAACATCATCAGCGTGATCGACGAAATCGCCTTCCAGACCAACCTGCTCGCGCTCAACGCCGGGGTCGAAGCCGCCCGCGCCGGCGACGCCGGCCGCGGTTTTGCCGTGGTCGCCACCGAAGTGCGCGCGCTGGCGCAGCGCTCGGCCGAAGCCGCCAAGGAAATCAAGACGCTCATCTCCGCCTCCGGCGAGCAGGTGGAGGGCGGGGTCAAGCTGGTGGGTGAAACTGGAAAAACCCTGGCGCGTATCGCCGAGCAGGTCGCCCAGCTGAACGCGGTTGTGGCCGACATCGCCGCTTCCGCGCAGGAACAGGCGACCGGACTGACCGAGGTAAACACCGCGATCAACCAGATGGACCAGGTGACGCAGCGTAACGCCGCGATGGTTGAGGAAACAACCGCCGCCAGCAATACGCTGGCGAGCGAGGCCCAGCAGCTCGCGCAGCTCGTCGCGCGCTTCAAGATCGCCGGCGCCCCCGCCGCCCCGCCGCCGCGGCGCAGCGCGCCGTCGCCCGCGCCTGCGGCAGCACCGCCGCCTGCGGCCGCGCCCAAAAAGCCGGCCGCCACCGGGCAAAACATCGTCAGCGAACTTGCCGCCAGCACAAAACGCGCGGCCGGCGGCGGCGGCGTCGCGGAGAGCAGCCAGGACTGGTCGGAGTTTTAGAGCTTGATAATTTGATGTGACGTTAAGCAAGCGGTCGCTTTTTTAAAAAAAAGCTCCGCAAAAAACTTTTGATTCCGCCTTGCTGTTGAGTGGCCACAGTATGGCCCCTCAAATGCCGCGCGCAGAAGAAGTTTTTTGCAGAGCTTTTTTTTAAAAAAAGCGACCGCTTGCTTCTCCGTTGAGTCGAGCCAGATCCATCAAGCGCTAAGGAAGCCAGCGCGCAAAAATTTTGCGACGCTGCCTGCGGGTCGAGACCGTGACAGTCCCGCCCCGCGCGAAGCGGCGCAAAATTTTTTTGGATTTCCAATTGGTGATCTTGAACGCATCGCATGTATGATGGATGGCGCCGCATGCGGCGGAGGACAACCGCCGCAGGCTGCTGGACGCGGGCATACCATGCCACAACTGGCCGGCGCACGCCGCGCATATTCTGGCGCTAACCGCGCGGCCGGCCGGCTCGATTCACCCGAGGTGCTACTGCAGGGCCCGGCCCGGCCTGGAATTCGTGGTGGCGGCTTGACCGCCGCTTACGCCCCGAAAAGGGAACACAGCCTCAAACAAATTTTATGTAAGTCCCCAATGCGCCGTCCGAGGCAAACGTGAAGTCAGACGCGCTGTACGTACCCGAAAAATCGATGACGGCGCTATGCGTGCCATCCGAAATGCTCAGCTTGCCGCCTTTGCTGGATCGCGTCCAATGCAGCGCGCTCACCAGGGACGATTTGACATTGGTCAGATCGACCAGGTCCGTGCCGCCAAACAGGCTGATCGTGTCGCCGTTCAGTTCCGCCGCGGTGCCCTTGAACATGTCGCCGAACCCGGCATAGCCGATCAGCGTATCACTGGCGCCGCCGATCAGCGTCTGGTTGGCCGCCATGGCGGTCAGCTTGTCCTTGCCGGCCGCGCCGTCCACCGTCACGAAGCCCATCTTCGAGAGCAACAGATTGCTGGACGCGCCCAACGTGACGAACAGATCGGTATCGCCGGTGTTCAGCGTGCCGGTGCCGCTGGTGGTCAGGTCCAGAGAGACGCTGCCGATGCTGTTGGCGGTGATTGCGGCACCCGCATCTTTCATCGAGGCTTCGATGAACGTGGCGCCGCCACCGGCCAGCACGCTTTGCGTCGCGGCGTCCAGAATGATGGTGTCGGCACCGCTGCCGCCGTCGATCACCAGGTTGGCGGTGTTGTTGGCGGTGAAGGTCGTGCCGGGAACGGCCGTGTCGATGATTTTGACCAGGGCCACGCCACTGATCGCGGCCCCCATCTGCACGTCGCCGCCGCCCGAGACGGCCAGGATGTTCGCACCTTTGCCGGCGGCGATGGTGGCGCCGGCGGTGGCCGATGTGACGTAGAAAATGCTGTTGCCCTTGCCGCTGGAAATCTTCTCACTGTCGGAGCCGACATAAACCGTGTCGTTCCCGTTCCCTAGGATGATGTCCGCGCTGTCGTGATTGCCATAGATGAAAATCCCGGAGCCGGACGCGCCGGACGCCGCGGTCAACGTGCCGGTAAAGCCGCTGCGCAGGAAGACGCTTTGCTCGGCTTTGCCTTTTGCCTCCACCGCCAGCACCTGCGAGATATTGGTCAGCGTCGCGGGCGCCGTCATATCGAATGTGCCGCCGCCGGTCAGCTCGAGCGTGTTCAGCCCGCTGCCGCCGATCAGGATATCGCCGCTGCTCAGGCAATTATTGGCGGCGATAAAGGTGTCATTGCCGGCGCCGCCGACAAAATCGTCGGCGTGCGGCGTCAGCGTGAACACTTCCGGGCCGAGGCTGGCGACGGTTCCGGTGATGGTGACATAGACCGGGTTCAGCGTGCCGGTATAGCCGCTGGCGTTGCTGCCGGCGGCCTCGATCTCCAGCACCTCGGTAAATGTGCCGGCGATGGCGGTGCTCAGCGTCAGTTCGGGGGCGGTGTCGGCGGCGCCGGCGCCGAGGCCGGTGAAGCCGCCAATGCCGGTATTGCTGAAGGCGGCGCTCGCCGAAACCACCGTAAAGCCGCCGCCCAGCAGGTCCGCGAGACCCACGGCGGTGTTGAGCACTTCCAAATCCGCGGTCAGTGCCGTACCGCCTTGCGCCGTGCTGCCAAGATTGAGCCGGTAGTCGCGGCTGTCCACGCTGGTGAGCGTGCCGGCACCGCCGGTCTGCGCCACGCCCAGGGTGGCGAAATTATCCACGGTGCCGATCAGGCTGATGATCTGGCTGCCCAGGGACGTGATGCCAAGCCCGCTCGTCAGTTCGCCGTCAGAGACTTCAGCCAGCGTGGCGGTGCCGGAGAAGGTGCCCGAAGCGCCGGTGCTCAGAATCAATTCGAGGTGGGAGTCGTCCATGCCGCCGGCGGCGAGCAGGTTGACGGCGCCGCTCGCCAGCACCGCCCCGCTGGTGCCGCTGAAGGCGGCGTCCAGACCTTCGGTAAAGGCCGGGTCGGCGGCGGCGTTGCTGAGCGTGAGGAAGGCGGTGCCGGCATCGCCGACGTGGATCACGCCAAGATTGATGCTAGTGGAGGAGAGGCTGGGTGCGGCGTAGGCGAAAACCGCGCCGGATACGGCGATTTCGGCGCCGGGCAGCGCTGTGGTGCCGAGCTGGCTGGTCAGGGCGCCGTCCGAGATCAGGCTGAGATAGGCATCGCCAGAAAAACTGCCGGCCGCGCCGGTGGCAAGGCCGACGCTGAGGTCCTGGCTGTCAATCTGGCCAGCGCCCAGCAGATTCACGGTGCCCGCGGCGGTAACGCCGGAGGTGCCGGAGAAATACGCGTCCAGCCCCTCCTGGTAGGCTGCGTTGGGACTGACACCGCTGTTGGCGATGGTCAGCGCCTGCGAATCCGCGCCGCCGACATGCACGTTGCCGAGCGTGACGATGGTGCTGGCGAAGCTGGGGGCCGCGTAATCGTATTCGACGGCGGAGACGGCAATGGTTTCAAAGCCGAGCGCGGTGGTGCCGAGCGTGTCGATGCCGGCGCCGTCCGAGATCAGGGCGATGGTGGCTTGCCCGAACTGATCGCCGGGATTGGTGGCGCCGATGCTGATGAGCAGGCCGAAGGACTCGAAGCCGGCGGCGAGTTCCGAGACCGTGCCGCTGGTGATGAGATTGCCCGAGGCGCCGACGAAGCCGGCGTCGAGATTTTCGGAATACTGACCCTGCGCTGCCGCGTTGGCGAGCAGGATAGAATCGGTGGGGACGGCGCCCGCGTGGACGTTGCCGAAGTCGATGGACGTATTGCCGAAGAAGTCGGCGATGGCGTAGTTGAAGAAAGTGCCGGTCAGCGTCACGATTGCGGGCGGCAGGGCCAGGGTGCCGAGGCCGTCGATGCCGTTGCCGTCGCTATCGAAGCCGATGGTGCCGGTGCCGGAGATCAGGCCGCCGGTGGCGGAGGACAGCGTGGCACTGATAGCCGTGGCATTGCTGGCCTGGACCGAGATGTTGACCGAACCGCTGCCGGTGACCCCGCCGGTGCCGCCGGCAAAGCCGGCATCCAGGTTTTCCTGATAGGCGCCGAAAACGTTTTCGTTGCCGATGGTGTAGAACTCTGTGAGCAGCGCGCCGGCGTGCTGCTCGCCAAAATTGGTCGTGGTGGGGGAGATTTCAGGATCGGCGTCGCCGTACACCGTGATGTCGGTGCCGCCATGGCCGTCGGAGGACAAGGCGAAGCGGTCGGCCGGGTTGGGATTGGCCAGGCTGTAGTCCAGCGTGCCGCCGGCGGAGAGCGAGATCAGCAAATTGCCGCCGGCGATACTTGCGCTGGTGGCGGTAAGGCCGGCGAGGTCGATGGTGTCGGAGGGGGCCAGCGAGACGATCTGCTCGTCGACGCTGGCGGGCGCATCCAGAGTGAGTTTGCCGCCGGTGCCGGCGAAGGTGATGGCGCCGCCGGTGGCGGCGGTGCCGAGCGTGAGGTCCGCGCCGGCCTCGATGCTGGCGCCGCCGGCGCCCGCAAGCGCGCCGGTCAGCACCAGCGAGCCGCCGGCGGCGATGATGACGCCGGCGTCGGTGATCGCGGACTTGACGGTACCGGCGCCGGCGAGCGTGCCGGTTGAGGTGATCGAAAGGGCGGTAGCCGAGAAGGTGACGCCGCCCAGCGTCAAATCGCCGCTATCGGAAAAGCTGCCGGTGGCGGCAAAATTCCGCCCGGCGAGCAATGCCAGCGTGTTGGTGGCGGCGATGCTGGCGAGTTTCGAGTCGAGCGATATTTCCGTACCGACGGTGGAATTCAGGGCTTCGATGACGGAGCCGGCGCCGCTGAGAGTGATGCTGGCGGCGTCGGTGGTGATTTTGCTGTTGGCGGCAAGCTGGAAGGTGGACCCGGCGCCGATTTCATAGGCGCCGCCGGTGAGTGTGGTGCCTTTGAGATTGGAAAATGTTGCAACGCTGCTGATGTCAAAGATGTCGCCGTTCGAGACGATGATACTGCCCTGATTGGTGAACGTATCGCCGCTCGGCCCATAGATATAAAAGTAACCCCCGCTCGCGCCGGCGGCGATGGTGCCCCGGTTGACCAGCGTCGCTTGTGCCCCTGTTTCACTGTAGAGATCGATGTCATCGGAGCTGTCTGCCGCCGACTGCACCACGTCGAGGCTGGGGCCGAGCGTCAGCGCCTGGACCGGGCCGCCATTGCTGGCGAGGTAAATATTATCGCTCGTGTCGGCGCCGCCGAAATTCAGGGTGGCGTCGTCGAGGCTGAAATTGTCATCGGTAAAGAGCGCCGCGCCGCTGCCGGCGAGGTTGATGGTGCCGGGCCCGGTGCCGCCGGCGCCGGTAAAATCATCCGTGCCGGCGAGGTAGAGCCCGCCCCCGGCGACGGTGAGGCCGAGCGTGCCTTCATAGGTCACGCCGTCCAGTTCGCCATCAATGCTCACGAGTGCGCCGCCCGCGTCCACTACTGTGCCGCCGGTGATGGTGCCCGAAAGCGTGACGGCGCCGAGCGCGCTGCCGGCGCCGACGGCCAGCGTGCCGGTGTCGAGCAGGTCGCCGGTGATGCCGACAGTGCCGCCATTGTTGATAATGCCCGCCAGCGCCGAAAGACCAAAAGTGCCGCCGAGATCAAGCAGCGCGCCGCCGCTGACGCTGATCGCGCCGGTATTGCTCCAGCTCGTGCTGGCAAGATTGAACACCGTGCCGGCGCCGGTCGCGCTGATCAGGCCGGTATTATTGAAACCGGCGAGACTCGACATGTCAAAATGGTCGCCGTTCGAAACGATGATACTGCCCTGATTGGTGAACGTATCGCCGCTCGGCCCGTAGATATAAAAGTAACCCCCGCTCGCGCCGGCGGCGATGGTGTCGCGGTTGACCAGCGTCGCTTGTGCCCCTGTGTCACTGTAGAGATCGATGTCATCGTCGCTGTCAGTCGCCGACTGCACCACGTCGAGGCTGCCACCGAGCGTCAGCGCCTGGACCGGGCCGCCATTGCTGGCGAGGTAAATATTATCGCTCGTGCCGGCGCCGCCAAAATTCAGGGTGGCGTCGTTGAGGGCGAAATTGTCATCCGTATAGAGCGCGGCGCCGTTGCCGGTGAGGTTGATGGTTCCTGGACCGGTACCGGCCGCGCCGGTGAATGCGTCCGTGCCTTCGAGGTAGAGATCGGCGCTGGCGGCCGTCAGATTGAGGGGCGATTCGTCGGTGATATTGTCCCAGGTCGATCCAATGAACGTGAGGGTGCCGCCGGTCTGCGCGATGGTGGCGCCGATCAGGGTGCCGGTGATATCCAGCAGGCCGCTTTGCAGCGACAACTGATTCGTGGCGCCGGCGAAATCCAGCGTACCCGCGATGGTTAGTTGCGGCGCGCCGGAATCCAGCGTGAGCGAATCGACCGTGTAGGAATTGCTGGACCCGATGGTGACGTTGCTGCCGGTGCCGGCGATCGTCACGTCCGCCGTGGCGCTGTTGGCCACCGTGCCGCCCGCCCAGTCCGCAGCCGTGCCCCAAGACCCTTTTTTCCCGCTCGTCCACGTATAGCTCGTCATCTGGCCGACCCCTGGTCCGCTTGTCCCGTTGCGCCGTCAGACCTGCCACCACCGACCAGCGGAACGCATCGCCAACGCTGCTTTCACGCAACGAAATCGTTTTTGTGACAGAGATCGCAAACAAGTATGAACCAGGTCCCGTGGAGCTGAACCGCCATCGTGAGGACCAAGCCTATCTTTAATCCCTGCATTCCCAATGTGCGCCAGACGCCTGGCGACGCTGGAACGACGATATCATTACATAACAATTTCCCATGATCATATCACCCGTTTGGGTGAAGCCCGAACTTTTTTGCGCTGCCGTGCGCTATTCGCTAACGGCCCAGGCGCCGCGCAAAGCCAGACGAAGAAGCTCGAGCTGGGTTCGGGTGCCAGTTTTTCGAAAAATTGACTTGAGCTGACTGCGAAGTGTCTCTTTCGAAACATTGAACCGCGCGCTGGCGCTATCAAGCGTGTCTTCGGTCAGGAGCGCCCGCATGAGCCGCGCTTCGGAATGTGTCAGCCCATAAAGCTGGCGAAGCCGTTCCAATGGCGTGGTGCGGCGCGATTCTGGGTCCCGTACAAACACCGCGGCTGAAGGTTGGCCAGCACCCGCAAGAAGGCCACCGCCGCTCGCCGGGCCAACCAATATCTCGTATGGCTTCTTACCCGAGGGCCGCGTGATCCTCATAACGCCACCGGGCGGGGATGCTATGACATGTCGTGCTCGTGCGGCATCCGCGACAAGATGCCGGAGCGTGTGCCCCTCCGTCGGGGCCACGGCGATGAGTACCCCGTTATTGATTTCGAGCCCGTCACCATGCGCAGCAAATTTTTCGGCTATTTCGTTCATGCGCAGAATTTTACTTGCCGCATCCACGAGAAACACGGCGGTGTCCTGCGCATCAAGCGCTGCCTCCGCGGTCTGGGCTCGGGTCTCCAGCAAGGCGATCTGCCGGTTCAGTTGCGAAACACGAAGCAAATGCGGCGCCAGGCGCTGGAGCCGGTCAACGGCATCAAGGTCCTTCTCGGCCGTCGCGTTCGGGTAGAGTATCGTCACAATCATGTGCCGTGAACCGTCACGCTGCACAATGATGTTATGTCCTGCGGCTAGACCCTGAGGCCGGAGCCAGTCGTTATAGAATTCCGTTTCCAAAAGCGCCGATTGGGGAAATAACGCGTCCGCGGATGCGGCTACGCCCACGGGTCTTGTGGGAATACGCGTCATCCAGGGATTGATCTTCAAATAGTGGTCGTTGTACCGCTGTAAGTAATCTTCATCCCAGCCTGACCCAGACACATATAGTCCCGCGATCGCCTTTGGGTCATGTAACAAAAAAGCGCCCTTTCCGCCGGCATAGGTGGACGTAAGGGCTTCCAAGAACCTGTCCCACCCATCCGGCTGCCCAACCCCCTCATACAGTGCCGAGAGCAGTTTTGCGTCCAGGTCCTGGGCACTGGGCCGTCGTGGTGACCGGACCGTATCTTGATGGCTCGATTCATCTTCGTTGGACTTGAAAAGAGGGGACGAAAGCGTGGCCAGATGGCGTATGCGCCGTCGAACGGTGCTGACCGACGGCGGGGTCAAGTTCTGCTCGACGCAGCTCCGCCGGACCTCGGAAATCAGGTCCGGCGCCGGCATGTTGGGCGCTAAACGCCGCAAATCGACGATGGCATTGTGAACCGTTTGCTCCGTCTCGGGAGCTAAGCGCGACTTGCCGCGGCCGCCGCTGGATGTCTTCCCAAGCGCAAGCGATGGCTCGCCATTTGAACTGCGAAGCCGGCGAACCAACGTGAACACCTGGCGCTCGGAAACGCCAAGCGCGACGGCGGCTTGTCTCGCGGCGGTACGAGAACAGTGAGGTTGTTCCGAGAGAGGGACCAGAACAGACAGTCTTCGCTCGGCGTTCCGCTCCGCGATGAAACCGGCGCTTTCTTTCATGAACCAGGGGGTGACAAGTGCCGAAGGGTTCCAGGCCGCTGAAGCGGCGTTCGATCGTTGCTGAAAGTGAGTATGATACATCCGGAATAAACGCAACAAGAAATGCCATCGAATCGAAGCCGCTTGGGCCGGAATTGGCCGCCGCATACGTGGCGCCGCGCGCATTGAAACGCCACACGGGAACGGCCGGCTTGCGCGCCACATTGGCGAGCTTCCTGAAATCTCCATTTCGGGGAGGCACGCGCGGGGGGTGATGGGAGGCTAAAGGCGCGACGACGACGAGGTGCGGCCACACGCCGGATGTGGGGGATTCACCCCTGCATCGCTCGGGCATGGGACACGACCCGTCACCGGTCCGCGGCAAGGCCTTCATGATTTCCAATGTCCACCAAATTCTGACCGCTGAGACCGCCTATTACCAGACACACCGGGAGAGGTTATTACTTTTGCTCGAGAATGGCGTCCCCGGCGGGATTCGAACCCACGGCCCCAGGATTAGGAATCCTGTGCTCTATCCTGCTGAGCTACGGGGACTTGAGAGGGGATTTAGACGAGTTGGGGGGGTTAGGGAACCGGGGCGGGATCTAGGCGGTAGCCGCCGCCTTCGGTGAGGAGGATTTTGGCCAGGGTGGGGTCGGGCTCGATTTTTTGGCGCAGGCGATAGACATGGGTTTCCAGCGTGTGGGTGGTGACGGCGGCGTTGTAGCCCCAGACTTCGTTGAGCAGGACCTGGCGCGCGACGGGTTTGCCGGCGGCGCGGTAGAGGAATTTTAGGATCGCGGCCTCTTTGTCTGTCAGGCGGATGCGTTTGTTTTTGATGGGTTCCAGCAGCTGCTTGGCGGCGGGCCGAAAAACGTAGGGGCCGATGGTGAAGACGGCGTCTTCGCTGTTTTCGAAACTGCGGAGCTGGGCACGGAGGCGGGCCAATAATTCGTTGAGGCGGAAGGGTTTGGCGATGTAGTCGTTGGCGCCGGAATCGAGGCCGCGGACGATGTCCGATTCTTCGGCGGAGCCGGTGAGCATGATGATGGGGACTTTGATGCCGCGCTTGCGCAGGGCGCGGCAGAAATCGCGGCCGTCGCCGTCGGGGAGGCCGACGTCGAGGAGGATGGCGTCGTAGCGGGCATCTGGAGCGGCGAGTTTGGCGTCCGCGGCAGCCAGACAATCGGCTTCGGTGGGCAGGAATTCGCCATCGTGTTCGAGTTGCTCGACCAAAGCGGAGCGCAAGGCGGTGTCGTCGTCAATGACGAGTATGGGGTGTTGGCTGGGCATGCTGGCTCCTGAACGTGGACGGTTTATAGATGATTTTTGAGATTCGGCGAATGGTTAGGTATTTTTGTTTGGGCGTCTCCCATGGCGCTTCGTCGCGAATGATCTTATTTCGTCGTCATGATCCCGCAACCCGTGAATGCCGATGCCGGCCTTGGTACACCCCGCACGAGGGCGGTGCATCGGGCGATCGCGGAGGCGCGGCGGGGGGTGCCGGTGGTGCTGGCGGCGCGGCGGCCGCTGATCGTGGCGCCGGCGGAGACGGTGGGGGCGGAGGGGCTAAGGCTGATCGATTTGCTGTCGGCGCAGACGGCTTGCCTGCTGTTGGCGCCGTCGCGGGCGGCGGCGGTGCTGCAGCGGGATTTGCCGGACGCGGAGGCGGTGATCGCGCTGAAACTGGCGCGGCCGTTGATCGATACGGCGACGCTGAGGCGGGCGGCGGACCCGACGATGGAGCAGATTTTGCCGGAGTTTGAACGGGTGGCGGCGCCGGAGATGGGATTGGCGGCGCTGGCGCTGGGGAAACTGGCGCGGCTGCTACCGGCGATGGTGGCAGCACCGGTGCGGCCGGGCTGGGCGTCGCTGCCGGCGGGGCGAGATCTATTGACCGTGCCGGCGGATGATTTGCTGGCTTATCCGGGGCTGCTCGCGGCTTCACTCACGAAGGTGGCGGAGGTGGCGGTGCCGCTGGATGGGGCGCCGGATGCGCGGTTGGTGGCGTTCCGGGCGCTGGACCAGGGGATCGAGCATATGGCGATTCTGGTTGGTGATCCGGCGGGGCAGGAGGCGCCGCTGGTGCGGGTGCATTCGGAGTGTTTTACGGGGGATCTTTTGGGGTCTCTGCGGTGCGATTGCGGGCCGCAGTTGCGCGGGGCGATTGCGAGCATGGCAGCGGCGGGGGCTGGGGCGGTGGTGTATCTGGCGCAGGAGGGGCGGGGGATCGGCTTGATTAATAAGCTGCGGGCTTATTCCTTGCAGGATGGCGGGCTGGATACGGTGGATGCGAATCGGGCGCTGGGCTGGCAGGCGGATGAACGGAATTTTCACATCGCGGCGGCGATGCTGCGGCAGCTGGGGATGACCCGGATCAGGCTGTTGACGAATAATCCGGAGAAAGTGACGTCGCTGGCAGCGTGCGGGATCGAGATTGTTGAGCGCGTGCCGCATGCGTTTGCGCCGAATGGGGTGAATGATCGGTACCTGGCGACCAAGGCCGCGAGGTTTGGCCATTCGCTTGACTGAGTTTGTGGTGCGCGGCGGGCTGATAAGCGGCGCGGGGCTGACGTGCCGGGTCGCGATGGGGCGAGCGGGGGTGGTCGCGCGCAAGCAGGAAGGGGATGGCGGGACCCCGGCGGGGCGGATGGCGCTGGTGCGAGTGTTTTATCGCGCTGACCGAGTGCGGCCGCCGGCTTGCGGGGTGCCGGTTGAGCCGATTGCGGTTGATGATGGTTGGTGCGATGACGCGGCGGAGCCGGCGTATAATAAGAAGGTGCGGCTGCCTTTTACGGGATCGCATGAGGCGCTTTGGCGCGGGGACGGCGTTTATGACATCGTCGGGGTGTTGGACTGGAATTTTGATCCGGTCGTGCCGGGCCGGGGGTCGGCGATATTCTTGCATGTTGCCGCGCCGGATTTTGCGCCGACGGCGGGATGTTTGGCGTTGGGCGAAGCCGACTTGCGGGCCTGCCTGGCGGCAGGCCTCACGAGCATCGCCGTGGTGGGCGTTTAGGAGGCTGAGGGGGGTTCCGGGGGCTGGCCGTTCAGGGAGATGTCGTTGGTGACGCGGATGGTCTTGCCGACCGTCATGGTCAGGCCCGTCAGACCCCAGTCGTAGCGGTTGAGCGTGCCTTCTGTATGGATGCCGGTGACCTGGCCGCCAGACGTGTCGTAGGTGATGGCCATGGTGAAGGGGTGGGTTTGGCCGCGGAGGGTTAGGTTGCCGACCAGGCTGTCGCCCTGGCAGGTGCCGGTGAAGTGGGTTTCAGGGTATTCGGCGGGGTCGAGAAAACCTTGGCTCATGGTTTGCGAGCGGATCAGGGCGTTGGGAAGTTCGAGACTGTTGACTTCGAAGGTGACGTCCACGTTGCAGGTTTTGGCGGCGAGATTGTAGTTGAGGGTGCCGTGGAGCTGACGGTAGGTGCCGGTGACATTCATGATGATGGCGTGGGAATGGGTTTGGGCGAGCATGTCGCCGGGGGTAAGTTGGAGCGACATTTGGGCGGCGTGCGCGGGGTGGGCGAGGCTGACTGGGGCCAAGGCGAGAGCGCTTAGAAGCAGGATTTTTTTCATGGGTTTCCTCGGTTTTGGGGTTGTTAACGTATTAAGGCGATAATTGACATATGCGTTAACCACGGACAATCAGGCTCCGGCGTTTTACCGGATCGCGGCTGTGATTTTAACGGTACTATTGAGAAGTTTGTTTTTAAGCTTCAAAGTTTTAGAGGCAGACAGGTTAAAAAGTAGTCAGGGATTTCGCGCTGTCGTGAGGCTAATTGCCGGATTTTGGCGGTGGAGCGGCCAGACGAAGGGGTCTCAACGCCCGGAGAATAGAGGGTTTTTTGTTCTTTTTATTAAAAATACGCGCTTGCTTGGCTTTTGGTGAGCTAGAACCCGAACAGCCTGACCAGTATCGGCAGGGCCAAGGAGGTCACGATGCCGTTCAGGCCGATGGCCAGGCCGCCGAAGGCGCCGGCGGTTTCGTTGAGGCGGAGCATTTGGGAGGTGGCGAGGCCGTGCGCGGCGGTGCCGGCGGCGAGGCCTTGGGCACGCCAGTCTTTGATGCGGGCGAGGCGGAAGATTGTGGTGCAGATGAGGGTGCCGAAGATGCCGGTGATCATGACGAACACCGCGGTGAGGGGCGGCTGGCCGCCGAGGTTTTGGGCGATGCCCATGGCGATGGGGGTGGTGACGGATTTGGGGCCCAGGGAGATGATGACCTGATGTGAGGCGCCGAGGGCGCGGGCGATGAGCATCGCGGAGGTGGCGGCGGCGACGGAGCCGGCGGAGAGGGAGATGATGATGGCGAAAAAGTTGCGTTTGATGGTTTCGAAGTTGGCATACATGGGGATGGCGAGGGCGACGGTGGCGGGGCCGAGGAGGAAGTGGACGTATTGGGCGCCGTTGAAATAGGCGGCGTACGGGGTCTGAGTGATCAGGAGGGCGGCAGCGAGGATGACGATGGAGATGACGGTGGGGTTGGAAATGGCTCTGTGGCCGGCGCGGGCGTCTATGAGGCAGGCGAGTTCCCAGGTGCAGAGGGTGGCGGTGAGGCCGAGGAGAGGTTGGGTCTGCAGGTAGGCCCAGACGTGGAAGAAGGGCAGCGGGAGAAGTTTATGCATTTGGCTTGGCCAATTTTTGCATCAGGGCGCCGGTGACGGCGAGGCCCAAAATGGTGGAGACGGGGATGGCGATGGCGATGGCGATGGCGTTGGCGCGCAGTTCCTGAAGTTCCGTGACGACGCCGACGCCGGCGGGGACGAAGAGCAGGCCGAGATACTTTAGGAACCCGTTGGCGGTTTCGTGCAGGATTTGGCCGGGGCCGCCACGCCAGACGAGGAGCGCAAGAAGTAAGACGAGGCCCATGACGGGGCCGGGGATGGGCAGGCCGAGGGCTTGCTGGACCACTGTGCCGGCGAGTTGGCAGAGCAGCAGAATCGTGAACGCGCGAACCATTTGGCCTTCCTACATGATGCGAGATAGTGAACCACGGCGCTTGCGGTTTCGGCAAAGGTGCACGAGTTGAGTCTGACAAATTTGTCGGTGAGGAAACGCTTTGAGTTTTAATCTTGCGGGCGCGGTAGCGGTGCTGACGGGGGCAGGCGGCGGCATGGGGGCTGAATTGGCGGTGCAGTTGGCCGCCAAGGGAACGAATTTGGCGCTGGTTGATCGTGATGGGGAGGGGCTGAGGGCGACGGCCGCGAGGATTGCGGGTGGCGTGAAGGTAAGTACGCATGTGATGGATGTATCTGATGCAAGCGCGATTGAGGCGTTTCCGGCTACGGTGTTGGAAGCGCATGGGCGGGTGAGCGTGTTGATCAGCAACGCGGGCGTGGCGTTGGCGGGGACATTTGAGCAGGCCTCCCTGGCGGATTTTGAGTGGTTGATGAACATCAATTTTTGGGGCGGGGTGAGGCTGACGCATGCGTTCTTGCCGGCGTTGCGCCGTGAGAGGATGGCGCAGATCATGCTGGTTTCGAGCGTGTTTGGGCTGATCGGGCCACCGGGGCAGACAGCCTATTCGGCGAGCAAGTTCGCTTTGCGCGGGTTTGGGGAGGCGCTGCGGCATGAGTTGGCGCAGAGCGGGATTGGGGTGACGATCGTGCATCCGGGCGGGGTGAATACGAATATCGCGCGGTCGGCGCGAATTGGGGAGAAGATGGATTCTCGGGCGGCGCTCGCCGGGGTGGCCCTGTTTCAAAAGATGCTGAAAACCTAGCCGGATAAGGCGGCGCGCCGGATGCTGGTGGGACTTGAGCGGCGGGAGAAGCGGGTGCTGATTGGGGCTGATGCCTACCAGATTGATGCGATTCAGCGCGTTATGCCGGTGGGATATTGGAGGGTGATTGGCCGCGGTGTGGGCCAGCTTGATGCGGTGACCAAGGCGGAGGTTTGAGGGGAAGAGTTAATGGTTAGCTGGCAGTCCAAGGTGGTGAATCCGATTTTGCGTTTTCAGGTCAAACGCCGGCTGCGGAAGGCAACGAGCGCCGCGGCGGTGCGTAAGATTTTTGGCGCGCGGATGCCGCCGCCGCACGGGGTTTCTTATCGGCAGGACGTGGTGGGCGGTGTGGTGGGGGAGTGGGTGGAAAGTCAGCGCGAAGCGCAGGGGACGATGCTCTATCTGCATGGCGGTGGCTACTTGGCCTGCTCGCCGCGGACGCATCGGCCGTTGACGGCGGGATTTGCGCTGCGGGGGATGAGAGTGTTTGCGCCGGATTATCGGTTGGCGCCCGAAAATCCGTTTCCGGCGGCGGTGGATGATGCGTTGGCGGTGTATAAGGGGATGCTGGAACGTGGAGTCTTCCCGGCGGAACTTGTGGTGTGCGGGGATTCGGCCGGCGGCGGGTTGAGCTTGGCGCTGATTCTGGCGCTGAAGGCGGCCGGGTTGCCGTTGCCGGCGAGCTTGCAACTGTTTTCGCCATGGACGGATTTGGCGCTGACGGGCGGAACGTTGAAGACGAATTTTCGAAGCGAGGTGGTCCTGGATGCGGAGACTTTGCCGCTGGCCGCGTCGGCATATGCGGTGGGGGCGGATACCGTGGACCCTCTGATTTCGCCGCTTTATGGGGATTTGGCTGGGTTGCCGCCGATGTTTATCGCGGCGAGCGCAGTGGAAATATTGTTGGATGATTCGCGGCGGCTGGCGGCGCACGCCGGGGAAGCGGGCGTGGCGGTAACGTTGAAAATCTGGGATGGGATGCCGCATGCTTGGCCGCTGTTTCAGTTTTTGCTGCCAGAGGGGCGGGAGGCGCTTGATGAGGCCGCGGCGTTCGCGAGACGGAATTTTCGCGCTTAGGGGCGGTGGAAAGGAAGGTAAGGACTTATTTTTGTGAACAAAAAGCAGCAAAAAAACTTTTTTTGGTATATGGGAGGCGTGGCCGCGCGGGTGGCAAAGTCCGGCGGCAATGCATAGTTTCGGCGGTTTGGCCCAACAGAGCTTCTTGCTTTTGAGGGTTGCGCTGGAGTGACGGGGCGGGTAAAGGCTGCGGCTTTGCCGCCGGTCGGGATCGGGGGCGCGAGATGCATGGAGTTTGTGACGTGAAGCCGAATATCCACCCGGAATACCATGAGATCAATATCATCATGACCGATGGCACCGAGTTCAAGACGATGTCTTGCATGGGGAAGGCCGGGGATACGCTGCGGCTGGATATCGACCCAAAGTCTCATCCGGCTTGGACGGGCGTGCAGCGCATGGTGGATTCGGGCGGCCAGGTGGCTAAGTTCAATAAGAAGTTTGCTTCGATTGGCCAGCGCACGAAGTAAGGCCAGAGGGCGCTACGCCAAACTTGCATATTATGCCGTCGTTGCGGACGGGATTGGGTCGGACTTAACGCGGCTTGGTATGACGCGGTGTGGTTGATTTTCGCGGTTGCGACGATTCGGCGTCAGTAGTTTGTGCGGATGTTTTCTTTGCCGATGAGCTGGCCGTTTTTTAATTCCATGGCCCGGTGGGCTAGCGATGCCATGACGTCCTGGTTGTGGGTGACGAGCAGATAGGCGAGCTTATGGGTTTGCTGGAGGCGTTGCAGCAGTCCAATGATTTCGGATTGGGACGATGCATCGAGCGCGCTCGTGGGTTCGTCCAGGATCAGGATTTTGGGGCGCAGGATGAGGACGCGGGCGATGCCGGCGCGCTGGCGCTCGCCGCCAGATAGTTCGTGTGGGAATTTGGTTTGCGTGGCGGCGGGCAGGCCGGCTTCCTGCATGGCGGCGCTGATCCGGGTGGCTCGCTGCTGACTGTTGAGGGACGGCGCATGGATGTCCAGCGCCTCGCCGACGATTTGTGAGACGGTTAGGCGCGGGGAGAGGCTGGTGAAGGGATCCTGGAAGACGATCTGGAGGTTCGCGCGGGATTTGCGGCGTTCCGCCGCGGACAGTGTGGCGAGGTCGATGCCGTTGAGGAGGATTTGGCCCTGACATTTGAGTAAGCCGAGAAGCGCAAGGGCGAGGGTGGATTTGCCGGCGCCGGATTCGCCGATGATGCCGAGCGTTTCACCGGCGTGAAGGTCGAACGAGATGTTTGTTAGTACCGGAGCCGCTATGTGTGAGCGGCGAAAAACGCCTTTTGAGATGGTGAATTGTACTGTGAGATTTTGGGCGCGCAGGATGAACGGGCCCGGTTTGGCGGGTGGGCTTGGGGGTAGTGAGCAGGCGGCGAGGAGACGCTTCGTTTGGGGGTGGGAGGGGGTGGAAAAAATCGATGGGGTTGCGCCGGCTTCAACGATGCGGCCTTGGTGCATGATGAGAATGCGCGAGGTGTGACGCTGGGCCAACGCTAGGTCGTGGGTGATGAGGAGAAGCGCTGCGCCGCGGTGGCTGCGGATTTTTTCGAGCACGTCGAGGACTTGCGATTGGCGCGCGCGGTCGAGGGCGGAGGTGGGTTCGTCCGCGATGATGAGTTTGGGGTTGTTGGCGATGGCCATGGCGATCAGGATTCTTTGGCGCTCGCCGCCCGAGAGCATGTGGGGGTAGGCGGCAAAAATGCGGTCGGGGTGATCGATGCCGGCTTCGGCCAGGATGGCGTTGATCGTGGCGCGGCTTGGTTTTGCGGCGGAATGCAGACGAATTGATTCGGCGACGTGGCGGCCGATGGTTTGCAGGGGGTTGAGGGCGGCTAGAGGTTCTTGAAAAATAATGCTGGCGGTGCGGCCACGGAGGCGGCGAAGGGTTGCGGGGGATGCAGCAGCGATGTTGACGCCGTCGAGCGTGATGGTTCCGGTGACGCGGGTGACGCCGGCGGGAAGCAGATTGAGCAAGGCGAGCGCGGTTAGGGTTTTGCCGGCGCCGCTTTGACCGGCGATCGTTACGGATTCGGAGGCGGAAAGCGTGAAGGACGCATTGTCGATCAGGGTACCCAAGCGCGATGAAAGAGTGAGGTTCTGGACGCTCAGGAGTGTCAAATTGTTCTTCGGAATTTTGGCGTATTGCGCAAAGCGCCGCCGAGGCTGATGAGGAGTGTGAGGAGGCCGCCGAGCGCGACGAAAATGGTGATGCCGAGCCACGGGGCTTGGGGATTGTCTTTGGCTTGCAGCAAAAGCTCGCCGAGGGAGGGGCTGCCGGGTTTCTGGCCGAAACCGAGGAAGTCGAGGCCGGTGAGAAGGATGATCGATTCGGCAAAGATAAATGGCAAGAAGGTGAAGACGGCGACCATGGCGTTGGGCAGGATATGGCGGCGGATGATGTGCCAATGGGGTGCGCCGAGTGCCTGGGCGGCCCGGACGTAGTCGAGGTTTCTGGTGCGCAGCGATTCGGCGCGAACGCGGGATGCGAGGGTCAGCCAGGAAAACAGCAAAAGAAAAACGAAGAGCGACCAGAGGCTGGGCGTGAAAATACTGGCCAGGATGATGATGAGAAAAAATTGCGGGATGCCGGACCAGATTTCTGTGGCGCGCTGCAGAAGCAGGTCGGTTTTACCGCCGTAATAGCCTTGGACGGCACCGGCGAGCGTGCCGAGAGCGGCGGCGGCGAGGGTGATGGCGAAGCCGTAGAGGCAGGAGATGCGCAACGCATAGACGGTCTGCGCCAGCACGTCACGGGAGTCGCCGTCTGTCCCTAGCCAGTCTTGCGGTGATGGGGGTGATGGGGCGGTTTTGGCGTGCCAGACCATGGTGTCGTATCGGTACGGGATGAGGGGCCAGATGATGCGACCGTGGGCGGTGATCGCGGCGATGGTTTCAGGATTGCCATAGTCGGCGAGGGTGGGAAGGAATGTTGGGCCAAAGGTGCGGCCGGAGAGGTTCTGGAACACCGGCAAAAAAATCTGGCCGCGGTAGGTGATGATGAGTGGACGGTCGTTGGCGATGAGGGGGGCTGCGAGGCTGACGGCTAGGGTGAGGCCTAGCGCGCATGCCAGGATTCGCGCGTACGGCGAGAGGCTCCTTTTTCTGGTGCTATGGTTGATGGTTGCGGGCATCGCCTCTCGATCTCTTTGCCGGAGAATAATGGAACATTGGGTGCGAGCAAGCAGCGGGACGGCCTTGTTTGGTTCTTTCGGTTTGATCGTCTGAAGCCCTATCCTGACACTGGGATATAGCTGTCAGCTCAGTGGAGCAGCGCAAGTTGTGTGCCGACGTTTGCCTGGGAGATTAATTAGGCAGGCGGACTGACATTTTTTTGTTACACCCAGGAGGGATCTCTCCGCATGCGCTTGCGCCGACGGCCCAGTTGCGATCAACGCATCAAATGTCCAGAAAGAAGCCGCAGAGTGTTTGAGATTTGAGCGGAACAGAAGATGTTTGGCCGAATTAACGTTTTATGTGGGCCTTAGCTTCTCGCCAGACGCTTCGCTGTCATGTTCAGAAGTTTTCGGTCTTCGGTTGAGCAGGCGCGGTAGAGGCGGACCAAAGCCAACTCGTCGCCCTGCAGAGAGCCGGCTTCGCCCGAGACGAGATAGCCCAGGGACGTGTTCAGCACTTTGGCGATGCGCTCCATATTGTCGCGGACCTGCCCGGCGCGGTCTGTTTCCCACTGCGCGATGGCGGAGCGGGAGACGTTGAGCTTGGATGCGAATTCATCCTGGGTGAGATTTGCGGCGAGGCGAAGCGCCCGGATGCGGGCGCCTACGGATTCCGGGGGGGGCTGTTTTTTTACTGGCATGAAGGGAATCTAACATGGTTTTTGAACCAACACTATCTTAGTATTATTGACAAATACAGTTAGATATAATACCACTCTGTCTGCAACTAGGGAGGCGATCATGCCCACAGCCAGGCTTTGGACCGCACAGGCCGACGTGACCATCAAAAATATGCGCGCTAACGGGCAAACCTGGGCGGCGATCGGCCGCAGCCTTGGGTTGTCCCGCAATACCGTGATCGAAAGAGGCCGACGATTGCGCGCCATGGCGCCTGGGAAGGCCGTCAAGGCGGCCGTCGTCAAACGTGTTTCCGACGATCCAAACCGGACGGCGCTGCCGGCGGGGCATCCGCTGACCTGGAAGATTCTAACATCAGAAGACTTTCCGGCTTACCAAAGTTTGCGATGATGCCGCTGTTCAGCGTGCCGATTGGCTTGCGGTGGATGCAGCGGGCGGCTTGCTCATTGCGGCGTTCGGCGGGTTTGCGTCAACTTCAGTTTGTCAAATTAAGGCGACGGGCCTGATGGTCCGCGCATAGGCGGCAAGCTCAAGTTGTCAGCCGCGAAGCGGCGAGTGAGGCGGTTAATAAGCTCAATTTCATGTTGTTCCGAATTGGCGAGCAGTGTCGTCTCGGCTGCCGCCCGGCTAGCGCAAGCGGCCGCTCGCGGGAGACTAACATTTTTGGCAATGCGGTTTTAGGACCCGAACGGGCCATTTTTTGGTGGCTGGGGACGGCGCGGCTGGACCATGGACCGGAAGGGAGATTTGAAATGGCGTCTGAAATGAGGCTTTGGCGATCGGGAGAGATTTTACAGTCCGGCATTCGCGAGGGGCAGCCGGCGGTGCGAGCGCCCATACATTTATTCA
The DNA here is from genome assembly GCA_003137135.1 of Acetobacteraceae bacterium. GTDB lineage: Bacteria > Pseudomonadota > Alphaproteobacteria > Acetobacterales > Acetobacteraceae > Acidocella. The sequence goes on from PLFB01000131.1 coordinate 71,736, forward strand.
ATGCCGAAAAAATTGTCCTGCGGCTCGAGGAGGCCGGCGCCACATTGTTGGCGCTACCGACGACCGGGCCCACCACACGGCTGCGGCAGATGAAGTTCGATGTAGTGCAGACCGCGATGGACGCCTATGGCTGGGAGGCTGAACGGCTGCGTGCACCCGCGCCGGATGCCGCCGCGATTTCCGCGATGGACGAGGCCTTTGGATGGCTGGCGCTGATACCGGAGCCGAAATTCATGCTGCGGCGGATACTCGGCGCGCGCGCGCTGATCCACCCGTTGACGCGGCGCCATCTGTTTCCGTGGCGGCGATTGGCGGCGGCGCTGGGGGCGGACCACAAAACCGTGCAGCGATGGCATCGGGATGGGATCGAGCTCTTGCGGTTGCGGCTTGGAAGGTTCGACCCTGTCCAAGCGGGCGCGACTGCCGGATCACATCGTTAGCTGGGTCCCGCTTCAGGTTCATTTTGAGGACATGAGCGTTGCGATGGCGTCCAGGATCTGAGCGCGGGGACAGGCCAGTTGCCCAAATCTGAGGACGTGCCGTCCGGGAGAGGGATGGAGATCGGTGGCGGTGACGATCAACGCCCCGGGGAGGAGAGACGCGTGTTTGACGTGCTGGGCTGAAAAGTACCGGCTTGCCGGCCGGGTTGGCGTGGGCAGAAAGGTTATGCCTGACGGCGAAATGATCGCCCTGGCACGTATGGCGTGGTCCGCGCGGCGCTTGGCTTGCGCCTCGATGGCGCTGACGAAGGCCACGATGCCGGCGAAGGCGAGTGCCAAAATCGCTGACGTAAGCCACAAACTTGGCCGGCCGGCCCGTAGAAAAAGCACCGGGGCGGTCAAGCTCAACACAACGATGAGCAGCGCAACCAAAAGTGGTGGGTTGGCCGGCGGCGGGCCGGCGATCAAGGGGGTTTCGGCCGTGCCAGGTCGGTCGGTCAAGCTTTTGGACGTCCTTCGTTTGGGCGAAGAGGATAAAACATGACGAGGCAGGCGGTGTCATGGAGAATGAATGCTTGCTTCTCTGGAGCCGTCAAATTCGGTTCGGCAGCGCCGTGATCGGCCGTTTTGCCATGCGCTTTGCCACGGACTGTGGCATTTTTGCTATTTGCAGCCCTTGGCGCCTTTGTTACAAAATTTTTTGCGCAATTGTTCATTTTTGCTACTTAAGGTTTTCGATCTGTTATGCGGTGCCGTGGCCTCCTGGCTCTTGTGTCTCTCCTCTCTGCCGCGGCGCCGGCAGCGATGGCGGCTGACGGTACGATACAGGCGGCTGAAACCAAAGTCAGCCTAGGCGTGACGGCCGGCTATGGCGATTACGAAGAAAACATCATGCCGCAGGATACCGAGGGAGGGCCGCTCGTGGGTCTGACGGCCGGCGTCAGTTCGCTGGAACCTGGAATTATGGCAGGGTATCGTCTGCCGGATTTGTACACCGACGTCACCTACGATTTTTCGAACGGGTTCTTGAGTTATCGCCGCGATCCGCTGTTGCCGGCGGAGGCGCCGTTGGAGACGGGAGATGGCGCCCAATACAACACCGCGATCGTGCGGCTGGGCGCGGGGGCCGCGGCTGGCGAGGGCGAAGAGATTATTCCTTATATCGCGGGGGGATACCAGAATTGGCACAGGAACCTGGGCGGCGGGACCGGCTTTGGCGCGACTTACCAGGCTGGGCTGGTGGGCGGCGGATTGAAATTGGATGTGGCCAATAGTGCCGCCTTGGTGCTGAGCGCCGCCGCGGAGGGTTTTGCGGTGGTCGGTGGCTCGGTTTCCGTTCCGTCGCAGGATTTCAACGGGAATTTTGGCGCCAGCGCGGAAGAGCGGATATCGCTAGGCGCGGATTACCGGTTGACCCGCACTTGGCACGCCTTCGCCGGTCTTGGCATTACGCATTATGAATATACCGGGTCAAAACCTGGGATCGCGGGAATCGCCGATCCGCTGAGTACGACATTTCAGCTGAATTCGACGTTTGGAGTCGCTTACGGTTTTTAGCGGCGAGCGGGGGCTTGGAAAATAATTTCTAACTATGAGTTATTTTTTGCTTGCCCATTTTCCCCAGTTTGGTCTATATCGCTTGGCATACTGGTTCTCTTCACGCAGACTGAGAGTTTCCCTCATCATTGATGCCGGCGCAACCTGGATTTCTGGGGTTTGCCGAGCGCGTTTTGGCAGACCTGCAGCAAAGTCCGGCCCGCCACCACAAGGCGTTAATCGCCAGACTGGAGGATGTGGCGGAAGGCCGATGTGACCGGCTGATGGTGCAGATGCCGCCGGGTTCCGCCAAGTCAACCTACGGGTCTGTTTTGTTCCCGGCCTACTTTATGCAGCGGCAGCTGCGCGGCCAGGTGATTGCCGTCGCCCATACGGCCTCGCTGGCGCATCATTTCGGCCGGCAGGTTAGGCAGGTAATCGCCGAGAATGAAGACTGGCTGGGCGTGGGGCTGACGAAGGATAGCAGGGCGGCCGGCGAGTTTAGGTTGCTGAATGGTGGTGCGTATTTTGCCTCGGGGGTACGTGGACCCATTACCGGGCGCCGGGCTGATTTGATTATCATCGACGACCCCATCAAGTCTTGGGCGGAAGCTGAGAGCCTGACGTTTCGTGACACGCTGCATGATTGGTATCGAGCGGAGTTGACAGCGCGGTTGAGGCCGCATGGAAAAATCGTTTTCATTATGACGCGATGGCACGAGGACGATCTGGCGGGACGGCTGGTGCTGGGTGGCGGCGAGTGGGAGACTTTGCGGTTGCCGGCGTTGGCTTTGGCTGGGGACCCGTTGGGGCGAGCCGTGGGTGAGGCGTTATGGCCGGAATGGCAGAGTGCCGAGACCATCATGCGGCTGCGGAATGAGATCGGCGAACGCAGTTTTTCCGCGATGTATCAGCAGGAACCAAAACCTTCCGACAGCGCCACGTTTGATGTTTCGAAGATTGCGATATTGCCGGCAAGTCCGGAGATCGTAAGGGTGGTGCGGGCTTGGGACCTGGCGGCGACCGCGGCCGCAAGTGGGCGCAACCCGGACTATACGGTGGGATTGAAGCTGGGGGCGGCGGTGAGCGGATTGCTGGTGGTGTTGGACATTTTGCGGATGCGGGGCGGCGCCGGCGAAGTGGAAGCCGCGATTGTGGCAACCGCGGCGCGGGACGGCAGGCAAACGCTGATCGGTTTGCCCAAGGACCCAGGGCAGGCTGGCATCGCGCAGGTGGAATATTTGAAGCGCGCGCTTGACGGCTATCAGGTGGATGCCACCCCGGAAACGGGTGCGAAGGCGACGCGTGCGATGCCGGCGGCGGCGGAGATTGACAAGGGAAATTTTGCTGTTCTGGCGGCGCCGTGGAATGAGAATTTTTTTCGAGAACTCGAGGCCTTTCCGGATTCGGCGAAGGATGATCAAGTTGACGCGCTTGCAAGGGCGGTTGGCTTGATCTGGCAACCGGCGGCGCAGGCAGCGCGGCGGCGGCATGTGCCGATTCTTGGGCGATGATGGAAAGTAAGGACGAGTTCTTTTTTGAAAAAAGGAACCAAAAAACTTCTTTTAAATTCGGCCACAGTTGGTTTCATCTGCACGGTATAAAGTAGCAAAAGTTTTTTGCGCGCTTTTTTTCAAAAAAGCGCTGCTTTCTTTCTATTTTACTCTTAAACGATCGAATAGCTGAAATATGATTTTGGCTTGCACCGCGGATCGTAAGGCGTGGATGGCCGGGTCAAGCCTGGGCATGACAAGGAGAGGCTTCGGTGTATCTCGTGAGCGACGTATAGCTAAACACCCGTTAGGCAGAATGTTATGTTCGATACGATTTGCGACACGGTTCCGATGGATAGCCGGATGCCGGCGCGGGCGCGGCGTTTGGATATTTTGCGGCGTGTGCTGGACGGCACGATTTATGACGGGCTGCCCTATCAGTTTCACGAGGAACGCAATGGCGCCGGCGAGTATGTGCCGCTGCGGATGCGCCGGCCCTCGGTGCGATATGGCTTGTGCCGCGTGGTTGTTGAGGATTCGGTCGCGCTATTGTTCAGTAACGCGCATTTCCCGGCGGTGGAGTGTGCTGACGACAGGCTGGCGGCGATTTTGGGCGACGTGATTGATGAGACCCGGTTGAACGAGACGATGATCGACGCGGCGATACGCGGGTCGGTTGGGTCCGTGGCGATTTTGATGCGCGTGTTGAAGAACCGCGTGTTCTTTTCGGTTTTGGATAGTCAATATCTTACGCCGCAGTGGGACCCGAGCGCGCCGGATACGCTTTGTCGCCTGACTGAAACCTACAAGGTCAAGGGATCGGACCTTTCGGCGCAGGGGTATGGGGATGCCGACGACTCGGCGTATTACTGGTTTCAGCGCTCCTGGGATGACGACACCGAGACTTGGTTTTTGCCTTGGCTGGTGAATGATGAGTTCGCTCGGCCTGTTGTGGATGACGCGCGAACGGTTTCGCACGGGTTGGGTTTTGTGCCCATTGTATGGATCAAGAACCTGCCGGGCGGGGACGGTACGGACGGTGCCTGTACGTTTAGGGCGGCTATCGAAACGAGTATCGAAATTGACTATCAGTTGAGCCAGGCTGGGCGGGGTTTGAAGTATAGTTCTGACCCGACGCTCCTGATCAAGGAGCCCGCCGTCAGCGACTCTGAAATTGTGAAAGGTGCTGGAAATGCGTTGGTCGTTTCCGAAAAGGGCGACGCGAAGCTGCTGGAGATTGGCGGTACGGCTTGCGAGGCGGTGATCTCTTATGTGCGGACGTTGCGGGAGTTCGCGCTGGAATCGGTTCATGGCAATCGGGCAAATGCTGACCGGCTGACGGCGGCGCAGTCGGGACGGGCGCTGGAACTGATGAATCAGGGGCTGATTTGGCTGGCGGATAACTTGCGGATTGCCTATGGCGATGGCGGCGTGCTGGCGCTGATGAAAATGGTGGTGCGGGCGTCGGGCCGAATTCCGTTGAAGGTTTTTGGTGAGGATGTGGGTGTGCTCGACCCGGCGGCGCGGATTTCCTTGCGGTGGCCGCGCTGGTATCCGCTTTCGGCCGATGATCGGATGAAGGAGGCGCAGGCGATTTCGATGCTGGCAAATGCCGGGCAGATTTCGCGTGAGGCGGGCGTGAAGGCGTTGGCCGCGGCCAATGGGATCGCTGATGTGGCGGCTGAGCTGGATGCGATTGATCAGGATTTTTAATGACCGAGCAGACCGACAATTTGGACGAGAACTGGCAGGCCAGGGCTGAGATGGCCGAGGCGGCGCTGGCCGCGGCGCAGGCGCAGGCGCAGGCGAAACTGGTGCGCGCTGAGCTGAAGGCTGAGGCGATCCGGGCCGGGATGATCGATCTGGATGGGTTGAAATTGCTGGACCTGGCGGATGTGCAATTGACTGAGGCCGGCGAGTTGGCCGAGCCTAAGGCGATTTTTACAAAGCTCAAAAGGTCGAAGCCGTGGCTGTTTGGTGGGGGAGCGTCATCATCCGCGGCGGTGCATGTGCCTAAGCCTGAACCGCCGCGGCCGCGGCAGGCGAGCGAGATGGGCCATGAAGAATGGCTTGCCGCGCGGGCTGCGCTAATTCGGCGGCGGTAGCAAAACGTTTTGTTTGGTGAGCGTCGAGCCGGTTGCCTTGGTGGCGGCCGGTGGCGAAGCGTTTTTGTTGTTTTGGAAACGATGAAGGGTATGGGCTGATGAGCATACAAAATTTTCCGGCTGCGCTGCAGCCTATCATCCAGCAGGGTTTTCTGGAGCGCGAATTCGAGATGGCGCTGAAATCCCGGCTGGGGTATCGGTTGATCGCTGACCGCGAAGAATTTTCGGTGGGCATTGGTGAGACTCTGACGAAGACCCGTGCGGGTCTGAAGCCGAGCGTAACGGTGCCGCTGGCGGCGGCGACGAATACCAATCTGGATAACGGCCTAACCAGCACGAGCTGGGGTATTGAGCAATACACGATCACGCTGAATTTCTATGCGGCGACGCAGGATCTCAATATGGTGACGAGCCGGGTTGGGATTGCGTCGCAGTTTTTGCAGAATGCGGCGACGAATGGTGAGCAGGCGGCGCGCAGTCTGGACGAGCTGGCGAGGAATGCGCTGTTCGCGCCGTATTTCGGCGGCAATTCGCGGGTGGCGACGAGCCTGGCATCGGCGGGGCCGAATCTGGCGATTGATGATGTTCGTGGCTTTCAGACGGTGTTTGTTAATGGTGTGCAGCAGAACGTGTCGGCGGCGTATCCGATGACGGTGACGGTGGGCAGCAATGCCTATACGCTGGTGGGCGTGACGCCGGATGCGACCAACGTGTCCACGGCGCCTGGCGGTATTTCGGGTGCGTTGCAGTTTTCCGCGAATGTGATCGTCGCTGATGGGACCGCCGGCAATGCGGTGCAGGCGGCGACCGCGAGTTCGATCGTGCGGCCGGCGGCGCGGGCGACGACGGCGGCGCTGCAGGCGACCGACGTGCTTTCCATGGGCAATTTGCTGGACGCGGTGGCGCTGCTGCGGCGGAACGCGGTGCCGCTGGTTGATGGGGTTTATAATTGCTACCTGGACCCTGTGTCGGCGCGGCAGCTGTTTGCCGATCCGGATTTCAAGCAACTGTTTCAGGGGGCGACGTCTTCTAACCCGGTGTTCCGGCAGGGGATGGTGAGTGATTTTCTGGGGCTGAGGTTCATTACGACGACCGAGGCTTACGTGCAGAGCAGCCCGAGCATTGCCGGGTTGTATGTGCGGCGACCGATTGTGTGCGGGCAGGGCGCGCTGATTGAGGGCGATTTTGCCGGCATGGCGGCGGATGACGTGGCGCCGAAGGATAGCCTGGTGAACGTGATCGACAATGTGGCGATGGTGACGCGCGAGCCGATTGACCGGCTGCAGCAGATCATCGCGCAGAGCTGGTATTGGATTGGCGGGTTTTGCGCGCCCTCTGACACCACGACGACGCCGACCACGGTGCCGACGGCGACGAATGCGAATTACAAACGCGCCGTGATGATCGAGCATATCGGCTAAGGGAGCGGTTCATGTCCACAGGTTCAACCCAGCCGTTCCGGCCTGCCGGAACGGCGGCTTTGGCGGCGTCAACCAGTTCCGCGAATGTCGCGCTGAAGGGCGGGGGCACGACGGTGCTGGTGTATAATTCATCGGCGGCGACGGCGTTTTTTCAATTGGGGGCGGCATCCGGTTTGAGCGCCTCGCAGGCGAGCACGCCGGTACCGGCGGGCGCGCGGATGCTGGTGGAGGCGGGGCCGTTCGTGACCTATGCGGCCGCGATTCTGGCGGCCGGGACGGGGACCGTCTATTTCACGATCGGGGATGGGGATACCTACTGAGATGTCCGATACGATTCCCGGCAGTTTTACCGATGCCCAAAAGGTCGATATCCGGCGGTTCTGCGGGTATCCGGCTTATGGCGCGGGTGCGGCGGGGTTTGAATCGTGGCGGTTTTTTCAGGCGTATGGGACGCTGGAATACCGGATGAATAATTTGTCGCCGTCGGAAGTGGCGGTGACGACGCAGTATCTGAGTGCGCTGTATGCGCTGGAGGCGGCGATCCCGCCGGCTTCGGATAATCTTGATACCGAGAGTGCGGCGGCGTGGACGCATAATGCGGCCGAGGTGGCGGACCGGGAGGGATTGTTTGATGCTTGGCGGCGGCGGCTTTGCGCGTTTTTGGGCGTGCCGCCGGGGCCGGGATTGGCGCAGGCCGGCGTGACGCTGGTGGTGTAGGCGGATGGACGGGGTGAAGTTGGCGGACCGCCTGGCCTATGGGGCCGGGTGCGCGGCCAGGCGCGCGGGGTTTTTGCACGACGCCTACCGGCCGAACGGGCCGCAGACGCCGATTGATTTGAGCAACCGATTCTTGCGGCTGTGCGTGGCTTACGTGCTGCCGGGCGGCGGCGTGGCGGCGCCGAGCGGGTTTGGCGTGCCGTTCAGACAGGCCTGGGCGGATTGGAGCTATTTGCAGGTCGGTGACTACCTGGCGGGGCCCGAGGGCACGGCATTCGTGGCGGCGATTGAGCCGCCGAAGCCGATGCTGGTGGTGATGACGAATACCGAGATCAATCTGTGGCGGCCTGCGGCGCCGGTATTGGCCGGCATAAACCCTTACGGCGCGGTGCTGCCAGGTACGAACACGGCGTTAGTGACGGGGTTTCCAGCCAGCGTGCTGGTGGGCGGCGGGACGGTGGACAGGACGCATGCCGGGCTGGCGGATGATACGAAGGTGCCGGGGTTTGTGGCGCTGTTGCCGTCGCTGCCGTGCGTGTCACCGGCGGTCGCTGATCTTCTGACCGATGCTTCCGGCGCGCAGTACGTGGTGAACGCGGTGGAGGCGGTGAACGGGGTTTGGCGGCTCTCGATGAATCAGGCGGTGACCTGATGGCTGACCAGGCGGATGTGGAGACGGCGCTGGCCGCGATCGTGGCGAATGCGCTTTACCCGAAGGGGACGGCGGCGCCGAGTGCGGTGGGCTGCACGTGCCGGGTTTACCGGGGATTGCCAACCTCGCCGACGCTGGGCGCGGATTTGGCGGCCGGCGTATTGCACGTGACGGTGAATGCCAGCGGTGTTGTGAAAAACGTGACGCGGTTTGCGCGCAAATGGCAGGTTGTCGGCGCGGTGCCGGCAAGTTTGAATGTGACCGTTGCTGGCAACAGCGCGACATTTGCAGGCGTTTGCGCGCTGGGGCAGTTGGCGGGTCTGGTTGTGAATGACCTGGCGTTTCCTTACGCCGTGCAGGCCAATGACTCGCCGCCGACCGTCGCTAGCAATCTGACTGCGGCTTTGCGGCAGGCCGGATGGCTGGTGCAGTATGCCGGTTCGAACGTGACCTTGCCGAATGCGGAAAAATTTGCCGCGCGGGTTGTGAATGGCGCGAACGCGCTGCAGGAGATCAAGCGGCAAACGCAGGTTTTTGAGATAACGGTGTGGTGTCCGGCGCCGCTGGTGCGGGATGCCGTTGCGCCCGTCATCGATGATGCTTTGGCGGCGTCGCAGTTCATTGCCTTGGCGGATGGATCGACCGCGCGGCTGATATTTGTGGGAAGCGACGCCGACGATGGGGCGGCGGATGCCGCGCTTTATAAGCGGACGCTGAGGTACAGCGCCGAGTACCCGACCACGCTGGCGCAGATTGAGCCGGCGATGCTGTTCGGCATGACGAATGTTTACGCGAATGGCGGTTTTGTGGAAACGCTGAACGGATAGAGGGATTCCTGAAATGTATCAGTTGGTGGTGCTGAAGCCTTTTGAGGGTTTTAGGCGCGGGGATGTGATCAAGGACGCGGCGGCGGTGCAAAAGATCTTGGCCGGGCCGCAGGCGGGTTTTGTTGTGCGCGTCCGCGCGGGAAAGGAGTAAGCTGATGCCGATTTTTGCCGAAGGGGCGCTGAATACGACGGCGTTGATCGTGCCGGACCTTTATGTGCAGATCGTGGCACCGCAGAGCCTTTTGCTGAATGGTGTGCCGACCGATACGCTTGGCGTAGTGGGCACGGCGAGCTGGGGTCCGGTAGGGGAGCCGACTATTATTGGCAGCATGAGCGGATATGCCGCGGCGTTTGGGCCGGTGATGGCGCGCAAATACGACATGGGCACGCAGGTGGCGACCGCCGTGCAGCAGGGCGCGGCGAATTTCCTCTGTGTGCGCGTGACGGATGGCACCGATAGCGCCGCTTCGGTTTCCGTGCTTGGCGCTATCACGTTTACCGCGCTCTATACCGGCAGCCTGGGGAATTTGCTGACCCTGACGCTGGCGCCTGGCTCGGCGGCGAATTCCTGGAGTTTGACCGTTGCACTGCCGGGGCAGAGCCCGGAGATTTTCAATAACATTGTGGGTAGCGGCACGGCTTTTTGGAGCAACCTGGCCGAGGCGGTGAATGCCGGGAATGGCGCGCTGCGCGGGCCGTCGCAGCTTGTTGTGGCTTCCACCTCGGGCTCCGGCGCGGTGGCGGTGGCGCAGAGCTATCCGTTCACCGCCGGGACGCCGGGCACAGATGGCGCCGGCACGGTGACCGCGGCGACTCTGGTTGGCAGCGACACGTTGCCGCGGCAGGGCATGTACGCGCTGCGCGGACAGGGCTGTGCGCTTGCGGTGCTGGCCGATACCGATGACTCCACGCAGTGGAGCACGCAGGTGGCGTTTGGCCTCTCCGAGGCCGTTTATATGATTTTGACGGGGCCGGCGGGCGATAACATTGCAAACGCGGTTACCGTGAAGGCGGAGGCCGGCATTGATAGTTATGCGGCCAAAATGATGTTTGGCGATTGGATTTATTGGTACGATCAGGCCAATGCCTTGACCAGGCTGGTGTCTCCGCAGGGGTTTGTGGCCGGGCGGTTGGCGAATTTATCGCCGGAACAATCGCCCTTGAACAAGCCGCTTTATGGCGTGATCGGCTCGCAAAAATCCGGGCAGCCGGGCGGCAGCACGGTGACGACCTACGCGACGGCTGATCTCACGGCGCTGCTTTCCGCCGGGATTGACGTGATTGCCAATCCGCAGCCGGGTGGGGCGTTCTGGGGCGTGCGGGGCGGTCATAATTCTTCGTCGAACGCGGCGACGGATGGGGATAATTATACGCGGCTGACGAATTATATCGCCAGCACCCTGTCCGCCGGAATGGGCGCGTATGTGGGGCAATTGGTGAACAGCACGCTGTTTCAAAATATTCGCGCGACGCTGATGGCGTTCCTGAACGGGCTGCTGGGGCAGGGGCTGCTGGGGAGTACCGATGGCTCGCTGCCATTCGCGGTGGTTTGCGATACCACCAACAACCCGGCGAGCCGTACCGGATTGGGCTATGTGCAGGCGGACGTGCAGGTGCAGTATCAGGCGATCAACGAGAAATTCATCGTGAATGTGCAAGGCGGGCAGACCGTGCAGGTGACCAGACAGACGACGCCGAGCATTTGATGAGAAGGAGTTTCTGATGCCGTTTAATACGTTTTCGGTTGGCAGCGATTGCCAGCTGGTTGTGATGGGGCCGTTCGGGCGCGTCGATCTTTCCTATGTGACGGGATTTGAGGCGCACCAGGTGACGCAGTCCGTGCGGGTGGATTGCCTGGACGGGTCACAACTGGGCGCGGAATTGCCGAGGGGATGGAGCGGTACGTTTACTCTGGACCGTGGATCGCCGGTGGCGGATGATTTTATTGCCGCAATCGAACAGGCCTATTTTAATGGTCAGTCGATTTCCGCTGGTACGCTGTACCAGTATGTGAATGAGCCGGATGGCTCGACATCGACCTACCAGTTCAGCGGAGCCGTGTTCAAGCTGACTTCGGCGGGCGCGTATCGCGGTGATGCGCCGGTGGCGCAGCGGCTTGACTTTTACGCGTCCAGCCGGATGAGCGTGTGATGGATAGGGTGATCACGGATAAGGCTGGACGGACGCTGACGCTGCGGCGGGTGGGCGTGCTGGAGACGTTGCGCCTGTACAAAGCCTTGGGCCCGGAACTTTCGGTGAACGAGGCTTATATGGGACTGGCGATGATTGCGGCCTCGGTTGCCGTGCTCGACGGCGTGCCGTTGCCGTTTCCCCATGGCGAGGCGGGGGTTGAGGCGTCGCTCGAGCGGTTGGGAGAGGATGGGGCGGCCGCGGTCGCCGCGGCGATTTCGCCGCCGAAGCTGGAAAGCGTGGTGGCGCAGGCGGGAAACTGAGCCGGCACCCTGGGCTGATTGATTGCCTGTATTTGGTGAAGTGCGGGGTGCCGTACGATATGGCCTTTGGCTTCGATGAAGCTGAACGGATGGCTTACGTTGTGACCTTTGGAAGTTTGGAGGGTTTACATTTTGATTGGCGGCGCCTCCGATGGAATGAGATCTAGGGTTGGCGCGAAGGACGTCGTCCGGTTGCCGCGGCTCGGCGGCGCGGGTGGCCGATTGCAAGAGATCCAGAGATATGCGGCGGGAATTGGCCGGGCGACGTATCGATCGGTTGCTCCGTGCCCAGTGTTTTGGCGCAAACCGGGTCTGAAACGGGTACCAGCCTCGCCGTTGCGTTCGCAGCGGTGGCTGGATCACGCGGTCCTGCCGGCGGATTGGACTTGGGCGGCGCCGATGGGACGAAGGGCAATCGGAAACGTCTCGCGCGCCAGCGGCCTGGCTTTAGGGCAAATGGAGAGCTTGACGGAAATGGGGGCTGCGAAGCGAATTCGTTTGCCGAGTCGACAGCTGCTAATTGCAGACGCGTGGCGGGCCGGAAAGCCGGCATTTATGAGACGCTCGTTGCGCTTATTGGAGAGTGTCGCGGGACATGCACGCGGCGTTAAAGTTATTGCGACTTCGGATGGAAATGGTCTTGGATTGAGAAGCGTGGCTAAATTTCTGCCAAGCGTGGCGCCGATTCGCGTGCCGGCCGAAACCGGGGCGCCCTTTCACGAGCGAGAAAAGTCCGGCTCTTGGCTTAATCCTTCGTCATTGGCGACGCCGGGGGTTGGAAATTCTCAAGACGCCGCGGCGGTGAATTTGCCGACAAGAACGCTGCCCCACGGCGCATTGTCTAAGCCGGCGGCGCATGAGGAGACGGTGCGTTTTGCGCGCGGGTCGGTTCGCCGCGCGGTCGAAAACTTCTTCGCCGAACAGGTTCGGCTGCCGCCGTCGGGTTTCGGCGGTTTTGATCCACGATTAACGCCTGCTTGGGCTGGCTTGCAAATTCCGGGATGAATGCGATGGGCCAGGTCGTCATCACGCTGGGCGGCGTGACGTTTCAAGATTTTGAGGTGCCGCAAAAAATCGCTGTGCAAGGCGGACAGCGTGTCGCCGTTCATCCGTTGATCGGCGGTGGCCAGGTTGTTGACATGCTGGGCGACGATCCCGGAAAAATCTCGTTTTCGGGGATTTTTTCAGGCGCCGACGCTGCGTCGCGCGCGCAGATTCTCGATGCCGCGACGGCGGCCGGCGCGCAGCTTGCGCTTTTCTGGGACAGTTTTTTTTATACGGTGATGATTGAAGAGTTTTCGGTTGCGTATGAAAAACCTTGGTGGATACCGTTTTCCTTGACATGCGTGGTGGCGGTTGATCCGGTGGCCGTGATCGCCGCGGCGGTTGCCTCCCTTGGCGACCTGGTCGCAGACGACGTCGCCTCGGCGGTTGGACTTTCGGGGCAGGCCGGCATGGCTTTATCGCTCGGCGGTGGCGCGACGGTCACCGCCTTGGCGAGCGCGCAGAATCTGGTTTCCGCGGGGCTGACGGTAGCGAACAGCGCGCTGAGCGCAGGCGCCGCCAGCCTGACGGGTGCCGCGACCGCCGCGAGCGGGATTACCGGCTTGACGGAGGTCGTGGCTTCGGCGGGTCAGCTCGCGGCCTTGTCAAGCATGAGCGGGTATGTCAATCGCGCGGCCATGAATGCCGCTGTGGCGGCGCTATGACGGCGCAGACGGTGACGGTCGTCGGCGGCAATCTGTTCGCTCTGGCCGCGCTCTATTTGAATGACGCGACGCAGTGGATACGGATCGCTCAGGCGAATAACATTGTTGATCCGCAGCTTGTCGGCATAGCGACCCTGGTGATTCCGCCGGTCGATCCGACGGCCGGAGGCGGTATTGCCGGTTAGCCAGCCGCAGGTGCAGGTGAGCGCCGGCGGCGGCGTGCTGCCTGGCGTCATCTCGGTTGAGATCGAGCACGTGGGTTATTTTGCCGCGGGCCGATTTGTGGTGGTTTGCGCGCTCGGCGCCGTGCTGACCGCCGGAGCCTCGTATTTTCTGGCGCTCGGGGCCGCGACGGTTTCGATCAATATCGGCGTTGCCGCGGCGCCATCGGCCAACATTTTCACCGGACAAATTGATCATATCCGGGTTGACCTTTTGGAGAGTACCGCGACGCTGACCGGGCGGGATCTTTCCTGCCTGCTGATCGACAGTGAAATTGCCGAGACGTTTGCCAATCAGACGTCCAGCCAGATTGCCGTAACGATTGCCGGCCGTCACCAATTGCAGGCGAACGTGACGCCGACGAGCACGCCGGTTGGGCAGTATTATGACCTGGACCACGCGAGAAGCGCTTTGGGGTTGCATTCGCGCGCGGGCACGGAATGGAATCTGCTGTCCTGGCTGGCCCTGATCGAGGGATTCTGGCTATCGGTCACAGGAACGACGTTGAATTTCGGCGCGGCCGTGGCGAGCGCTTCGATGGCATTGACGCCTGGCGACTGCATTGAGCTTGCGTTGGACTTGGCCACCGCGATTCCGGTTACGGCGAAGGTGAAGTCTTGGAATACGCGGCAAAAAACCGTGGTCCAGCAGATCGCCGGAGCGGGTTCTGGTACAGGTTCGACCTTGATCCGTCCCAATCTGACAGGACAGCAGGCCGCGGCTTACGCGATGAATCACATGTCGAACCTGACGCGGCAGAGAAGCATGGTTGCGCTGACCATGCCAGGCGAATTGACCTTGCTTCCGGGATCCACGATTGCGTTGAGCCAAACGAATACACCGTTCGACCAAACGTTTAGTATCGAAACGATCAGGCGGTCGATGGATGCACGGCGCGGATTCACGCAAGCCATTTGCGCTTATGCGGTGTCTTGAGGGGGCGATTTGGATCAGTTTTGGAATGCCGTCAAGGCGCGAGCGGGCGGGATGGACGGCCTGGCGGGGGTTGCGCGGTTTGGGCTGGTTTCGAGTTTTGATCCGTCCGCCTATGCGGCGCGTGTGATGATGCAGCCTGAAAATGTGCTGAGTGGCTGGCTGCCGATCTTATCCGCATGGGTGGGGGCTGGGTGGGGGCTGGCGGCGCCGCTGACGCCGGGCGACCAGGTTCTCGTGCTCGCGCAGGAAGGGTATTCGGAACAGGGTGTGATCGTGGGCTGCGTGTGGTCGGCGGTTGATACGCCATTGCAGGCGCCGGCGGGTGAGCTTTGGCTGCAGCATCAGTCAGGAAGTTTCGTCAAGTTACTGAATGATGGCACGATTGCGCTGCAGGCCGGCACCGTGAATGTGAAGGGGAATTTGGTGGTGTCCGGCGATATTTCTGACCGGGCCGGCGCGCATGGCACGCTGGCCGCGTTTCGTGGCGCTTATGACAACCATACGCATGCCGATCCGCAAGGCGGGCAGACGGGCTTGCCGTCGGAGACCGTGTAATGGCCGATCTTGCGCTGACATTTGGCGCGGATCTGGTGGTTGGGCCGACCGGAGATTTGGCCATTGCGGATGGCACCGTGCTGACCCAGCAGCGGGTTTTGCGGCGGCTGCTGACGAATCCGGGCGGCTATATCTGGCAGCTGACCTATGGCGCCGGGCTGGCGCAGTTTGTCGGCCAGCCGGCGGCGCCGGCGGCGATGCAGGCGGTGGCCAGATCGCAGATTCTGCAGGAAACGGCGGTCGCCAATTCGCCGCCGCCCGCGATCGCCGCGAGCGCTGAAAACGACGGGACCGTGACGCTCGCCATCGTTTACACCGATGCGGCGGCGCAAGAAACCAGTACCTTGTCCTTCTCGGTGTAAAAGATGCAGCTATCGCTTCAGAATTTCACGACTTTGCTGGATGGCATGGCGGCCGCGGTGCAGGGTGCCGCGAGCGCTTTGCTCGACCTCACCGTTGGGTCGGTATTGCGGGCGATTCTGGAGGCCAACGCGTCGCTGGCGCTTTGGCTGCAATGGCTGATCGTGCAGGTGCTCGCGACCACGCGGCTGGCGACGAGTACAGGTTCGGACTGTGACAGTTTCGGCGCCGATTTTGGATTTTTCCGGCTTCCGGCCGCCGCGGCGACGGGCGCTGTGACGTTTTCGCGGTTCACCCCGAGCGTCGCGGCGTTCATTCCGGTCGGCACGAATGTGACCACGTCGGATAACTCGCAGAGCTTTACGGTCATCGCGGATACGACGAACCCGGCGTTCAATGCCGCCGGCTCAGGCTATAATCTGGCGGGCGGAATCGCGAGTTTGACCGTGCTGGCCGCTGCGGCCAGTGCTGGTAGCGCAGGCAATGTGCAACCCGGTAGTATCTCTGTGATCTCGTCGGCGATCTCTGGCGTCGATACGGTGACTAACGCTTTGGCGTTCGCGGGTGGCGTCGATGCCGAGAGCGATGCCGCGTTCCGAACCCGGTTTGGCAGCTATCTGGGGAGCCTTTCAAAGGCCACCGATGCGGCGATCGGCTCGGCGATCTTGGGCATCCAGCAGGGCCTGAGCTACGTGATCAACGAAAACATCAATCAGGCGGGTGCTGCGCAGATGGGGAATTTCGTGGTCACCGTGGATGATGGGTCGGGCGCGCCGCCGGCCGCTCTCATTTCGAATGTGCAGCAAATTGTTGAAGCGCTGCGGCCGGTGGGAAGCAGTTTTGCGGTGCAGGGGCCGGTGGTGCTGCTGGCCGAGGTATCGATGACGTTGAGCACCCAGGCCGGGGTCTCGCACCAAATCGTGGTCGCCGCCGTGGCTGGCGCCATCGAGAGTTATATCGACGGCTTGAGCGTTGGGGCGACGCTGAATTATACCAGGTTGGCGCAATTGGCTTACGATGCCTCCAGCGCTGTCACCAATGTCTCGGCGGTGGTGTTGAACGGCGGCACGAGCGATCTTGTACCGCCGCTGTTTGGCGCGGTGCGGCCGGGTACGGTCGCGGTTTCGTAACATGATCGGTGACATCGGTGATTTCGTCGGCCGGCTGAAGGCGGTTTTGCCGGCGCGCTGGTTCGGCGACACGACGCCGATTTTGGACGGGCTGCTGACCGGTTTGGCGGCGGCCTGGACTGGTCTGTACGGTTTGTTGCAGGACGTGGCGGCGCAGGCGCGGATCGCGACAGCCTCCGGTAGTTTTCTGGACATGGCCTCGGCGGATTATTTTGGCGGGGCGCTGCCGCGTGCCGCGGGCGAAAGTGATGCAGCGTTCAGCCTCCGGATCCGCGCCAATCTGCTGGCGCCGCGTGCGACGCGCGCCAGCGTGGTGGCGGCGCTGACCAATCTGACCGGGCGGGCGCCGGTCATTTTCGAGCCGTTGAATGCCGCTGATACCGGCGGCTATAATTCGGGCTGGCTCGGTTACGGGGTGGCGGGCGGATATGGCTGCGCGGCCCTGCCGTTTCAGTTTTTTGTCACCGGCTACCGGCCCAACGCCGCGCCGGTGAGCAATGCGGGCGGCTACGGCATTGGCCCCGGCGGCTACAATACCGCGCCGATGTTTTACGCCAGTCTGGAAAACGTTGGCGGTGCGGTGACCGATTCCGACCTCTACGCCGCGGTCGCATCGGTGCTGCCGACGGCGAGTATTGCTTGGATGAATCTCTCAAACTGAGGACCTCGCATGGACCGCAATATAGTCTATCCCGGTAGCATTCCGCTCGATACGGATATCTTGAATCTCAACCGCAATGCCATGACGGCGGTTGGCGCGCTGACGGCGGCGGTGCTGGGCAGTAATGTCGTGGTTGACGGTTTGGCCTGCACGCCGACGTCGCCCGCGTCCCTCACGGTCAACGTTGGCCCCGGCAGCATCACCTATTTCACGTCGGTGGATGCCAACGCCTATGGTTCGCTGCCGGCGGATACGTCGGATCAACTGGTGCAAACCGGCATCAACCTCCAGCCGGCCAGCTTCACGCTGGCGACGCCGTCCGTGCTCGGTCAATCGATCAACTATCTGCTGGAAGCCGCGTTCTCAGAGACCGACACCGATGCCGTGGTATTGCCGTACGTGAATGCGGCGAATCCGTCGCAGCCCTATTCGGGGCCGGGCAATTCCGGAACGCCGCAGAACACGCAGCGGATTCAGCGCGTGCAGTTGCAGCTGAAAGCCGGGGCGGCGGCGAACGCCGGCTCGCAGCAGACGCCGGCGGTGGATGCGGGTTGGGTGGGGCTTTACGCCATTACGGTCAATTACGGCCAGGCCGCCATCCATGGCGGGTCGATTTCGATTTGGCCCGGCGCGCCCTTGCTGAATTACAAATTGCCGGCGCTGCGGCCGGGCTTCTCGACGGTGCAGGTTTTCAACGCATCGGGTATTTTTGTCGTGCCGAATGGGGTGACCGCGGTGCGGGTTACCGCGATTGGCGGCGGCGGCGGTGCGGGGTACCACAGCACGTTGCCGGGCGGCGGCGGCGGTGCTGGCGGCATGGCGATTGGTGTGATTGACGGCTTGACGCCGGGGTTGGCGATTACGGTGACCGTCGGCGCCGGCGGCGCCGGGCTGCCGTCGCCGGCCAACGGCAATGATGGAGCCACTTCGAGCTTTGGCGCGTTTTTGTCGGGTAGCGGCGGCGGCGGCGGCGGCGGCGGCACGGCGGCGGCGTTTGCGTTGGCGGGCGGCGCCGGCGGGATCGGCAATGGTGGGCAGTACAATTTTGGCGGCTCGATGGGCAGTGACTCGATTGCGGTGGCTTGCCGGGGCGGCGACGGCGGCGGTCCTGGCCAGGGCAAAGGCTCCAGCGGCCCGCAGGAGGGCTTTTCGGCGGTCGGTTACGGCGGCGGCGGCGGCGGCGGCGGCACGTCCGTGGGCAACACCCCGGTCGGCTATGCCGGCGGCGCCGGCGCCGTGGGCATCGTCATCGTGGAATATTGAGAGGCCGGGTCCATGAGCACACCTGCTAATCATACCTGGCGGCCGTCTAACGCGCGGTATGTGCAAATCGACGGCTTTGTGCCGACGCCGCGCGGCCCGCAAATACCGCCGCCGACGCCCCTGGCCTGGCCGGAGAAAGATCCGGGCGACACGCTGGACTATGTGTTTGATATCACGCCGGCGCTTTCGGCCAATCCCGGGGATACGATCGCGACCTTGGATGTTGGGATCAGCCCGAGCAATCCCGGCGATCTGACCTTGGTGTCCTGCACCGCGGACGGCGCGTGCGCGGTGCTATGGCTCTCGGAAGGGCAGCCGCTGACGACCTATACCGTCAGCGTGACGATCAGCACGACGGGCGGGCGGACCTTGGCGCGCAGCATTACGCTCCCCTGCGTCGCGTTGGCCTCGGTCCCGGCGCCGCAATACGCCCTGACGACGCCGGATGGCCAGGCGCTGACTGACCCGACCGGAACGCCCCTGACCACCATTTGAAGGTTCTGACATGCCAACAATCGGACAATTGCCGCTGGCGAATTCGGTTTCGGCGCTGCCGATCCTGCAAAACGACGAGACCTTGGAACCGGCGCGCGCCCAAATTCTCTCAGGGAGGCAGCGCGCGAACACGGTGCCGCAAGACGCGCTGACGACATCCGGCGGCCAACCGCTGACCAATTCGGCCGGAGCAGCACTCACAACCAATTAGAGGTCATAACATGCCAACGATCGGACAATTGCCGCTGGCGAATTCCGTTTCGGACTCGGATTTGCTGGCGATCTTTCAGAACGACCAGACCCTGGCGGCGACGCGCGCGCAGATCCTATCCGGCGTGCAGCTCGCGATCACGGTGCCGCAGAACACGCTGCTGGCGGGTGTGAATCCAGGGCTCAGCGCGCCGGTGCCGGTGAACATCGGCGCCAATCTGACGTTGACCGGCACGACGCTTTCCGCCAACGCCACGCCATTCAGCATCCCGGGCCTGCCGACCGGTAACACCCCCGCCACGTCTGACCTGGTGCCGATCGGCCAAGGCGGCAGCAACGTGAGCGTGAGTTACGCCAATTTCATGGCGGGCATCGGCGGCGTTCCGGGTTTGCCCGGTGGCGGGCTGACGGCCAAGGCGACCGAGGGCACCGCGACCAGAACGCTCGCGGCGCTGGCGATGAACGCTGTTTCGATCGAGGATTTTGGCGCGGTCGGCAACGGCACGACCGATGACAGCGGGGCTCTGCTGGCGGCGATCGCCTCGGGCAATCCGGTGCGGTTTGGCGCCAACACTTATGCCATCGTCGGCGAGTGCGACATATCGGCAGCGTCGTGCACGCTGCTCGGCGTGCCGGGGCAGACCATTTTGACGCGGCCGTCCCAGTCAAAATCGGGGACCTCGAGTCCGGCGGCGTGGTTGAGTTTTTCGAGCGCGGCCGTGATCATCGACGGGATCACGTTTGATGCGAACAGCACGATCAAAAGCAATGTTTATGGCGTGGCGATCCAGGCGAGTTGCACCAAGTCGGTCATAACCCGCTGCGTCTTCCGCAACGCCGAAGGCGGCGCCTACGGTTCCGGCATCACCTATCTTGCGAGCGATCCGACGATCACGCAGCACCACATCGACAACTGCGAATTCTACGGCAACGCGGAACACGGTTTGTACGCGATGGCCACCGACGCGCTGAGCGTCACCAATTGCCGGGCGCATGACAACGGCGGCAACGGCATTTATGTCGATAGCCAGGATCCGAATTTTGTCCTGAAAGTGCGCAATCTGCAGGTGGTCTCCAACACCTGCTGGAACAATATCTGCGGCATCATCGTCGGGAATTTCAATACCACGAATAACAACGGCAACGTCATCTACAGCAACGCGAACCCGGACATTCTGGGCGCGCTGATCGCCTCGAATAATTGCTACTCCAACCGCAATTACGGGATTTATATCTCCGGCCGAAATATTCTGGTGACGGGCAACCTTTGCGCGAATAACAGCTCGGCCTTCGCGGCGGGTGCCGGCATTCTGTGCGATACAAGCTATTGCCGGGTCTCCGGTAATATGATCACCGGCGCGTCCGCGTTCGGGATCGACTGCGGCGGTTCGATTTATACGGATGTTTCGGATAATTACGTCGATGGACCCGTATCGGGGATCAATATCGGCGGCGGCCAGAACTGCATGGCGCGCAATAATTTTTTGCAAGACTGCACCGGCGTGGGAATATCCGTGCAGAACGTCGAATCCGACGGCGCCGGCCACGATTTCAATCTGGCTTGCAGCGATCTGACGATTTCCGGCAACTGGATCACGACCTCCGGCTTCGTGATCGGCATCCTGCTGCGTGACGCGCCGCAGAATATCGTCATCACCGACAACATCATCCTTGGCGAACCCGGCGCCTACCTGCCCAATGCGATTTCGGCCTATACCGACAGCATCATCATCAAGCGCAATCTGTCGAACTATGTCTCGCGCTGGGCGGTCAATCCGACGCTGATCAACGGTGTCTATACGCTGGTGGTCCCGGATGTCGCCGATGCCGTGAGCATCAATCAGGCGACCGCGCCGGTGGCCTCGATCATCACCGCGCAAGCCAGCGCGACGGTCGGCCAGATCGTGTTCTGCAAGGTGGTCAATGGCGGCAGCGGCTATAGCAGCGCGACCATAAGCTTCTCCGGCACCGGCACCGGTGCTGCCGCCACCGTCTGGCTCTCCGGCGGCGCGGTGCTGGGCATCCAGATGACCAATTTTGGCTCAGGCTATTCCGCGGGGACGACGGCGAACATCAGCGGCAACGGCAGCGGCGCCACGGTGACGGTGCAGGTGGGATTGCCGGTATGGCAAAATCGCGAGCTGACCATTGATTGTTTGACAAATGTGACGTTCGCCGACGCGGGCAGTTCTCCGGCGCAATTCAACTGGACGAACGCGCCGATCACGGTGCCGGCCAATGCGTCCATCGACTGGATCGGCTATGGCGGCGGCTGGCGGGCGGCGCGGTTCTCGCAGAATGACTATGTCTCGCCCAACGGTGACGGCAGCCTCACTTTGCGCACGCAGTCGGGCGATATCTCGATGCACCCATCCGGTGCGGGCATGCTGCGCATTATTTCCGACGTCGAGCCGGTCGGCGCGGTCGAGCTGATCGGCCGCGGCTCGCCCTTGAACGTGGTATCGGCGCCCCCTGGCTCAACGTTTAGGAACCTGAACGGCGGCGTCGGCGGCACGTTCTGGGTGAAGCAGGCGGGGACGGGGAATACGAACTGGGTCGCGGTCGCCTAGGAGGAATTTTTTACATGACAACGTTAGCCCAGTTGCCGGCCGCACCCGCGGTCGGGCCGAGCGACCTATTGCCCTTGTCGCATGGCGGTTTGCTGTATTCCGTGACGGTCGCGCAGATCACCGCGCCGTTGCAGCCCGTCATCGACATGTCCAGCGGCATGCTGCTGGGCCGCAACAGCGCCGGGCTGGGGATGCCGGAGGCGGTCACGGTCGGCACCGGCCTGGCCTTGGCGAACGGCATCGTGGTCGCCAATGGCGCTGACCATGCCGGCTTTGCCGTGCAGGCGGCGATGTCGGTCTCCGACAGCGTGGTCATCGATAGCGGCCTGGTGCCTGGCCTGTTGCCGGTCACGGCCCTGCGCGCCTTGTTCAGCGCGGGCAGCGGCATCGGCATCGACGGCAACGGCGTCATCACGGTCACGGCATCGAGCATCGCCGGACCGGCCGGGCCGCAAGGTCCCGCCGGGCCGGCGGGGCAGGCCGGTCCGCAGGGGGCGACGGGGGCCGTGGGCCAGGGGCTGCTGGCGCCGAACACCGCCAACGCCGTCAGCACGATCGGCGCCACCGACTATGTCGCGATCTGGCAGAATGGCGCCAATGCCTGGCTACCCTACGGGCAACTGGTCGGCGGTCAGACGATCAACCAGTTGCCGGCGGCGGCACCCGCTGCCGATAGCGACATGCTGCTGGTCGCGCAGGGCGGCAGCGCGCTCAATGTGCAAAGTTTTGGCGCGCTCTGGACCTATCTGCAGGCCAAGATTCCGACGCTGAAGAGCAATGTCGTCGAGCTCACGGCCAATACCGTGCTGGATGGCAGCGCGCATAACGACCGGCTGCTGATCGCCAGCCAGCCGATCACGCTGACCGCCAATTTTTCCAATATGGGCTCCGGGTTCGCCTGCACGCTCATCAATCTCAGCGCCGGCTCGGTCACGATGGGCACCGGCATCACCTCGGGCTCGGGCAGCGCCTCGCTGCCGCCCGGTACATCGACCAGCATGGTCGGGCTCACCTATTCGGGCGGCTCGCTGGTGTGGTGGAGCGGCATCGTCCCGAACGCGCCGACGATCACCGTGGCCTCGATCGCCGCACCCGCGCCGAGCGCGGGCTTTACCGTCACCGGCGGCATTTTCAACGACGCGCCGATCGCGCTGGATTATTCCACCAATGGCGGCGCCACCTGGGTGGCCGTGACCAGCCCGGTGATCACCGCGAATGCTTTCAGTTTTGCGATGCCGGGGTTGACGGCCGGCACCTATACCGTGCGCGTGCGCGACCATGCGAACATCGCCGTGCAAGGCGTTTCCAACAGCTTTACCGTGATTCCGCCAAGCGTAACGATCGCGGCGACGCCCGCCAGCCTCGTCCTGGGCGCGCCGCTCTCGCTCAGCGGCACCGTGTCGCCGGCGTTGGCGGCGGTTCGGGTCGGCTATTCCAGCAGCCTCACGGTGGCACCCGCCAGCTGGGTGAACGCGTCCGTGGTCAACAGCGCCTGGACGGCGGTGCTGACACCCGCCGCCGCCGGCACCATCTATGTCTGGGCCGAGCAAAGTTCCGCGACCTCCGTGCAGGCGATGTCCAGCGCCATCAATGTGGTGGCTGCGTCGCTGACCATCACCGCGCCGTCCTCCGGCACGGCTGGCTCGGTCGTCACGGTCACCGGCACCGTCGTTCCGGCCGCGGATGCCGTGAACGCGCAACTCGCGACGCAAAACACCACGGCGCCGGCTTCGGGCTGGACCGCGGCGGTGAACAGCGGTGGCAGCTTCGCGCTCTCGCTCACGCCCGCTGCCGCCGGCACCTACTATGCCTGGGCGCAGGACCCCACCAGCGGCCTGACCGCCGTCTCCGCGGCCATTACGGTGGCGGCGCAACCGGCGCTGGTTTTGGGGATCAACTCGCCGTCAACCTCCGGCCCCTATGTGCATAATACCGGTTCGATCGGGCTGAACGGCGCCATCACGCCGACGCAGCCGGCCGCGGTGCAGGTGGCGCTCAGCACGTCCAACACGGTGGTGCCGACCTCCGGCTGGCAGGCGGCGCTTGATATCTACAATGACGAGCTCTGGGCGATCTACTACCCGACGCCCGCCTCCGCCGGTGTTTACTATGTCTGGGTGCAGACCACGACCGGCGGCAGCACCGCCGTCTCGTCCTATTCCATCACGGTGACCTAGGTGACGCTGCTGTTTACCGCACCCGGCTCGCCGCTGCTGACGGGCGACGCCACCCGCGCCTTGATCGGCGCCTTGCCGGCCGGCGGCGGCGCGCCGCAGGGCGTATTCGCCGGGCCGTTTCCGTCCAGCATTTCCGGCCTCTCCGGCTGGTGGGATGCCGGTTTGCTCAGCGGCCTGCTGGACATCACGGGTGCACCGGTCACCGGCGCGAATGCGGTGGTGGGCTCGGTCATCGACAAATCCGGCAACGGCGCGACGCTGTTTCCCTATCATATCTCGGTCGATACCAGCCCGGTCAGCACGCTGGCGGTGGCGCGGGTGAACGGATTTTTGGGCGCGATCGGCGCGCCCGATCCCGAGATTCTGACCTACGGGCCGACGCTCGATCCCGATTGGGGGCTTGTCCATTCGGGCTTCGAATTCGGCGCCGGCGCCGCCTGGACGCGCTATCTGGTCTGGACCAGGCCCAATCTGCGGCAAGGCACGTATTATGTGAACGCGGCGCCGATTCCGCTGCTGCATTGCGTCGCCAACGGCGTGACGGTGCTGCAGGCCGACAGCGCGGATAATAACCTGACGTTATTTCCCGGCACCGCCAGCCAGACCGTGCTCTCCACCGCCATCGCCCGCCGGCACTCGCACGCCGTTATTTTGCGCAACACACCGGGGGTGGGCGTGGATGCGTGGCTGGATGGCGTGCAGGTGGCGAGCGCCGTCGTCAATCCGTTCAGCGCCAGCGCCGATGCGCAAGTTCTGTACTTTCACGACGGCTCGATCCAGGGTTCCGCGCAGTGCTGGTTCCACGAGGCCGCGAACTGGGAGCGCGCGCTGGACGCGGCGGANNGTCAGCGTGCTGGTGATGGGCCAGTCCAACGCCATATGGTTCGTCGCCGCCGGCGCGCCGCTCGCCATGGCGCAGGGCATCGCGTGGTATCTGGGTGCCGCTTCCTATTCCTATGACGGACAGCCTTCCGGCACCTACATCTCGCCGTCGCGCTACTCGATCATTTCTGGCCATCCGATTTCCAACTCCACGCCGCCGCTGTTTCCGCCCGGCGTAGGCGACGGCACGTTTTTAACGAACCCGGGCGACGGCTCCGATCCCTCGACCTGGTCCAGTGGCCCGGATTTTTTGGCGCTGACGGATTATCTCACCGGCTCGTCGGCGGTCGTCTCGGCGCTNNTCGCTGCCGCTGCTGGCGTGGAATGCGATTCCGTATGAAACCACGGCGGGCGTGCAGATGGTGCGTGAATCGATCGCCGATCTGGTCGCCGAATCCGCGAACAACATGTTGGTGCTCGTCGCGCAGACGTCTGATTCCAACCCGCTGAACGCGAGCTATGACCCGAGTTCCGGCATTTTTTCCGGCGGCGATCCGCAGCACCGCGACCAGCCGGATTTGTTGCGGTATGGCATGATCGGCGCGCACGCCGCAGGACGTGCCGCGATCGCCGGCGGTCTCAGCGACACGATTCCGGCCTCGGCAATTCCCAGCTCGGGCCTGCCCGCCGTCGGCGGGCCGCGGATCGTTCATGTTTATCGTGCCTCTGACACCGACCTGGTTCTCACGATTCTGCATGATTCCGGCAACGATCTGATCGTGCCGTTGCAGGCGGTTTTCGGTGTGGGCTTTGCCGTGATGGACGGCGGCAGCGTCGCCAGTCCGGGCAACGTGATCAGCGCGACGGCGGCGGCGCGGCTCGACGCGACTCATATCGCCCTGACGCTGGCATCAGGGATCACCAATCCCTCATCGGATGTGCTGTTGTTCTACCCCTATGGCAGCACGCAGATCGGGCGGGGCGACGCCGTGACCGATAATGCTTCGCTCGTCACGCCGCCGGCGGGCTGGAACATCGCCGATGATCTCGGCACGGCGTGGGCCATCAACATGCCGCTACAGGCGACCTGCTACCCGATCACGCTTTCCGACCAGCCCGATTGAGCGCCGCCATGAACGAAGCAGAGTCGGTTTCGCTGTTGCGATCCGACATCGCGGCGATGCGCGCCGATGCCGGAAGTTTTAGGCAAAATTTTGGCGTGTTGGACGCGCGGATTGACGCGCTGGAAAACTGGCGGGAGCGCTATTTGGCGCAGGAGGACAAAACCTTCGCCAAGTTGTTTGAAAAAGTCGATGAGCTGACCGCCGCGATCAGCGAGTTACGCTCGCAGCTTTCGCGGCTGGGCGGCGAACGCGATGCGGAGCGGCGGCTGACCATGACGGTCGTCAGCATCCTCTCGGCTTTATGTGGCGGACTCGCAACGAATTTCATACATCTGGCGGGGCATTGATGGCGGACAGTTTTTCAAGGTGCATCACGTTCACGTTGGCGCAGGAGGGCGGGTTTTCCGACAACGCCGCCGATCCTGGTAACTGGACCGGCGGGCAGGTCGGCTGCGGCGCGCTGCGCGGCACGAATTTCGGCATCAGCGCGGCGGCCTATCCCGCGCTCGATATCGCGAACCTGACGCAGGCTGACGCGGAAGCGATCTATCGGCGCGACTACTGGTCGGCTGTGAATGCCGACGCGCTCAGTTTTCCACTCGCACTCGTGGCGTTCGACGCCGCGGTGAATGCGGGTGTGCGGCGCTCGATCCTCTGGCTGCAGCAGGCGTCCGGTGCACCGGCTGACGGGGTGTTAGGAAGCGAGACGCAAGCCGCGCTCGCCAAGGGCGATCCCGTGCAGCTGGCCCGGGAGGCGTTGGCACGGCGTTTGGAATTTTCATCGCATCTGTCGACCTGGTCGAATTTCGGCCTGGGCTGGACGCGGCGCGTGCTCTGCCTGGCCGGTTTGATCGCAGAAGAAGTTTCG
>PLFB01000034.1 GCA_003137135.1 Acetobacteraceae bacterium
ATCGCCGGCATCGGCGTCGCGCGGTTCAACAATTCCGACGTCGTGCGCCACCCCTTGGTCGGCCGGATTGTGGAGGCCTACGACCAGCGCCAGGCCGCCGCCAAGGAACACGCGCGGGAACGCCGCGGCTGATGGAACCCCGACCTACCGCCGCCCCTGGTTCTTTCGGGGGCGGCCTGACCATCACCGACCGGCTGTGGCGCATCCATGTACGAAACGTCGCCAGGCTGGTAGAAAAAACCATGATCGTGGCCGGATGCAACGCAGATGTTGTGCTGACCGATGACCGTACCGTGCAGCGGCTGAATTTTTTGGCGCGCGGCAGGAACAAGCCGACCAACGTGCTGACCTATGAACGGCCGCCGGAAATCTTTCTGGCGTTCGGCACGGTGCGGCGCGAGGCGCGGGAAGCCGGGCGCGCGGTGGCGGCGCACCTGACGCATCTGCTGGTGCACGGCGCGCTGCATTTGGCCGGGCACGACCACCACCACGCCGGGCAGGCGCGCCGCATGGAAAACGCCGAGGCCAAAATGCTGGCGCGGCTGGGTGTGAAAAACCCCTGGAAAAACCGATGAGTTCGGCACTCCACCGCCTGCTGAGCCGGCTGCGCAACACCGAACAATCGGTGCGCGATTCGATCGCCGAACTGGTGCAGGAAGCCGGCACGGAAACCCCCACCGGCCAGCCCGGCGAGGCGGCGGGGCTGGACGTGCAGGAACGCGCGCTGATCGCCAACGTGCTGCGTTTGCGCGAGATCACCGCCGACGACGTCATGGTGCCGCGCCCCGATATCATCGCCATGCGCGCGGATGTGAGCCTGGCGCAGGCGATCGCGCTGATCCGCGAGGAAGGCCATTCCCGCATGCCGGTATTCCGCGAGCACCTGGATGACGTGCTCGGCATGGTGCATATCAAGGACGTGTTTGCGTTCGACGGGGCGCCGGAAACCTTCTCGGTTGAGAAAATCCTGCGCAAGCCGCTGATGGTGGCGCCGCAGATCTCGGTGCTGGACCTGCTGCTGCAGATGCGCCAGACCCGCACGCACCTGGCGCTGGTGGTGGATGAATATGGCGGCATCGACGGGCTGGTAACGATCGAGGATCTGGTGGAGACCATCGTCGGCGATATCGCCGACGAGCACGACGAAATCGAAGGGCCGATGCTGACCGAACGGGCCGACGGCGCGCTGGATTTGAACGCGCTGCTGCCGGTGGAGGATTTTGAGGCCAAAATGGGCACCGTCCTGTCCGACGAGGAACGCGCCGCGGATATTGAAACCGTCGGCGGCCTAGTCTTCAACCTGGCCGGCCGGGTGCCGACCAAGGGCGAAATCATCCCGCATCCTTCGGGGATCGAATTTCTGGTGCTGGAGGCCGACGCGCGGCGGATACGCCGGCTGCGGGCGCGCAAGACTGTGGCGCCTGAGGCTGTGGGGTGAAAGACGCAAGCAAGCACTTTAATCTGGGCCACAGGTGGTTCAACCAGCGCGGTCCAAATTACCAAAAGTTTTTTGGTTACTTTTTTTCAAAAAAGTAACTGCTTACTTACTGTTTCAATGTCGGAACCGAAAGACCCGCGCCCGGCCTACCTAGAATACGTTTTGTGCCTCACCGCGTTCGCCGCCGGCGCGGTGGATGTGATTAGTTTCGTGCGTCTGGGCGGGATTTTCGCGTCCGCGATGACCGGCAATCTGGCGTTTCTGGGAATCTACCTGGCGCGGCTCTCGTTCTATTCGGCGGCGGGTTCCGCCATCGGGCTGTGCGGTTTTACCACCGGCGCCGCGCTCGGGCATAGTTTGACGCGCGACAGGCCGCGGGCGGATTCGCTGAACATTCTGCTCGGCATCGAGCTTTTGCTGCTGGCGGGCGTCGTGCTGTTCTGGTTTCCGGTGGGACATAAAAACGGCAGCCTGGCGGCGGATTTTTTGATCGCGCTGCTGTCCGTTTCGATGGGTTTACAAAGCATCGTGGGCAAGAAAATCAATCTCTCGAACATTCCCACGGTGGTTTTCACCAGCACGCTGACCAACCTGGTGATTGGCCTGACCGATGCGCTCAGGTCAGAAAAATTCGTGCTGCCGCGGGATACCAGGCGGCAGGCGGCGTCGTTTTTTCTGTATTTTTTCGGCGCGCTGGCGGCCGGCGCTATGGCGTATCTGGATTTTGCCGTATTGGTGTTTTTGCCGGTGGCGGCGATCGCCGCGGCGCTGGGGTTCAAACTTTTGCAACCGGCGGAGTGAGGCATGGAACAGGAACTGGCGCTGCGGCCGTTTGTGCCGGCGAAGGATTTTGAAGTTTCGAAGGCGTTTTATCAGGCGCTCGGATTTGCCGTGACGCTGCAGGATGATCAGATCGCGATTCTCAAGCTCGGCAGTTTCAGTTTTATTCTGACGAAATTCTATACGCCGGAAGCGGCGGAGAACATGATGCTGCAGCTGATGGTGCGCAATGTGGAAACCTGGTGGGCGCGCGTGACGGATGCGGACCTGGTGGCAAAATTCGGCGCAAAACCGCCGCGCGCGCCGGCGATGCAGCCGTGGGGCATGAAGGTTGGGTTTTTGTTTGATCCCTCCGGCGTGCTTTGGCACGTGGCGGAAGCGCTATTCTAGGTCTCCCCGGCCCGCAATAGCCGGGGATACAAAAATCCTATTGATTCACGGTCTGCGAATGCGTCTCCTGCGTCGTTACCGTGCCTGGCGCCATGGGCTGCGGGATGGGGGCGACGGTGGTTTCCTCGGTCGTGGTGGACGTGGTGGTGGGCGGCGGGCTGCCGCAGCTGGCCAGGAGCAAAAGCACGCCGGCGGCCAAAGGCCATGTTGCGCGGCGCATGATCAATCCCCCGTCGAGGTGGTGGTGGTGGTGATTTTCTTGGTGATGATGGCTTCAGGCGGCGGCACGATGGTCGTGGTCGTGCTGCTGTCGCTGCCGGCGCCGTCCTCGTTGCCGTAGGTGGTTTTGGTGGACTGGTAGGTATCGCCATAGGCGTCCACGGCTTTTTTGGTGACCGTGGTGCTGAGCGTGCCGGGCGGCGGCGCGATGACCGGCGCCACCGGCTGCACGGTGGTGGTGGTTTCCGAGGTGGTGCTTTGCGCGAGCGCGGCACCGCCCGACAGCAGCAGCGCGGCTGCCGCGCTTAGTAAAATATGTTTCATGATGATATCCTCTACAGTATTAGAAATCTGACCAGAAAAGGAACAAGAAGTTACTTTTTTAAAAAAAGTAACCAAAAAACTTTNNGCCGGAGCCGTAGCCGCCATAGGTGCGGTGCGCGTAGTAGCCGCCGCCGCCGCCGAACAGCAGGACGAGCACGATGATGATGAGGATGAGACTCACGTTTGCGTTCTCCAAAAAATTGTTTTGTGAGTCGGTAAATTGTGGGCCGGTGCATCATCGAAAAGATGCCGCGTATTAAAACGCGGTCACCGGACGGACAGGTGGGGTTTTTTGGGGCGCTTGACTCTCGGCCGCCGATGAGAACAAATATAGAACATGACCTTGCCGCCTTTGCCCCTGCCGGACCTGGATGGCGCGCCGCCGCAACTGCCGCAAGGCGGGCTGGCGGCCGGCGCGGTGCATGAAATGCGCGGTGTGGAGGGCGGTTTTGCGCATCTGGCGTTTCTGGTTTTGCTGCTGGCGCAGGCCGGCGGCGCGCTGCCCGGGGAGGTGCCGGTGCTGTGGGTGAGTGCGCTGCAAAACGCCTATCCGCCGGGCCTGGCCTGGCTGGGTCTGGACCCCGGAAAAATTTTCTTCGCGCAAGGGCGGGATGATGCGGCCTGCCTGGC
This sequence comes from Acetobacteraceae bacterium, assembly GCA_003137135.1. GTDB lineage: Bacteria > Pseudomonadota > Alphaproteobacteria > Acetobacterales > Acetobacteraceae > Acidocella. Next base: position 3,782 of record PLFB01000034.1, read on the forward strand.
GAGCCTGGAGGTTGGCTTGCGCGGCGGCATGGCCGGCATCGCGGAGGTGGGGGGTTTGAGCCGGCTGGCGGCGCGCCGGCTGGCGCTGGCGGCGCGCGAAGGCGGCGGCTGGGGCTTTGTGCTGCGCCACGCCGCGCGCCGCACGCCGCAGGATTCTGCCGCCTGCGCGACGCGCTGGTTCATCGAGCCCGCACCGGGCGGTTTTCGGGCGGAGCTGTTATACGCCAAGGGCGGCCGGCCGGGCGTGTTTTTTTATGAGGTGACGGAGGGTGACCATGACAAAACGCCGCCTGCTCTCATTGCAGTTACAGAATGGGCTGACATGCGGCGGCGCGCCGCCGGGTGATCTTTTGGCTCTGGCGCTGTGGTGCCAGCGCTACTCGCCGCTGACCGCGCTGGCGCCGCCGGACGGCGTGTTCATCGACATTTTTGGCTGCGCGCATCTGTTCGGCGGCGAGGCGGGGTTGCGGGCGCATATTTTGGCGCGGCTGCCGGGCGCGCGCGTGGCGATCGCCGATACCGCGCAGGCGGCGTGGGGGTTGGCGAGATTTGGCGAGCCCGGCAGCGAAGATTTAAAACCGCTGCCGCTGGCGGCCTTGGGGCTGGATGACCGCACGATTACAAAGCTGCGGCGCGTCGGCATAAGGCGCGTGGGCGAATTGATGCGCCTGCCGCGGGCGGAACTGACGGCCGGCTACGGCCCGGAACCCGTGCGAAAGCTGGCGCAGGCGCTGGGCAGCGCGGCCGAGAGTCTGGAATTTGTCAAGCCGCCGCCTGAATGGCGCGAGATTCTGCATTTCGCGGAGCCGATTTTCGCGCCCGCGCAGTTGCAGGCGGCGCTGGCCAAACTAACGGCGCGTCTGTGCCCCAGACTGGCGGGTGCGCGGCTGGGCGCCACCACGCTGACCGCGGTATTCTTTCGGGTGGATGCGCGGCGCCCGGACATCACCCTGAAATTCGCCGCGCCCTGCCGGGATGAGGCGCAAATCATCAAGCTTTTGCAGGAGAAACTGAAAACCGTCGATCCGGGATTCGGCGTGGACGCGGTGGCGCTGACAGCGGAGCAGACCGAAACGCTGGCGCCGGCGCAGATTTCCCTGGAGCGCCCCAAACCGGATTTTTCGAAGCCCGCGAACACTCTGTTAAACCGCCTCGGCCCGGAAAAAATCTGGCGGGTGCAGGAACGCGCTACCCATGTGCCCGAATACGTCACGCGCCGGCGTCCCATCAGCCTGCCGCCGGTGCCCTGGCAGCGGCCAAACTTCAGGCGCCCCATCAAACTTCTGGAAAAGCCGGACGCCATCAGCGTGATCGCGCCGGTGCCGGACGACCCGCCAGTGCTGTTTTCCTGGCGCGGCAAAAGCCACCGCATTTGTAAAGCCACGGGCCCGGAGCGCATCGCCCGCGAATGGTGGCGGCACGAACACGATAACGCGAGGCCGGAGACGGAGAAAATCCGCGACTATTATGCGGTGGAGGATGCTGACGGCGCCAAATTCTGGGTTTTTCGCGCCGGTGTGCATGGCGGCACAAAGCCGGTGCAATGGTTTATTCATGGGTTCTTTGGATGAAGAAAGCAGTTACTTTTTTTGAAAAAAAAGTAACCAAAAAANNAAAAGTTTTTGCGCCGCACCCGCGGAGGGGCTTTTTTCAAAAAGCGCCGCTTTCTTGTTTTCTTAAGGAAACAAACCTCTGATCTTCTTCGCCGCGAACACCTTTTCCACCCCCGCGGCCATTGCGGCGGTGCGGTGGCTGATGTGTTCGCGTCCCACCCGCGCCATCATCGCGTTGAAGGCGCGGTCCAGAATTTGGCGCAGGCGCTGGTTCACCTCCGCCTCCTCCCAGAAAAGCTGTTGCAGATCCTGCACCCATTCAAAATAGCTCACCACCACGCCGCCGGCGTTGCACAGAATATCCGGGATCAGGAAAATCTCGTCCCGCCTGCCGTCCAGCACCAAATCCGCCTCCGGCGTGGTCGGCCCGTTGGCGCCTTCCGCCAGAATCCGGCAGTTCAGCCGTTTTGCCATATCCGCGTCGATCACCCGTTCCAGCGCCGCCGGCACCAGAAACTCGCAAGGCTGCGCCAGCAGCGCGCCAGGGTCGAACGCCGCCTCGGCGGAAAAACCCGCCAGCACCTTGCGCGCCGCCACGTGTTTTTGCAGCGCCTCCATCGGCAAGCCGCGGGCATCGTACAGGCACGCGGTATGGTCGCTCACGCCGACGATCTTCACGCCGCGCGCCGCCAGTTCAGCCGCCGCCACCGCGCCGACATTGCCAAAGCCCTGCACGATGGCGCGCGCGCCGGAAGGGTTGATCTGCAGCAGCTCCGCGGCGCGCATCGCCAGGTGCACGACGCCGCGGCCGGTCGCCTCCCGCCGGCCCACCGTGCCGCCGGCCGCCACCGGCTTGCCGGTCACAATCTCCGTCACAGTGTGGCCCAGATAGGCCGAATACGTGTCCATGAACCACGCCATCACCTGTTCGTTGGTGCCCATGTCCGGCGCCATCACGTCCGTATGCGGGCCGACGAACGGGATCATTTCCTGCATATAGCGCCGGGAAAGCCCTTCAAGCTCGCGCAGGGATAGCGATGGCGGGTCCACCGTCACGCCGCCCTTGGCGCCGCCATAGGGCAGCCCGACCAGCGCGCATTTCCAGCTCATCCAGATCGCCAGCGCCGCCACCTCGCCGATATCCAGATTGGCGGAGAACCGCGTGCCGCCCTTGGTGGGGCCCATCGTCAGATGGTGCTGCACGCGATAGCCCTGATACACCGCCGTGGTGCCGTCATCGCGATGCACCGGCACCGATACCGTGACGGCCCGCTTGGGATAGAGCAGCCGGTCCCGCTCATCCTCCGGAATCTCCAAATGGTCAGCGATCACGACGAATTGCTTTCTGGCCATCTCGAACACCGGCCCGGTATAGATGCTCATTGGAGACTCCTGCTGTTGCCATCGCTATATGGCTCGTCATGAGCGATTCCCAAATGCGCTGAAAAGCCATGAATCCTTCTTAAATTCTTGCCGGTTCCGCGCGTGTCACGATCCGCTCTCCAAGAAAATATTGCGCCACAAGAATGGATCGCGCGCAACAATTCGCATCATGGCGCGCCGTTCGGGAAAAAACTTTTTTTAATTGTAACTTCGTGATGAAATGTTCTGAAATTCACGCTTGCCGCGCCGCGTGTTGTTGCGATTGTCAATCTAATCCGCGCCGCTAGATTGCCGGCGGCGCCGCTGCCGTGCTGCGCGCCCGCCCGTCACAGCGCTTTAAAAACCTTCAACGCAACAGGAAGATCCATGCAATACCTTAGTGAATTCGAGATCCTTTCGGAACCGATCGTGCCGCCGAACTTGCTGCCGCCCGGTGTCGCCGTGCCGTTCGTCGCGCAGGGCTACTTTGTCCTCATCACCCGGCTGCCGGACAACGTGGCCGGCAACCTTACCGTCGAGCTCGGCTTCAACCCGTCTTCGGCCTTCCCCGCCGGCACCGGTTTCCTGCTGGTGGATTACGAGGACGGCAGCGGCGGCAACAACGTCATCTCGCTCTCGGCCACCGACACCGTCTCGCTGCCCATCGGCTCCGGCCAGACCATCCTGTTCGGCATCCAGCCGGACGTGGTGAACACCGCCGCCGCCGGCCCGCTTGGCACCGGCGCCTTCGGCGTGCGCGGCTACGTCACCATCGGCGCTGCGGGTCCCGCCGCCGGCGGCACCTTCCAGCTGGCGGTGGTGCCGGAAATCCGCGCCACCTTCTTCTCCGTCGGCACGGCGAACAACCTGCCGGCCCCGGATTTCTCCGGCGCCAGCCAGGTCGCCTACGTGCTGCCCACCGCCGCCGCGGCGCTCATCACCGTCTCCAAATCC
>PLFB01000158.1 GCA_003137135.1 Acetobacteraceae bacterium
GGAGCCTTTTTTTAAAAAGCGCTTCTTTCTTATGAAATTCTTCTTCGTCCACCAAAACTTCCCCGGCCAGTATCTGCACATCATCCGCAGCCTCCTGGCCGACAACGAGCGCGCGCCCGGCACGCACGAGATTGTTTTCATGACCGAGCCGAACGGCAATTTCATGCCCGGCGTGCGAAAAGTCACCTATGCCCGCCCGCCGATGGTGCCGGAGGCGACGCATCGCGACGCGCGCGAGTTTGAGACCGCGATGCGCCGCGCCGAAAACTGCGCCACCGGCGCGCGCCAGATCAAGGCGCTTGGGTTCACGCCGGACATCATCATCGGCCATAACGGCTGGGGCGAGTTGCTGAATCTGACGGATGTGTATCCCGGCGTGCCGATTCTGGGCTATTTCGAATTCTTCTACAACATTGTCGGCGGCGACGTGAATTTCGACCCGGAATTCGTGATGCCGGTGGAACAGTTTTCCTCCGTGCGGGCCAAGAACGGCGTGAATCTGCTGGCGCTGACGCAGGGCCAGGCCGGCCAGGTGCCGACGCGCTGGCAAAAACAGACCTATCCGAAATGGGCGCAGCCGCAATTGCATCTGCTGCAGGAAGGCGTGGACCTGGAGACCTGCAAACCCGACCCTAAGGCGGCCCAGCAAACGCTGCAGGCGCCTGGTTTCACGGTCGCGCCGGAGCAAAAACTCATCACTTTTGTGGCCCGCAATTTGGAACCCTATCGCGGCTTCCACACTTTGATGCGCGCCCTTCCGGAAGTGCTGGCGAAGCGGCCGGACGTGGTGGTCTCCGTGGTCGGCGGCGACGAGGTGAGTTACGGCGCCAAGCACAAGGACGGCCCGTGGCGCGAGGCGCTGCTGGCGGAATTATCGGGCAGACTCGACCTCTCGCGGGTAAATTTTCCCGGCAAGATCGCCTATCCGGACCACCTGGCGCTGCTGAAGCGCTCGGATGTGCATGTCTATTTGTCTTATCCGTTCGTGGCGTCATGGTCGCTGCGGGAGGCGCTGGCCTGCGGCTGCCTGGTCATCGGCGGCGATACGGCCACGGTGACCGAGTTCGTCAGGCACGGCGAAACCGGCCTGGTCACGCCGGCGCTGGACGCGCAAGCCTTGGCCGCAACCATATTGCACGCGTTGGACCATCCGGCCGAAATGGCGAGCCTGCGCGCCGCGGCGCGCCGTTATGCGCGGCGGCATCTGGACATGCGGAAATATCTTCGGGATTACCGGGCGCTGATTGAGCGCGTTTCTGGGCAAAATTTGCCTCACAAGGCGAGATAAAGTCGATTGCTTTCTTCCATAATTCAATTATATTAGAATTATGGAAAAACAAGATGCCATCACGGGACTCGCGGCACTGGCGCAGGAGTCAAGGCTCGACGTCTTCCGCCTCCTGGTGCAGGCCGGCCCGGAAGGCCTGCCCGCCGGGCAAATCGCGGAGCGGCTGGGCGTGCCGGCCAACACGCTCTCATTTCACTTGAACCAATTGCGCCACGCGGGGCTGATAACCTTCCGGCGGGAGAGCCGGTCGCTGATTTATGCCGCGGAATTCGCCGCGATGAACGCGCTGCTGCGTTATTTGACCGAAAATTGTTGCCAGGGCGCCCCGGCCGGCTGCGGCCCCGGATTTTGCGATCCCACGGCGCTGACCGCCCATGAAATGAGGGAGCCACACCTATGAAACGCCTGCACATTCATGTTTCCGTCGAGGATTTGAACGCTTCCATCCCGTTCTACAGCGCGCTGTTCGCCGCGCCGCCGGCGGTGACCAAGCCGGACTACGCCAAATGGCTGCTGGACGACCCGCACCTGAACTTCGCGATTTCGGCGCGCGGCGGCGCGCCAGGGCTGGACCATCTGGGCATCCAGGTCGAGAACCAGGATGAATTGCGGGAGATTTATGCCCGCCTCCGCCAGGCGGACCGGCCGGTGCTGGAGGAGGGGGCGACGACCTGCTGCTACGCAAAATCCGAAAAATCCTGGATTTCGGATCCATCCGGCATCGCGTGGGAGACTTTTTTGACCACCGGCGAAAGCGCGGTTTATGGCGATGCCGCCGATCTGGGTACGGTGCGGACAAACGGCGGCGCCTGTTGCGCGGCGCGATGACGTCCAGGCGTAGCCTAGATTACGGCCTTTCACGCCGCCTGGCGGCGGAGGGTTTTGGCACCTTGTTTCTGATGGCCGCGGTGGTGGGGTCCGGCATCATGGCCGCCCGGCTGACGGCGGATACCGCCGTGGCGCTGCTGGCCAACGCGGTGGCGACGGGGGCGATGCTGACGGTTTTGATCACGATTCTGGGCCCCGTATCGGGCGCGCATCTCAACCCGGCGGTGTCGCTGGTGTTCGCGTTGAAAGGCGAGATGAGCCGGAGCATGGCCGTACTTTACGCTGCTGTTCAGGTGGGGGGCGGCATCGCCGGCACAATTTTGGCGCACGCGATGTTCGGGCTGAAGCTGATCGCGCTCTCGCAACACGCTCGGACCGGCGGGGGACAGTGGCTGGCGGAGTGGGTGGCGAGTTTCGGTCTTGTGGCCACCATTCTGGCCGGCAGGCGGCTGGCGGCGGGCAGCGTGGCCTGGCTGGTGGGGCTCTACATCACCGCGGCCTATTGGTTCACGGCTTCCACGTCTTTCGCCAACCCGGCCGTCGCCATTGCCCGGGCACTGACCGACACGTTTTCCGGCATCCGCCCGGCGGATGTGCCGGCCTTCATTCTGGCGCAACTGGCGGGTGCGGCGGCGGCGTTGGTGGTGACGGACTGGCTGCTGGCGCCGGCCGCCGAGGCCGCCACATCAAGAACGGGAGTTTGAACGATGGCCGTGACCATCTATCACAATCCAAACTGCGGCACGTCGCGCAACACGCTGGCGATGATCCGGCGCAGCGGCGAGGAGCCAGAAATTATCGAATATTTGAAAACCCCGCCGAGCCGGGAGACGCTGGCGGGGCTGATCGCGGCGATGGGCATGCCGGTGCGCGCGCTGCTGCGGCAAAACGGCACGCCGTACGACGAACTGCAGCTTGGCGACCCGAAATGGCGCGATGACCAGTTGCTGGATGCCATGCTGGCGCAGCCGATTCTGATCAACCGCCCGATCGTGGTCTCCCCACGCGGTACGCGGCTTTGCCGGCCGTCCGAACTGGTGCTGGGGCTGTTGGAAAACCCGCATTTCGGCGTGTTCGTGAAAGAGGACGGCGAAGCAATCCAGACCTAGGTTTTCGGCCCAGCCGCGTGCGCGGGCGTCGCAGCTATGCTATCGCGCGGCCCGTATGAAGCGCGTTCTCAACTCCGCCGCCGTGCAGGCCGCGATCGTGTGGGCAGGTTATCTCTATCTGGTGCTGGTGGCGCGGACGACGCGGTGGGAGGTGCAGGGCAGGGACCATTTGGACAGTTTTGCATCAGGCCGGCCTTGTATCGTGGCGTTCTGGCATGAGACGCTGCCCGCCATGCCGATCCTGTGGATGAAAAAAACCGCCATCAGCGCCAAAAAGCCCGCGTTCGTGCTGGCCAGCCGGCATCGCGACGGCCAGCTTATCGGCAAGGTCGTGGAAAAATTCGGGCCAAAACAGGTCGCGGCGTCGTCATCCAGAGGCGGCGCCGCCGGGCTGCGGGCGCTGTCCCACGCGCTGCAAGCCGGCGCCGATATCGGCCTGACACCGGACGGCCCGCGCGGCCCGCGCCGCGCCGCCGCACCCGGTGTCGCGCAACTGGCGGCGCTCACCGGTGCGCCGGTCATCGCCGCCGCCGCCGCGACCGCCTGGGGCGTCAACCTCAACTCCTGGGACGGCATGAAAATCCCGTTGCCCTTCGGCCGCGGCCGCCTGGTCATCGCCGCGCCGATCAACGTCGCGCGCAACAACTGGCAAGCGCAGCTGCCGGCCATCGAAGCCGCGCTCACCGGGTCGCTCGAGCGCGCGCGTGAAAAAAAACCATGAGCATCATGTCCTCAGCCGCCAGCCTCACCGGCACCTGCGCCGCCCCGGTACTGCGCACCATGCTCAACCGCCGGGTCCGCCAGGGCAAGGAAATCGCTGACCGCCTGGCAGAGCGCCGCGGCATCGCCTCCCTGCCGCGGCCGGCGGGCCAAAAACTCATCTGGATCCACGCCGCCAGCGTCGGCGAAACCATGTCTGTCCTGGCGCTGATCGACGCGCTGGCTGGCCAGGCCCAGGTTCTGCTCACCACCGGCACCGTCACCTCCGCGAAAATCGCAGCCGAACGCCTGCCCGCGCACGCGCGGCACCAATTCGTCCCGCTTGATGTGCCGGCCTGGGCGAAGAATTTTTTACGCCACTGGCGGCCGGACGCGGCGGTGTTCGTGGAGAGCGAGATTTGGCCCAACCTGCTGCGCCTGACCGATTCGCACGGCATCCCCCGTCTGCTCATTAACGCCAGCTTTTCGGCGCGCAGCGCCGCGCGCTGGCAAAAATTTTTGCCGCACGCCGGCATCCTGATCTACGGTTTTCGGTACGTGCATGTGCAGTCGCGACAGGACGCCGAAGTTTTCAAGAAATTCGGCAATGCCGGCATTCTTGAATGGGGCAACCTGAAATATGCCGCCCCGGCCCTGCCCTGCGACGCCGAAAGGCTCGACGAACTGCAAGGCCAAATCCACGGCCCGGTTTGGCTCGCCGCCAGCACGCACGCGGGCGAGGAGGAGATGGTTATCGAGGCGCACCAAATCCTGCTGGCAAACTTCCCCACGCTGGTCACCATCATCGCCCCGCGCCACCCGGAACGCGGCGCCGAATTTTTGCTCCCCCGCCGCAGCCTTGGCCAGCCGCCGCTGCCGGGCCAAGTCTATGTCGCCGACACGCTCGGCGAACTCGGCCTGTTCTACCGTCTTGCTCCGTTCGCCTTCATCGGCGGCTCGCTGGTGCCCATCGGCGGTCACAACCTGGCTGAGGCGGCACGGCTGAACATCCCCGTCATCACTGGCCCGTTCACCGAAAACATCGCCGAACAGGCGGAAATTTTGCGCGCATGCGGCGCGCTAATGGAGGTGCGGGACGCCGGCTCGCTCGCCGCCGCCGTCACGGCCTGGCTGCAAAACCCGGACGCCGCCGCGCAGGCGGGCGAGGCCGCCAAAACCGCCTTCGCCGGCCTGGAAGCGCTGCCGCAAAAACTCGCGGACCTGATCCTGCGCATCGCGCTATGATAGCAAGTGGCATGGACTTTGACCCATCCGCGTCATTGCGAGCCCTTGCGAAGCAATCCATCTTTCTTGCAACCGGCATGAAAGATGGATTGCTTCGCTGCGCTCGCAATGACTCGGATCGGTCAACGCCCATTTCTCTTAATGAGAGTAAGCGGCTATGAAATCGCCGGCATTCTGGACAATGGGCGGCCCGGCCGCCAGTTTGCTCTCGCCGCTCGGCGTCATCACCCGCCAGATCACCGCAAGGCGGGTCAAAAAACCTGGCTTCTTCGCCGGGATCCCGGTTTATTGCGCCGGCAACGCCACCGTCGGCGGCTCCGGCAAGACAATTTTGGCGCTGGACCTGCTCGGCCGGCTGCCGGGCCGGCCGTTCGCGCTTACGCGCGGTTTTCGCGGCCGCTTTGCCGGTCCCATCCTGGTGAACCCGGCGCACCACACCGCGCGCGACGTCGGCGACGAAGCCCTGCTCCTTGCCGCCGCCGCCCCCACCATCGTCTCGCGCGACCGCGCCGCCGGCGCCCGGCTGGCCCTGGCCGAAGGTGCGACCGCCATCGTCATGGATGACGGCCTGCAAAACCCCGGCCTTGCCAAAACCGTCTCCTTCCTGGTGATCGACGGCGGCTTCGGCTTCGGCAATTCTCTGCTCCTCCCCGCCGGCCCGCTGCGCGAACCCGTCGCCGCCGCCGCCGGCCGCTGCCAGGCCGCCGTGCTGATCGGCGCCGACACCACCAACGCCGCCGCCGCCTTGCCCAAAAACCTGCCCATCCTGCGCGCCACCCTCACTCCGGTCTGCTCGCAAAAACTGGCGCAAACACCCGTCATCGCCTTCGCCGGCATCGGCCGCCCCGAAAAATTCTTCGCCTCCGTCACCGAACTCGGCGCCCACCTCGCCGCGCAAATCGCCTACCCCGACCACCACACCTACACCCAATCCGACGCCACCCGCCTCCTCACCCTCGCCGCCCGCCACCACGCCCAACTCGTCACGACCACCAAAGACCACATCAAACTCCCGCCCTCCCTCCGCGACGCCACCCTGCCCATCACCGTCCTGTTGAATTGGGCCGACCAGGCAGCACTTGAGGGGATTTTGAGGCAAGGGCCAGGGGGGCGCTGCCCCCCAGGACCCCCCGCTAAGGCCGAAGGGCCTTAGAACCGGTATTATGTAGCACCCGCCACCAATACCAAACCCCGCCCAGGACTGGTCTCCGGGCGACCGGCCCTAAGGTTAGGTGGATTAGGTGGGTTAGGTGATGCCCGATGTACCCACCACAATTATCATCCTCGCGCGATCCCCTTTTCAAGAAATAGGACAGTAATACTTACTTATTATGATGTTTATTTGCAGGTCTCTGCGTTCCCGTTCGCGGGCAGTCGCGGGGCCGGTGTAGCCAGGTAGGCGTAGCCACATCGATTTTTGGTTTTGATTGTTGTCGGCAAACTCGGGAACAATCGAAAAATTCTGGCGGAGGGGATGTCTGCCTAAAGCCAATGCGCCCGGCTTCGTACGGCTCTAAAACTGGCTGAAATAGCCTTGATTTTGTCAAACGTCATTCGCTCCGCTACGCTTGCCTTCGCTCCAATCCGTGACTAAGGTGTATATAGAAGTGTATGTAGGTTTTGGCGATGGCCGAAGAAAAGCGTACCGCGAAGGAGTGGAAGGCAATAACCAAGCCCGGCTTTCATGGCGATGGGGGCGGGCTTTACCTTAGCATCGTCAAGGGCAGCCGGACATGGATGTTTCGCTACAAGCGGGGCGGCCGGGGGCATTGGATGGGGCTAGGGCCGGATAGCCTGGTAAGCCTAGCCGATGCCCGTGACGCGGCGATAGATGCCCGCCGACTTCTGCGGAAGGGGATAGACCCGATTGAGCATCGCCGGGCGGCGGCCAAGGCCAAGGCGGCAGAGGCCGCCAGCGCCAAGACGTTTGAAGCGGTGGAGGATGAATTCATAGCCTCCCACAAGGCTGGGTGGAAAAACGAAAAGCATGGGGACCAGTGGAAGGCGACGCTTAAAGCCTATGCCTATCCGGTTTTTGGCCAGAAGCCGGTGAGCGAGGTCACGGTTGATGACGTGCTGGAATGTCTGCAACCGATATGGGAGGCCAAGCCCGAAACCGCGTCGCGGGTGAGGGGGCGGATTGAGAACATTCTGGATTACGCCAGAACGCGCGGCTGGCGGGAGGGCGAGAACCCGGCGCGGTGGAAAGGCCACCTCGATCATTTGTTGCCCGCCCGCGCCAAGATTGCCCGCGTGCAGCATCACGCCGCCTTGCCCTGGCGGGAACTGCCCGCCGTGATGGACAAGCTGGCGGCGGCGGGCGGCACCAGCGCGCTATGTTTGCGTTTCACCATATTGACGGCGGCACGTTCGGGGGAGGCGCGGGGCGCGCGGTGGCATGAGATTGATATGACGGCAAAGGTGTGGACGCTGCCGCCGGAGCGCATGAAGGCCGGGCAAGCGCATCGCGTCCCGCTCTCGGATGCCGCCCTGGCGATTCTGAAACAACTTTTACCCCTAAAAAAAGAGCCTGATGACCTAGTATTTCCCGGTGGCAAAAAGAAACGGCCCTTAAGTGACGTGGCGGTGAGCAAAGCCCTGGGGGCGGTGGTGGATGGCGTGACAGTGCACGGTATGCGCTCGGCGTTCCGGGACTGGGCGGCGGAGGCCTCGACATATCCGCGAGAGGTGGCAGAGGTGGCGTTGGCGCATCGAAACCCGGATAGAGTGGAGGCGGCTTACCGGCGGAGTGATTTGTTTGAGCAGCGCACGCGGATGATGGGGGACTGGGAATCATACTGTATAAACAAAAAGAAGGCCGACAAGGCCCTAGAAGCCACGCCATCCGGTCTTGAAAAATGACAAAGGAATCCGCAGAAACCGAAACTCAGAAGCAGAGAAAACGCCGAGAAATTTTTGACGAGATAGTCCCGGCAATAAAAAAAACGCTTCTCCTCCAGGATGAAATTCATTTGTCAAATCAGAAAATTCTGTATGAGAAATACTCCGATCCCTTATATGTTTGGGAAGCCATTCGATATTGCCAACTTCCGCCAATAGATCGCTATGACAACATAAACGCGGTGCAAGACATCAAACCCTTGCTTTCTCAAGACGGAACATTTTTACGCAAGGAGGACTTCAATGATTATCGGGAATTTTTTACGGCTCTTTCGGAGTGTCCCAAGAAACTGATGCTACCAGATTGGTGTTCCGCTTATCTGTCAAAAGCCGCCGAAGAAATATTTATGCTATACTACGAAGTCGCTCCCGATGCTGGCGAGACAGCGCTAAGTGCAACAGCGGCTGCCGTGAGAATCCCGAAGGTCTTAGGTTTTGTGCGCAAAGGGAAAAATTGCTTTCTCGATTACGCGAGAGATTCTAGGCGTGGTGAAATATTAGCCAGATTTGAACAGCTTGTAGCTAAGGATGGACTCACAAAAGCAGAAGCAAGACGAACAATCCTAAGTGAGTTTGCACTCATCGACGAGCGCAACCTTCAGCGGATCATATCCCAATATCTTGCTCGTGGTGGCAAAACTTAGGGGGCATGTTTTGCCATGGGAAAACCTATCCCTTAGGTTATGTCATTACGACACTTTGCCGAATCGGTCAGTCATTCCGTCCGCATCCTACGGAACACGGAGTAATCCAATGACCGACAAGCTTGTTTACCGCCCCGCCGAAGCTCAAGCCGCGCTGGGCATCAAAAACACCCTCTTTTGGCAACTAGTCAAAGAGGGCAAGATAGAAACGCGCAAGATCGGCTCGGCAACCGTCGTGCCGGCGGACAGTCTGAAAGCCTTTCTCGCGGGCCTGCCCAATCCTAAGGCCGCCTAAAACAAAGACCGCCGGGCAGGCACCCAGCGGTCTCCAAAGGCTTTGAAACGTGCTGCTCTCGACAAGCAACACATAGCGAAGCCGTGCGGAAATTGCAAAGTCTTAATCCCGGCACTCCCTATGAGGATTGCCCTGTATGTCAAAATTTCCTCTTGTAGCATCCATCGCATTTATTCATCACGCCTCGTCCGGCGGCGTCCTGGCCACCGTCGTCAGCTATCTTTCTAATGCCGCGCCTACCGCCACCGGCATGACCATGATCGCGCCGGACGGCACCGCGCGCTATATCAGCCGGGAGGACGCGGAGCGGTTTGCTAATGCTCCAAAGGCTGGGGAGGTGCGGCAATGAGCGGCCACACCCTCACCACCCTTGGGGCGCTTCCTATTTGGGTTGCGTGGCGCAATGAGACGCGAAACGGCAAAGTCACGAAAGTCCCTCTAAATCCCAATGGCGATGGGCAGCGGGCCAAGGCCGATGATCCCCGTACCTGGGCAATCCGGCACCGAGCCGAATTGGCCGCGCCGCGCCTGTTGAACGGCTCCGGCGGCGGGGTCGGGATTGAGCTAACCGATATTGGCGGCGGCTTGCACCTTGGTGGCATTGACCTTGATACGTGCGCCGATTCGGCGACTGGCGTCATTCAAGAATGGGCCAGGGAAATCATCGCGGCTTTTCCGACATATTGGGAAGTCAGCCCCTCCAAGACTGGCATGAAGGGCTATTTTCTCTACAGAGTTGCCGAGCGCGAGGCTTTAACCGCCGCGATGGGTACGCAGCACGGCAGGCTATGGCAGAACGGCGACNNCCCGCCATAGAACTTCATATCGGAAACCGTTACTTTGCCGTCACGAATGACCATCTTTCTGGAACGCCTGAAACCATCGAAACGGTATCGGTGGACAAACTACTCTGGCTGATTCGAGAGGCTGGGCCAGCGTTTAAGGGTATCGGTGGCGGGGCAGACAAAAAACCGCCTGGGAGAAACATACAGGCCGGTGAGGATAAGGATGGCATATTGGCCCGCCTTGATGCCGCCGGCGCCAGCAACCCGCGTATAGGCCGCGTACTGGGCAAGATGAAACTGTATGCGAGCCGGAGTGCCGCCGCGATGGGGCTGGGGGCCTCGCTAAAGGCGGCGGGGTGGAATTTTGACGACATGGCCGCCGCGCTGGGAGCGCACCCGGACACGAAAGATTGGGCGCGCGAGAAGGGCGAGGAAAACGGGCGGCGCGAGATACAGCGAATCTGGGATAATGCGACGGCCAAGGCGACAGATAAGACCCCGGCGGAACCGTGGGGGGAGCCAGACATGACCGTATTAAAGCCTAACCGCCGCCCGCCACCGCCTTTGCCGATGGATGTTTTAGGGGCGGCTTGGGCGCATTGGATTGATGGCGCAGCCGAAGCCGCCGCCGCGCCGGTTGACTACGTGGCACTGCCTCTACTGGCCAGCGCATCCGCCCTAATCGGCCATGCGCGATGGGCGGAGGCAGCGCCTGGCTGGCGGGAGCCGCCGCATTTATGGCTTGGCGTTGTGGGGGATAGCGGCAGTAGCAAAAGCCCCGGCGCGGATTGTCTCATGCGCGACGTGCTGCCCGAAATTGAGCGGCGCATGTTGGGAGATTTCCCGGACCGCCTTAAAGAATGGCGGGCGGCGGCAGAGATTCACAAGGCAAAGCTGGCGGACTGGGAGAAGGATATAAAGGCAGCCCATAAAAGCGGATCACCACCACCAATGCCGCCCGCCGATGCAACCGGGCCGGAGCCGCAAGCGCCGCGACTTAGACAGACTGACGTGACGATAGAGCGGGTGGCCGGATTGCTGGCCACCGCTGCGCCGAAGGGTTTGCTTTTGGTGCGTGATGAGCTGGCGGGATGGTTGCTGGGCATGAATAGTTACAACGACTCAGGCCGCGCGTTCTGGCTGGAAGCCTATGGCGGGCGGCCTTACAGGGTGGAGCGGCAAAAGCACCCGGAGCCGATTATCGTTGAGCGGCTGGCGGTGGCGGTGACGGGGGGCACCCAGCCGGAGCGGCTGGCCGAAATGTTTAGAGAGGCGGATGACGGCTTGATGGCGCGTATCGCTTGGGCATGGCCGGACCCAAAATCGTTCCGCATATCCGGCACCGCACCCAATGCGAGTTTTGCGATCAATGCCCTGGATAAATTGCGCGCATTGGAATTGACGCCTGGGAGTGGGGGCCAACCCGCGATGCCGGTCTATGTGCCGCTGGAAGATTCCGCCGTTTCGATGCTGGAGGCGTTTGGCCGCGACATGCAGGCAAAGCAGCAATCGGCGGGCGGGCTTATGTGTTCCGCCTATGGCAAGGCGCGCGGGCTGGCTTTGCGGTTGTCCCTGGTCTTGGGCTTTCTGGATTGGGCGGCGGGATATGACGCGCCGCCGTCTAAAATCACTAAGGCGGCATTATCCCGCGCATGTGACCTTGTGGCGGATTATTTCTTGCCGATGGCGGAGCGGGTTTATGGCGATGCCGCCGCGCCCGCCGCCGAACGGAACGCCACCACCCTTGCCCGCTGGATTATGAAGGAACGCCCGTCAGAGGTACATGTAAGGCGGTTGCAACGTGAGGTGAGGCTACCGGGCCTACTAGATGCCAAGGCCATCCATGCCGCCGCTGGCGGGCTTGTGGATGCAGAGTGGTTGCAGAAACCGGAGGCCGGAGATTTCCAGGCGAGAGCTAGGGCGGCTTACCCGGTGAACCCTGCCATCCTGGCGATGCCACGATGAGGCGGTGGAGCGAAGCCTATAAGGCGCGCGCTTCAAGGCGTGACAATGTTGACTCTGTTGACAATGTGCCGCCAGCGCCAGCCGCTGCCTCGCACAGTGTCAACATTGTCAATAGAGTCACAGTATCGCCCGCGCTAAATGAAGCCGCCAGCGATGCTGCGTTTGAGGCGACAGAACGGGCGGCTCTTATGGTGGAAGGGGCAGCAAATCCCATCCCCAACGCCCACGCGCGCGTAAAACCCCAAAGCAAGGGCGAGGGGGCCTGCCATATTCTCCCCCCGGCCTGGGGTGATGCCGCCGTCATCCCCACACCTGGCGCGCGTTGCTATTGCTGCCTTGGGGCGCGGTGGTGGTGCGAGGCGGCGGAGCCGAAGGGCTGGCGGTGCGCTGTATGCCATCCGCCGGGGCATTTGGGGGCAGGGGCCATTCGGGAGGTGTTTTCCGGTGATGTTTAGTCACTACTCTTTTCCCACCCCCCCCCTCGCCGCGCACGCGCAATCCCATCCTCCCCACCCTACGCGCGCGTAAAACCCCGAAACGGGTGAAAAAACGGCTGGGCTATAGGCCACCTTGCTTCCGCCGTCGTCACGCCCGCGCGTCTCCCATCAGCCCCGCGACGCGCGCGTGGAGCGAGAAAGGCGCCGGCATTGGCGTGGGGCGCGGCTCTGGGCGGTTGTAGAGGCGCGGTGCGGGGAATTTGATATGCCCTTGGGAAAAGGGGTAGGGGCGGCTAGGCGGCTCCTAGGCGGGGTTAGAATGCCCCGCTCGGATAGGGCGAGGCAGATTGCCCGCGCACGTGCGTCTCGCAAACCTTCGGACAGCCCTCAAAGGTAAAATTTCCGAAAAACCGCTCCGCCCGGTCAAGTTGCCGAGGCAACCAAAATTCACCTAACCTCAAGAAATGAGGCAAGCGCCGGACCCGGTGGAACAATTCATAAAGCGCTGGCAAGGCCATGAGGGCGGGGCAGAACGCGCCAATTATGGCATGTACCTGAGTGAGCTATGCGACGTGATCGGCGTGCCCCGCCCGGACCCCGCGCAAGCCACCACCGCCGAAAATGACTATGTTTTTGAACGCGCGGTGAAACTGACCGGGCTGGATGGCAGCGTGAGCACCGGGCGGATCGACCTCTACAAGCGTGGCTGTTTCGTGCTGGAGGCCAAGCAGTCCCGCCTGAAAGGCGGCAGCAAGGCACTGGACACGCAAGGCAGCCTGTTTTCCGACGCTGATATGTCGGAGCCTAACGTGGGCAAGAGGAAGCCAGGGGCACAAGGCCGGGAGGCGGCCGCGTCAAACGTCATGATGATGAACGCCCGAAACCAAGCAGAAAGCTACGCCAAGGCGCTGCCGGCGGATCACGGGTGGCCGCCGTTCATCATTATTTGCGATGTCGGGCGGGTGCTGGAGATAAGGGCGGATTTTTCTGGCCAGGGCAAGAATTACGCCCATTTCCCGGACCGGCAAAGTTTCCGCATTACCCTGGACGATTTGCGCGATGCCGAGGTGCGGGAGCGGCTGCGGCTGGTGTGGCTGGACCCGATGGCCCTGGACCCGGCCCGCCGGACTGCGAAAGTAACGCGGGAGATTGCCGAAAAACTGGCGGCCATTTCCCGCGCGCTGGAGGCGCAAAACTACGCCCCGGAGCGAGTGGCCATGTTCTTGATGCGCTGCCTATTCACCATGTTCGCCGAAGATACCGGGTTACTGCCCGAAAAATCGTTCAAATCTGTGCTGGAGCGGTGCGAGAAAACGCCGGCGAACTTTGTTCCGATGGTAAAGCAATTATGGGAGGCGATGGATACCGGCGGCTTCGCCTATGCGATTGAAAGCAAGGTTAAACAATTCAACGGTGCGTTTTTCAAGAAGCGGGAGGTTCTACCACTAAAATCAGCCGAGATTGCCGGCTTGAAGGAAGCCGCCGCGTATGACTGGCGGGAGGTTGACCCGTCGATCTTCGGCACGTTGCTGGAGCAAGCGCTGGACGCGAAGGAGCGAAAATCCTTAGGCGCGCATTATACGCCGCGCGCCTATGTGGAGCGGCTGGTTGTGGCGACGGTGATCGAACCCTTGCGGGCGGACTGGAATCAGGCACTCGCCACGGCGGAGCGGCAGCAAGCCGAGGGGCGCGGCAAAGATGCCATCGCCACCATTAGGGCATACCATACAGCACTCTGCAAAATTCGCGTTTTAGACCCTGCCTGCGGCACCGGAAACTTTCTTTATGTTTCGCTGGAATTATTGAAGCGGCTGGAAGGCGAGGTGCTAGAGGCTTTGAATAACTTCGGCGGCCAGGAAGCGCTTACCGGGCTGGCCGGGTCAACGGTGGACCCGCACCAGTTTTTAGGTCTGGAGGTGAACCCGCGCGCTGCCGGCATCGCGGAGCTAGTGCTTTGGATTGGTTATTTGCAATGGCATCTCCGCACGAAAGGTGGCTTTCCGGGTGAGCCGATTTTGCGAGAATTCAAAAATATTCTGGTGTGCGATGCTGTGCTTGATGATTCTGGCACGCGCGCTAAAAGGCCTAAGTGGCCGGATGCAAACTTCATTGTTGGTAATCCGCCCTTCATCGGCAAGGGTGAGTTGATGAGAGCAGCGCTTGGAGATGCCTACGTTCTAGCGCTTTGGGCTGCCAATCCGACTATGAATGAGAGTGCAGACTTTGTTATGTTCTGGTGGGACCATGCTGCTGATTTGCTCACCGCCAAACAATCTTTGTTACGGCGATTTGGGTTCGTAACAACAAATTCAATCAGTCAGGTTTTCAACCGAAGAGTTATCGAACGACATTATGCTAACAAGAAGCCGGTTAGCTTGGTTTATGCCATACCGGATCATCCCTGGACAAAGGTGGCAAGGGATTCGGCGGCAGTGCGCATTGCAATGACCGTCGCGATTTCAGGGAAGGAGGATGGCACGCTGGAGGAGGTTACCCACGAGGATGGGTTAGACACCGACACCCCCAGTATTACGCTTTTGTCGCAGAAAGGCCTAATTAATCCCGATCTTACAATCGGCGCCGACTTATCAGCCGTAAAGGCCTTGAAGGGCAATTACGGAATTTCTTCCAACGGTATGATGCTAGCCGGAGCTGGGTTCATCGTTTCTCCAGAAAAGGCAATAAGTTTGGGTCTGGGAAAACGGATGGGACTTGAACGCTACATCCGAGAATATCGGAATGGCCGAGATTTGACCGCACGTTCGCGCGGAATGAAAGTCATAGATTTATTTGGCCTTCAAGAGGCCGAAATTCGAAGACTCTATCCTGAAGTTTATCAGCATGTTCTTGCCGATGTTAAGCCTGAAAGATTGAAAAACCGTAGGGCAGCGTTCAAAGAGAACTGGTGGCGCTTTGGCGAACCACGGAAGCTACTCCGAAGCTTTATGGAGGGTCTGCCACGGTACATTGCGACAGTGGAGACGACGAAGCACCGAGTTTTTCAATTCATGGACAACACCATTCTTCCGGATCACATGCTAATAGCCATTGGTTCCGATGATGCGTTTCATTTGGGCGTCCTCTCCTCACGGTTTCATGTTATCTGGACCCGCGCGGCGGGTGGCACTTTGGAAGACCGGCCTCGCTATACGAAGTCACAATGCTTTGACCCTTTCCCTTTCCCAGATGCCACCGAGCCGCAAAAGGAAAAAATCCGCGAAATTGCGGATGAGCTAGACACGCATCGTAAAGCCGTACTCGCGGAAGCTGACAAGGACCTAAGGAACCTCTGCGTAGCATG
>PLFB01000259.1 GCA_003137135.1 Acetobacteraceae bacterium
CGCATCATGAACCCCACCAACGCGGTGCTGGAAGAACGCCTCGCCGCCATCGAGGGCGGCGTCGCCGCGCTCGCACTGGGCTCCGGCCAGGCGGCCTCCGCCTTCGCCATCCAGAACCTGGCGCGCGCCGGCGACAACATCGTCTCCTCCACCGACCTGTACGGCGGCACCTGGAACCTGTTCGCCAACACCATGAAGGACATGGGCATCGAGGTCCGCTTCGTGGATCCGGTGGACCCCGAGAATTTCCGCAAAGCCACGGATGACAAGACCCGCGCCTATTACGCCGAGACGCTGCCCAACCCGAAGCTGACGGTGTTCCCGATTGCCGAGGTCGCCAATATCGGCCGCCCGCTCGGCATCCCGCTGATCGTCGATAACACCGCCGCCCCGCTGCTGGCCCGCCCGTTCGACCATGGCGCCGCGGTGGTCGTGTACTCCACCACCAAATACATCGGCGGCCACGGCACCTCCATCGGCGGCGTCATCATCGACGGCGGCAATTTTGAATGGGACGCGCATCCGGAGCGCCAGCCGCTGCTGAANNCCGATCGCCTACATCATCCGCGCCCGCGTGGTTCTGCTGCGCGACCTCGGCGCGCCGCTCGCCCCGTTCAACGCCTTCCAGACCATCCAGGGCCTGGAAACCCTGCCTTTGCGCATGGGCCGCCACTGCGAAAACGCCGAGCGCGTGGTGAAATTCCTGACCGAGCGCGGCGACGTCACGAAGGTGATCCACCCCAGCCTGGCGACCGGCGAAGCCAAAGCCCGCGCCGAAAAATATCTGCACGGCGGCTATGGCGGCCTGGTGGGATTTGAGCTTGCCGGCGGCAAGGCGGCCGGCGTCAAATTCATCGGCGCGCTAAAGATGTTCTACCACGTCGCCAACATCGGCGACGCCCGCAGCCTCGCCATCCACCCCGCCAGCACCACGCATTCGCAGCTATCCCCGGAAGACCAGGAACTGACCGGCGTCTCCGACGGCTACGTCCGCCTCTCCGTCGGCATCGAACACATCGACGACATTTTGGCCGACCTGGAGCAAGCGCTGAACGCCTGACGCCAGCCGTTGTAGCGGGCGAAGGAAGGTTTATCCGCAGATGACGCGGATGATCGCAGATAAGAAAGGTTTCAAATCCTACTTATCTGCCGCCATCTGCGTCATCTGCGGATAATCCTTACAAAGTCAGAACACTTCAGAGCGCAGAGGTTAGCCACGACCGAAGCCTGACACCGACCGTCGTGACGTCTGACCCATCCACGTCATTGCGAGCGCAGCGGGCGCCATCCATCTTTCGTGCCGGTTGCGAGAAAGATGGATGGCGACGCCAAGAGTTCGCCATAACGCCGATGGGTCAGACGCCATGAAGCTCAGTATAACCGGTCAGAATCTCCAATACCGCCTCCGCCAATTTCGCATAAACATGCCTTGCGAAATGCGGCCCCCCGAACATCCCGTCCGCCGCCAGATCGTCCTCGCCATGGATGAAATCCCCGATGTCGATGTAATGAAACCCACTCGCCTCGCTCATCGGCCGCACAATCGCGTTGATCCGCGCGA
Source organism: Acetobacteraceae bacterium (assembly GCA_003137135.1). Taxonomy (GTDB): domain Bacteria; phylum Pseudomonadota; class Alphaproteobacteria; order Acetobacterales; family Acetobacteraceae; genus Acidocella. The sequence goes on from PLFB01000259.1 coordinate 1,562, forward strand.
AAAAATTCAGAATATACGTGTCCCGGCCAATGCGCTCATTCAGCCCCACGATGATCACCGGCTTGCCATGCCCGCGCAACAGCGAAAACACTTTTTGAATGTCGGATACGAACCGCTCCTGATCAAAGCCGCCGGCAAACTCGAATTCCGTGACGAAGAAATTCCACTTGTCCTCAAAAATCCCCGGCAAATTCGCGGCCTGCAATTCGGCAAAAGTGAGCTTCGTATAGTCCGGCTTTTCCCGCGCATACATGCCAAGCGAAAAATGCCCCATCGGCAAAATCATCCCCGTCGAGCGCGACCGGTAATAGCCGTGAAACGATTCCTGCGAGAATGACAGCACATACGCATCGGATCGACCCGCCACGACATCCGTCTCGAACCGCCCCGGCGGCATACCCGGCAGTTTCGCAATGATCGCCTGATTTTCCGGCCGCGACACTTCCTCATGCAACGCCACAATCCGCGGCAGTGAACAAATCTCCCAGCCATTCCACCCATAAGTCAGCTCTTCGAGAGTTTTGCTTTTGATCCGCAAAAAATTCGAAGCCATCGCCATATCGCACGCCCCGCGGATGCAGATCGTCTGCTCCATCACCGCCGCCGGCGGAGCGGTATCATCGTCGGCGTCATCAACCACGCGCACCCAATCCACTTCCCTGAAAAGGTCGGAAATCACCTCGCCCGAAATCTTGATCTCCGGCCGCCCCAGCCGCGAATACACGAATTGTTCCACGCCCATGTTCATCGACCGGCAGGAAAACAAAAAATGCGTGCACGCGCCCATCATCACGAAATAATACCCGCAAATCCCATACTTGCCGTATTTGTCAGCCACTTTCACATAGCCGGCGTGCCAGTTGAAATCCTTGCTCTGCTCCGAGAAAAACGCCGCCAGCGCCGCCTCGCGCTGCTCCGGCCAGCGGTTCTTGGTAAAGTTCAACTGGTTGGTGCGATTCACCAGATCATGCACGCGGTCAAACTGCGCCTCGATGTCGTAATGAAAACTCACCCGAATATCGCTGGCGCGCAAAAACTTCTCGTTATCCCCCGCCGCGGCCCCCTTCTCCGCCGCCTTCAGCTCCAGAACCTTGTAATGCGCCAGCCGCTTTTTCTCCGGGTCCGGCTTGCCCCTCAAGCGCGCATCCGCCAGCAGCCCCGGCAGAATATCGGGCTCCGCCACCTGCAATCCCGGCACGAAAAATTTCGCCTCGTTCAAATTCGTCACGTTGTCATCGACAAACAAAATGCTCTCCGGCCTTAACTGCACGTTCTCCACAATCCGCGCCACCATCGGCCCTTTCGGCGCGAACGCGATTTCCGGGAAAATGAATTCATCCCAAATCCCCAAATTCCGCAGCACCTTCTTCACCGGCTCAAAATCGTTCTTGGAACACACCGCGTTCATGATCCCGCGTTCATTCAGCGCCCGCACCGTCGCCAGATTCTCCAGCACCGGCGTCACCGGCCCTTCGGAGAGCGTGCCGCGCCAGAACGTCTCATCCAGATCCCAGATCACCAGCCGCACCGCCTCGGCCTTCATCTCCGCCGCCGGCGCGGGTGCGACCTCCGTCAGGCAGAAAAACGGCCGCCAAAACGCATCGTTCTGGTACTGCGCGATCAGCACCAGCCGCTCGCCCGCCAGAAACATGATCTCGAACACCCAGGTCAGCGCGCCGGCTTCGTTGAACAGCCGCAAAAGCCCGTCCTCCAACGTCCAGCTATGTTCGTTGCTTTCACGATAATTCTTCACCAGCCCGTCGGCGCCAAAGCCAAACTGCTCCGTCATCACCGGCTCATGCAGCTTGCCAAAACTCCAGCGCGAGCCAATCAGCCTGTCGCGCGTTAACACATCATTTCGCAAACCCAGCAGCATGGTATAACCTTCGGTGGTGCCGCGCGTGGCGCGGAAGTAAGAAAGTAGCGCTTTTTTGAAAAAAAGCGCGCAAAAAACTTTTGCGGGCGGGCTGGGGCAACCCCTGTGTCCCTTTATCGCCCCTGTCATGGGCGATAAAGGGACACAGGCGTTGCCCCAGCCGCCCGCAAAAGTTTTTTTGGTTCTTTTTTTTCAAAAAAAGAACTTCTTGCAGGCCTAATTTTGACGCAGCCCCTCGCTCTTGTATAGACACCCCCATGGACCTCAAAGACCACATCCGCGCCATTCCGGATTTTCCCAAGCCGGGCATCCTGTTTTACGACATCTCCACCCTGCTGCGCCACGCCGATGCCTGGCAGGTCGCGATGGGCCGGCTCTCCAGCAAAGTCCGCGCCTTTCATCCCACCGTCCTGGCCGGCGTCGAGAGCCGCGGGTTTCTGCTGGCCGCCCCGCTGGCGGTGAAACTCGGCTGCGGCTTCGTCATGCTGCGCAAGCGCGGCAAGCTGCCCGGTGCGACCGTCGGGCTGGATTATGACCTGGAATACGGCCAGGACCGGATCGAGATTCAGGCCGACGCGATCGAGCCCGGCGCCCGCGTGGTGGTGGTGGACGATCTGCTGGCCACCGGCGGCACCATGTCCGCCGGCATAAAACTTTTGCAAAACATCGGCGCCGACGTCGTCGCCGCCGTCGCCCTCATCGAGCTCACCTTTCTGCACGGGCGTGAAAAACTGCACGTTCCATTCGAGGCGCTGATCCAATACGACAGCTAGGCTGGAGGAGACGAAAAACTTGGCGAAACGCCGGCACGTTCTGGCGGGCTTTTTAGGGGCCGCGATGCCGCTCGGCCGCTCGGCTTTGGCGGCCGTCGGCGCGCCGAACCTGAATTTGCTGGTCGCCGGCCCGGACGGCGAGCAGACCAGCCGGTGGGGCAACGCCTGCGCGCTGGCGATGTCCCCTGGTTTTCCGGGCATGCCCGACATCATCCCGCAGCCCGCCGGCGGCCTGGATGGCGTGACGGGCGCCAACCAATTGGACGCGCTGGTGGTGCCGGACGGCGAGACCGCCGCGATTTTACCGGGTGCGGCGCTGATCGCCTGGATGACCGGCGACACGCGCGTGCATTTCGACCCGACGCACTGGGCGCCGATTCTCTCCGGCACCAATGCCGGCGTGCTGGTCGCGCGCCTCAACGGCGCCGCGCCCTCGGTGACCAGCCTACAAAAATTCACGCCGCTGCGGCTGGCGGCGGATTCGCCCCATAGCGGCGACCTCGCCGCACTGCTGGCCCTGCAATGCCTCAACATCCAGGCCGCCGCGGTGTTCGGCCTGCGCGGGACGGACGCCAAAACCCGCGCCTTCATCGCCGGCGAGGTGGATGCGGTCTTTTTGTACGGCGAGGGCGTACCTGAGGATATCGCGCCGCTGTCCGCCAATGGCGGCGTGCCGGTGTTCTGCACCGGCCAGCTGGACGCCACCGGCGCCACGCTGCCGGACCCCCTGCTGCCCGGCATACCCGACCTGAAAAGCTTCGCCGGCGCCTGCCCCTCGCCGCTCATCACCGCCTACCAGGCCGCCGCCGCCGCGGCGCGGCTGGATTTTTTCATGGTTCTGCCACGTCTCATCGACCCCGGCGCGCTGGCGGCCTGGCGCCGGGCCGGCGACGTCGCCATCACCAGCACCGCTTTGGCCGCCGCCGCCAGCGCCAGTTCCGTCACCCTGCAGACCGCCGCCGTCACCGCCGCCAACCTGGCGGCGCTGGATCTTTCGCTCACCGACCAGACGGGGCTGCAGGCCTTCATCGCCCAGCGCTTTGGGCAGCAGGCGGGCTGAACGACCTGGCCAGACCGGTCCACCAGTTCGTCTGCGCCGCCTGCGGCAGTGTTTTTTCCAAATGGCAAGGCAAGTGCGAGGCCTGCGGCGCCTGGAACACCCTGGAAGAAAAAACCCCGCCGAAGGCCCTGCCCGGCGGCTTGAAAACCGCCGCGCGCAGAGAAAAAATCGAGTTTTTCGGCCTGCAAGGCACCTCCCCGCCGCCGCCCAGAATCCCCACGACGATCACCGAATTCGACCGCGTGCTCGGCGGCGGCCTGGTGCCGGCCAGCGCGGTGCTGGTCGGCGGCGACCCCGGCATCGGCAAGTCCACGCTCCTCCTGCAGGCCAGCGCCGCGCTGGGCGCCGCCGGCCAGCGCGTGCTCTACATTTCCGGCGAAGAATCCATCGACCAGATCCGCCTGCGCGCCGTCCGCCTTGGCCTCACATCCGCCCCCCTGCACCTCGCCGCCGCCACCCAGCTCGGCGACATCCTCGGCAGTTTCGAAAAATTTCCAGACGCAAAGCTGGTCGTCATCGACTCGATCCAGACCATGTGGACCGACGGCGTCGATTCCGCCCCCGGCTCCGTCACGCAGGTCCGCGCCGCCGCCTTCGAGCTGATCCGCGCCGCCAAAACCCAGGGCTTTGCCCTCATGCTGGTCGGCCACGTCACCAAGGAGGGCAGCCTCGCCGGCCCGCGCGTGCTGGAGCACATGGTGGACGTGGTGCTGCATTTTGAAGGCGACCGCGGCCACCAGTTCCGCATTTTGCGCGGCGTCAAAAACCGCTTCGGCGCGACCGACGAAATCGGCGTGTTCGAGATGACCGGCGCCGGCCTGGCCGAAGTCGCCAACCCCTCCGCCCTGTTCCTGGCGGAACGCCGCGGCAACGTCTCCGGCAGCGCGGTGTTCGCGGGTCTCGAAGGCTCGCGCCCCGTCCTGGTCGAAATCCAGGCCCTCCTGTCCCAAAATGCCGGCGGCGCGCCCCGCCGCTCCGTCATCGGCTGGGATTCCGGCCGTCTCGCCATGCTGCTCGCGGTCCTGGAAACCCGCTGCGGCCTGAAACTCGCGATGAACGACGTCTACCTCAACGTCGCCGGCGGCCTGCGCGTCACCGAACCCGCCGCCGACATGGCCGTCGCCGCCGCGCTGATCTCCGCCGCGGCGGACGTACCCACCGACCCCGGCATGGTGTTTTTCGGCGAAATCGGACTTTCAGGCGAATTGCGCCAAGTGGCGCAGGCGGAGCTGCGGGTGAAGGAGGCCGCCAAACTCGGTTTTGTCTCCGCCGCCAGCCCGAAGCGCGTCGCCGGGGGCTCGGCGCGCCCGAGCGTGCCGCCGGCGATCAAACTGGTTGAAATCGGCCACCTGACGGACCTTGTTGGCGTCGTGAGCAGCGGTGTAAAACGCCGCATTGCCAGTGGGGATTCAAATGGATAGCGGCAAAACGACATGAACTGGGTGGACGCGGCGGCGATCAGCGTCATCGTGCTCTCGGCGCTGTTCTCCCTGGTGCGCGGCTTCGTGCGCGAGGCGCTGGGCGTCGCCGCCTGGGCCGGCGCCGCCTTCGCCGCCCTGCGCGGCTACCAGTACGCCGTGCCCTATGTCAGCAGCCTCGTCACCACGAAGAACCTGGTCATCCCGATTTCCATCGGCGTCATCTTTGTCATCATCCTGATCATTCTCAGCATCATCAGCGCCTGGGTCGGCGGCCTGGTCCGCGAATCGGCACTCTCCGGCCTGGACCGCTCGCTCGGCCTGGTGTTCGGCGCTGTGCGCGGCGCCGTCATTCTGGCGCTCGGCTATATCGGGCTCTCGATGTTCGTCCCGCCCCCCGAATGGCCGGTGCCCGTGGTGCGCGCCAGGCTGCTGCCCTACGCCTACGAAGGCGCCACGCTTCTAGCCGGCCTGCCGCCACCGCCCTACCAGCCCACGGTGCTGCAACCCCCCACCCCCGCCGCGCCCACCGCCAGCACCCTGATGCAACAACCCGTCGCCGGCAGCGCGCTGAGGCAGGAATAGGAAGAGAAGCAAGCAGTTACTTTTTGAAAAAAAGTAACCAAAAAACTTCTGGTCCGCTTTGCGCGGCGTTGACGGCGCCAGTGCCGCGCGACGCGGTCCGAAAGTTTTTTAACTGCTTGCTTCATTTTCAGATGGGCAGCGCACCGTCCTTCATCCGCTCCATCGCAAACCGGCTGGACACATTGCGCAGCGGCAGCGCCGCGATCAGCCGGCGGTAAAACGCATCATACGCCGCGATATCCGCCACGATCACGTGCAGCAAATAATCCACATCGCCGGACATCCGCCACGCCCCCACGATCTCCGGCGTCCTCTGCACGGTCTCCGCGAATTTTTCCAGCCAGGCGGCGGAATGGTCCGCGGTTTCAATCGACACGAACACGGAAACCGGCAGCCCGAGCTTATCGGCATCCAGCACCGCCACGCGCGCGCGGATAATCCCGGCCTCCTCCATCCGTTTGATGCGTTTCCAACACGGTGTGGCCGTCAGCCCCACCTTGTCGGCGATATCGTTCAGCGACATCGCGCAATCCTGCGCAATCAGCCGCAATATCGCCCGGTCCACATTATCGAGATCATTCATGCATGTAACAATGCCACGAAGCGCAAGATTAGGCCAACAGCCGGGCCGCCCGCCCCTGGTTTTTCAGCATCATGACAGCCTTGCGGTCGAACGAGACAAACTCCGTCCCGCCAAGCGCCGATCCCTCAAACGCGATGACCCCATCGGCAAAATCCCCCCCGGCGTCCAAAGCGGCAAGGCCGGCCAGTGCGGATTCGTCATCCGTTACGGTGTTTTGGGCGCTGAGAATACCGCGCAAGGCGGCGGCGATTTCCGGCCGCTTCAGGCTGTAGCCAGCGCCTAAAACCCACGCCACTTCGCACAGGGCTGGTATGGGAAGCGCAACAAGCGAAGCGGTTTGCAATTCATTTGTCGCCACGGCGGCCTGCTTTTGGTCGTCCGTCGTGATGGCGCGAACCAGCAGATTCGTATCCGCGGTGATCTTCAAAGCTCGCCGGCCCACCCCTTGGCGATGACTTCATTCATCTCCTCGATCGTCAGGACCGGCCCGCCCTCGCGATGAAACATGCCGAAAACATCGGAGATTTTGCCCGTCTTGGCGAAAATCTTGCGCTCCTTCTGCAAATTCACCTGTCCGTCCGGCAACGTCTCAACCGTGATCTTATCGCCCGGCTTGACACCCAGATGCGCCAGCACGTTCTTGCGCAAGGTGACCTGGCCTTTCGCCGTCACAGTCAACACAGTCCGATCCATCGCCGTCATTCGAACCTCCAAATCCAAAAGTAAGGCACACTTCCTTACCACAAGGTCTCGCCCATATCCACCAAACCCGCTCCCGGCCGCGCCGGATCCCATTGCCCATTTTCCCTTCATCGGCTAAACGCCTCCCCGGGTCACGCCTCCCCACCGGGGCGCTCTTCTTCTGTAAGGGAGATTTTTACAATGGCAGACATTTCCGCCGCCGCGGCCAAACCCGCTTTGCGCCCCAAGAATCCCAATTTTTCCTCCGGCCCCTGCGCGAAACGTCCTGGGTTCTCACTCTCGGCGCTCGAAGGCGCCCTGCTCGGCCGCAGCCACCGCGCCAAGGAACCCAAAGCCCGGCTGGCCGAGGTCATCTCCCTCTCCAAATCCATCCTCGGCATCCCCGAAGACTGGCGCCTCGGCATCGTGCCCGCCTCCGACACCGGCGCCATCGAAATGGCCCTCTGGTCCATGCTCGGCGCCCGCCCCGTGGACGTGCTCGCCCATGAAAGTTTTTCGGAAGCCTGGGCCACCGACGTGGTCAAGCAACTCAAACTCCCCGACGCCCGCATCCTCTCCGCCCCCTACGGCGACCTGCCCGACCTATCGAAAATCGACTTCTCCCACGACGTCGTCCTGGCCTGGAACGGCACCACCAGCGGCGTCCGCTTCCCCAACGGCGACTTCATTCCCGCAGGCCGCGAAGGCCTGGTCTTCGCCGATTCCACCTCCGCCGCCTTCGCGATGGACCTGCCCTGGGACAAACTCGATGTCGTCACCTGGTCCTGGCAAAAAGTTTTAGGCGGCGAAGCCGGCCACGGCATGCTCGCCCTCTCCCCGCGCGCCGTCGAGCGCCTCCTGACTCACAAACCCGCCTGGCCGCTGCCGAAAATTTTCCTCCTCACCAGCGGCGGCAAGCTCATCGAGGGTATTTTCGCCGGCGAAACCATCAACACCCCCTCGATGCTGGCGGTCGAAGACGCGCTCGACGGCCTGCGCTGGGCCCAGGCTATCGGCGGCCTGCCCGCCCTCATCGCCCGTTCCGAACAAAATCTCGCCGCCATCGCCGCCTGGGCCGCCCACAACCCCCGCATAGAATTCCTGGCCAAAGACCCCGCGACCCGCTCCTGCACCTCGATCTGCCTCTCGATCACGGCCGGCTGGTTCGCCGCGCTCGATGCCGAACGCCAACAAAAAGCCGCCAAATCCATCGCCTCCCTGCTGGAAAAATCCGGCGCCGCGCTGGACGCCGCCAGCTACCGCGACGCCCCCCCCGGCCTGCGCATCTGGGGCGGCGCCACGGTGGAAACCAGCGACATAGAAATGCTGCTGCCGTGGATTGATTACGCGATCGATCAAATCTCCAAAGAATTTTAACAAAGAAAGAAGTTACTTTTTTGAAAAAAAGTAACCAAAAAACTTTTGCTACTGCGGGCGTTGGGCCGTGGCGTGCCTTTAATCGCCACCAAAGG
>PLFB01000238.1:0-9664 GCA_003137135.1 Acetobacteraceae bacterium
CTTTTTCTTCAGAAAAAGAAGTCCTTACTTGCCTTCCCTAAGTGCCCGGGCAATGCGTGGCGTCTTGCAAGGTCTATTGAATCGAAGCCGAGTTGATGATGCTGCCGGCGGCGGGGGATTAGCAGGAGTAGGAATAGACCAAGTCAACGTAGTTGCCGTTGTCGTATGGCTCGCCGCCCATGTCGTTCCAGCCGATTTGCAGGGTGGCGCCGGTCAACTCGGCGCAGGTCGGGTCTGGGAAGTACGGGCTGCCGACGGTATGCGGGATTGGCGCCGACGCCGAGCGCCTCGGAACCCGCGAGGGCGGCGCTATCGGCGAGGTTTTGCAGCGCTGCGCGGTATTGGAAGGCGCGCGCCAAATCGACCGGCACGCCGGCGGCCAGCAAAAGGACGGGCAGGGCGATCGCGGTGACCATCGCGATGGTCGCCCGCCGGTCCCGAAAAATTTTTTTTTGGCATAAGGTTCAGTATATTGGGGATCCCGGGCTGGGGTTGGTTGAGATTTCAGCTTGCGGTCAGAGCGATGCGGGGCATTCTGACATGGCTAGTCGATCACCGCCGGGTTGATGATGCTGCCGGCGGCGGGGGGTTCGCAGGAATAGGAATAGACCAGATCGACGTAGTTGCCGTTGTCGTAGAGAATCCCGCCCATGTCGTTCCAGCCGATCTGCAGGGTGGCGCCGTTCAGCTCGGCGCAGGTCGGGTCCGGGTAGTACGGGCTGCCGACGGTGTTGACGGGGCAATGATAGACGTTGGGCGCCACGCTGCTGTTGGCGATCAGGAAATTTTCCTGCTGCGCGGCGACACCGGTGCCGACCGCGGCGGTGGAATACTGGTTGGAGGTGCCGCTGTTATAGGTGGTCAGGGTGGGGGTGTAGGCGGCGCCGTTGGCGACCAGGCAGACCATGTCGGTGCCGGTGGCGGTCGAGCCGCCATAGCCTTGCAGGGGGTACCAGTTCTCCCAGTACGAGACGTTGCCTTTGGCATAGTAATTGTAGGGATATATGTTGAAACCAAACTGCTTGGTCATGGCCTTGTCGAGCGTCGATGCGGACTCGTTGATCAGGCAGGACTGGCTGGCGGCGGCGTAGCCGTTGGAGACCGAGACGACGGTACTGCTAGACGCGGATTGGTACTTCGTGAAACAGGAATCGCTGCCCACCGGCGAGACCACGGCGCCGGAACCGTTCACGTAATAATTGTTGGTGTTCAGGCTGGCCGGATAATCGGTACTGTAAAACGCGTTCACCCAGCCGATCGGGCTGCCATAGGCATTGGGGAGGAAATGATCGCCGGATACGGCGTAGGTCTGGTAATAGTTAAAGAACCCGCCGATGTTGGTGGCTTCGTTGTAGGGATCATACGTGTAGTTGACGTCGCCGGTCAGGCATTCGAAGTCGTAGAACGCGTTGGCGCCGTTGTAGTTGAAGGTGGGGTCGGGATAGCACGGCAACTGCCCGGCGGTGACGACGTAGTAGGCGAAGCCCAGGCGCTGCGCGAGCCCGGTTTTGACCAGAACCGCGACCTTCGTGTCGGTGGGCGGGTTGCAGTAGCCGTCGGTCGCCTGCGGCGGATGCTCGTTCACCCAGCTGTCATCGCCGAGAAACGCCGAGAGCGAGACGCCGCCGGAGGCGCCGGGCAGCGTGTCCGACGAGCTTGGGTTGACGGTGCTGCCGTCCTCATTGACCAGCGTGCCGTTGGAGTTGCGCAGGTAGTAATAGGCCTGGCTGAGATCGCCGGAGGGATTCGGGCTCGGATCGACGCAGATGGTGATGAAACCCTGCGGCCCGATGGCGGTGGAAGACACGGTCACCGCCATCGACGGCTCGTACACCGACAGAAACGTGGTCGGCTGGGAACCCGATATGGTGGCGTCCACCAGGTTCGGCGCGGTGGTGGTGGTGGTGCGCGGCGTCGAAAGACCGGGGGCGCCGTTGCACGCCAGCGTGGTGCCGGAGGGCGAAGCCAGGGACGCGCTCGGCACGGCGCTGGAGGGTAATTCACCGTTCTCGATCGGCACGTTCATGTAGGCCAGGGTCAGCGCGCAGGCCTGCGCCGGGGTCGCGCCGATCGACAAATCCTCGGAGCCGGCGAGTGCGGCGCTGTCCGCGAGGTTCTGCAGCGTCGCGCGGTATTGGAAGGCGCGCGCCAGATCGACCGGCACGCCGGCGGCCAGCAAAAGGACGGGCAGGGCAATCGCGGTGACCATGGCGATGGTCGCCCGCCGGTCGCGAAAAATTTTGTTTCGTAGAAGGTTCAGCAATTTGAGAATCCCGGGCTGGGGTTGGTGGGGATTTGCAGCACATAGCGCGGCCGGACGCGGGCGATGGCTTTGAAGGTGAAGCTGGTCGGCGTCTTGCCGTACATGTTCGGGATCAGCGGCAGCGTATAGATTGCGCTGGCCTCGACCATGATCGTGCTGTCGTTGTCGTAGCCGTCCGACAGGCTGGAGACGTTGCCCAAAGCGGCGGCCGGCAGCGCGGTGTAAGCTGGCGTGGTGGCGGCGGCGGAGGCATCCCAGCCGGTGCAAGAGCTGAACGTGGTGGCGTTGCCGCTGGTATTGAGGTTGGTGAATTTGACGCTCGCGGCCGAGAGGACGAGCGTGCCGTCCACGCCGCCGTTGGCGTACATGTACTGCCCCGCGGTGAAATAATCCTGCAGTTGCGCGGCGGAAACGCTGGTCTGGTTCTGCAGGATGCCGGCGACGTAGCGGGCGGTGCGGTCGATATTGTGCTCGGCGCGCACGGCGGCGCTGAATTCCACCGTGCCCAGTCCGAGCAGCAGCAGGATCGGCATGATCAGCGCGAACTCGATCATGGCGGTGCTGCGGCGCTCGGCGGCCAGGCGGCGCGGCGCGCGGAAGTTTATGGGCGTTCTCATGTGGTGGCTGGCTCCACTTGGAAGGCGAGGGTGGAGGTGACGGGGCCGAACAGATAGGCGACGAGCGCGGTGAGCGCGGTATCGGTGTATTGCGCCTGCACGACGATGTCCTGCCTGCCGCTGCAGCTGAACGTGGCGCCGGTATAGGTGTTGGTGACGGTGCTGCCGGAGGTGCTGGTGACGTCGGAGCCGCCGCTGACCTCGCCGCTGGTGGGCAGCAGCGCGAAGCGGGAGGTCGTGCAGGTGCCGACGGTGCAGCCCGAGTTGGAGATCAGCGTATAGGTGGTGACGCCGGCGGTGGTGCTGGTGCTGTAATTGATGGTGCAGGAGCCGGGCAGGTATTGGTAGGTGCCGGCGGGATCCGCGACCGGCGGGATCGCCTGGAAGCCGGTGCCGGCGGCGCGGGTGGTGCCGGTGACCGGGGGCGCCATCTGCACCGCGACCTCGATATTGCCGAGCGCCAGATCGCCGAAAGAGTAGCTCTGGATCAGGGAGGCGAACGCCGCGGCGGTGGTGGGGGCGGTGGTGAAGGTCCCCGCATTGTTGGGGCCCTGGTTGATCATGATCACGCGGGCCGCCTGCTCGGTCGCCAGGTCGAGCACGGTGGTGCGCAGGTAGAAAATGCCGCCTTCGAGCGCGAACAGCAACAGGAAGACGTAGAGCATCGCGACCAGGGCGAATTCGACCGCGGTGCTGGCCTTGCGGTCGCGGCGCAGGAGGGCGGCGAGCGTGTTCATGGGGACGACACCCGAAAAAAATCGCCGCGGCGGTGCCTTGCGAAGCCGGACCGCCGGCCCGGCGTGAACCCCAACGCCGGCATGGTCATGACCCGGCGCGCGGCGAAAGCTTGTAAGGTGTTGAATCCGCACGCGTCACCACCGGCGTGCCATCAACCGCGCCGCTTGTGGCGGGCGGGGCGGCCGGGGCTCGGCTCGGAGACGGCACAGGCGGGGTCGTGCTCACGGGATCGCTCCTTGTGGCATGGGTTATAAGATTAAATTAGAATTACATTTTGTTTAATATAGTGCGACGCAGCGCCAGTCAAGGGCTGCGATTCGGGCGCGATTCATGGCGCCGCGGGCGGATAAATGCGCGGTATTGGTTTAGGATGAGTTAAGTGGCTCGGAGAGGCGCTGATTTTTCAGCAGAAGTTGTTGGTGGCTGCATGATTACACGCGGTTAATGCCTCACGGCCCACCGTGGGCGCGGGGCGCCGCCAGCCTGGCTATTGCGCCGGCGGACCCCCCGGCATGGTCATGCCGGGCGGCATCTGCATACCGTTGGGCATTTGCATGCCGCCCGGCAACTGCATGCCGCCGGGCATCCCGGGCATCACGAAGGGCGTGTAGCCGGGGGGAATTTCGACGTCGGCGGGGGCGACGGCGGTGTCGGAGATTTTCTGGGCGGTGACGTCGTCGCCCTTGTCGGTGTGGATGTGCAGGATGATGCCGCCATGCGTGGTGCAGATTTCGGTCCAGTCGCCGTTCGAGGGGTCGGTGATTTTCATCAGATCGCAGGTGTGGCCGGCATAGGTCGCCGTGCCGAGATCTTCGATTTCGGGCGGGGCGGAGGGCGGGGCGTTGGGGTCCGGCGCGGCCGCGCCGCGGTTCGCGCCCATCAGCAGGCGGCTCTGGGCGGCGAGGGCGGCCATGTCCATGTATTTCTGCTCGGGGGGCATCACCATTTTGAAGTCGTGGGTGGCGAGGTCGATGAGGACATAGCCGGGGCTGTCGGGGACGTCGATGCGGGCGGCGCGCACGGCGGCGTTGTAGGCCACGGTGATGGTTTTGGCGTCGCCGTCGGGCTTGGTCATCAGATAGATACCGGTAAAGTCATGGTCCGGCGTGATGTTGGGCAGCGCGTCCGCGAGCGCGGCCGAAGTGCCCAAACATAGTATTGACGCGAGCAGGGCGGTTTTGGTCCGCATGGCAGCCTCCTGTTGATTTGCCGGCATCATATCGCGGCCGTAACCGGAAGTCAGCCAGGGTTCTGGGCGGTCGGGTGGACGACTGCGGCTGTTTCACGGCCCTTGGCCAAGATTCCCAAAAATTTTTTGCGCGCTTTTTTTTAAAAAAGCGCTGCTTTCTTGCCTTACTTTCCTTTCCCCCGATGACCCAGGCCTGATTCCGCGGGTTGATTTAGGTCAACGACTTTTGCGCGCGATCCTCGCCAAGCCTGACGGCCGCATGGCGGTAGCAGGAGGACGTATGATGGGCGCGGATGTGCTGGTGGTGGGGGCGGGGCCGGCGGGGCTGACCGCCGCGGCGGAACTGGCGCGCTATGGCGTGGCGGTCCGGATCATCGAGAAAAACCGGCAACGCGGGGCGCATTCGCGTGCGCTGTTCCTGTGGAGCCGGACGCTGGAGTTGCTCGACCGGGCTGGTATCGGCGGGCAATTCGTAGCGGCCGGGCACCAGGTGCGGGCGGCTAACATCATCGCGGAGCAGAAATTGATCGGGCGGATCGATTTTTCGAACATCGCCAGTCCGCACCCCTATGCGCTGATGCTGCCGCAGGCGCAAACCGAGGCGCTGCTGGAGGCGCATCTGAACAGTTTTGGCGTACAGGTGGAGCGCGGCGCGAAACTGGATTTTTTCCTCGATGATGGCGGGACGGTGAAAAGCGTGATCGTATGCGCCGGCGGCAAGCGCGAGACGCTGGAGACGCGCTGGATGATCGGCTGCGACGGCGCGCGCAGCACGGTGCGCGACGAACTGGAGTTTTCCGACCAGACGCAGACCGGGAGCCATGACTGGGTGCTGGCGGATGTGGCGCTGAGCGGCTTCGACGCGCCGGCGGATGAATTGTTTTCCTACTGGCACGAGGATGGATTTTTGGCGATCTTTCCGATCGCGGAGGGCAAGTACCGGATCATCGCCGATACGGGGACCTCGGAGAGCGCGAACCCGGCGGAGCCGTCGCTGCTGGCGGTGCAAAACCTGCTGGACGAGCGCGGGCCGGCCCGGCTGGTGGCCAGCGAGCCGATCTGGCTGGCCGGGTTTCGCGTGCGGGAGCGCAATGTGGGGCAGTACCGGAGGGGAGGCGTGTTTTTGGCGGGGGATGCGGCGCATCTGCACAACCCGGCCGGCGCGCAGGGTATGAATATGGGCATGCACGACGCGTTTGACCTGGCGTGGAAAATGGCGCTGGCGCTCACCGGCGCGTGCGACGGCGAGGCGCTGCTGGAGAGTTACGACGCGGAACGGCGGCCGGTGGCGGACCATGTGATCGGCAACGTGCACCGGCTGACAGCGCTTTCCACGATGAAGAACGCGGCGGCGCAGCGCGCGCGCAACCTGCTGGGGGGGTTTCTGCTGGGGCTGGCACCGGCGCGGCGGGCGGCGGCGGCGGAAGCGAGCGAAATCGCGCTGGCGTACCGCAACAGCCCGATGATCGGGCCGGATGACGGCTCGTTTCCCATCGCCACGCCGGGCGAGCGGATGCCGCCGGTTAAAGGGCAGGTACCGGTGGGCGCCGGCGAGCGGCCGCGGTTTGCGCTGTTCGCCGAGGCGAACGAGGCCACCACGCGGTTTCTGCAGGATTTTGCCGAGCTGCTGGAGCCTGAATTGCGGCCGGCGCCGGCGGCGTCTTGCATGTGGCTGGTGCGGCCGGACGGGTATGTGGCGGCGGTAGGGCTGACGGGGGATATTCGGGTGTTTTACAGGTATTTTGAGAAGCTGGGCGCAAAAGAGGAAGCGGCGCTTTTGTAAAAAGGCGAAACGATACGGCGTAGGCCGGCGTTACGAAGGCATTATGCTGAGCCGGGTTTTTTACTTGATTCTCGTCATGGTCTTTGGCGTTGAAAAGATGGATTGCTTCGCAAGAGCTCGCAATGACGAGGCGGAGCCGGCGGGTTAAAACGAAATTCGGCACGGCGTCATTTCAGGAAGGGTTGGCCTTGGTGGGCTTCTAGCAGGTCGTGCATATCGGTGGCGTGGTCTTCTTCGTCGGCCAGGATTTTTTCCAGCATGTGCCGGGTGGTGGGGTCGTTGTCGTGAAAATATTTGATGAGGTCGCGGTAGTGTTCGATGGCGATGCGCTCGGCGATGAGGTTTTGTTCGACCATTTCGATGAGGGTGGTGGCGTGGCCGTATTCGGTGGCGGAGCGCGAGGCGAGGTTCTTGGGGTCGAAATCGGGTTCGCCGCCGAGCTGGTCGATGCGGTTGGCGATCATTTCCATGTGCTCGCGTTCGTCTTTGGCGTGCTCGGCGAATTCCTCGCCGACGGATTTGCTGTTGAGGCCGGCAACCGAAATGGAGTTGGCGGTGTAGCGCAGGACGCAGACGATTTCGGTGGCGAGCGCGGATTGCAACAGGTCGATGGCGCGGTCAACGTCTTTGTAGTCGTCGGTGACGGCGCCTTGGTCGAGGGATTTTTGCGCGGCTTCGCGCAGGGTTTTGACGTCGCGCAAAAATGCGGTGTCGGAGTTTTTGGCGGTGGCAGTCATGGTTACGCCTCTGGTTATGTGTGAGGCGCATTTGGGCGCGGCGGGCGGCTGTGACAATGACCTGTATTTTTCTTAACGTGGTTGCGGAGGGTGGCGGTGGCTTCTCATATCCGTGAGGTTTTGTAAGGAGAGTTTTGATGTCGAAGCATGTGTATAAGAAGATCGAGATTGTCGGGTCGTCGCCGGTGAGTGTGGATGATGCGATCAAGAGCGGGATCGAGAAGGCGAGCGAGAGCGTGCATAATATGCAGTGGTTCGAGGTGGGGGAGATTCGGGGGGATATCGAAGAGGGGAAGGTGGCGTTTGTGCAGGTGACGATGAAGGTGGGGTTTACGGTGGAGGGGTGATGTAGGTTTTCACCGCGGATTGCCGAAGAAAGAATATCCGCAGATGACGCAGATGGCCGCAGATAAGAGAGATTTCTTATCTGCGGCCATCTGCGTCATCTGCGGATAAATTTGCTGCGTTGCCGTTTTCGCGGCGGGGGGTCAGAGTCTGGGTTGCTTCGCTTCGCTCGCAATGACGGAGAGGTTAGGATTGCTTGGCCAGCGCGGCTTCCATGGCGGCGACCGCGCTTAGGTTGACCAGGCCGCGGGCGGTGACCGAGGGGACGGCGATGTGGAGGGGTTTGGCCAGGCCGAGGAGGATCGGGCCGACGGTGACGCCTTCGCCGCTGGCTTTCACCAAGTTGAAGGCGATGTTGGCGGAATCTATGTTGGGCATGATGAGGAGATTCGCGGTGCCGCTCAGGGTGCTGTCGGGGATCGCCTGGGCGCGGATTTGTTCGACCAAAGCGGCGTCGGCGTGCATTTCGCCGTCGATTTCGAGTTCGGGGTTTTCGGCGCGGATTCTGGCCAGCGCCTTGCGCATTTTGCGCGCGCTGGGGGAGTTGCTGGCGCCGAAATTACTGTGGGAGAGCAGAGCGATTTTGGGGGTGATGCCAAAATTGTGCACGCAGTTTGCGGTGAGGTGGGTGAGTTCGGCGATTTCCTCGCAGGTGGGGTCCACGTTGACATGGGTGTCGGCGAAGAAGAGCACGCCGGCCTGCAGGATGAGGGCGGTGGTGGCGTAGACGCGCGTGAGGCCGGGGCGTTTCGGGATGATGGGCAGGGCGTATTGGAACTGGCGCCACCAGTCGCCGGTGCCGCCGCAGATGGCGGCGTCGGCCTCGCCGGCGTGCAGCAGCATGGCGGCGGCGACGGTCTGGCGGCGGGCGAGCTGGCGGGCGGCGGCGTCGGGCGGCACGCCGCGGCGGCCGACGAGTTTTTCGTAGTTTTTCAGGAGTTTCGCGAAGAGCGGTTTGTCTTGTTCGAAATCGACGATGCGCAGGTCGGCGCCGGGCTGCATGCGCAGGCCTAGGGTGGTGATTTTGGCGGTGATTTTGGCCGTGTTGCCGACCAGGATTGGGTGCGCCATGCCGTCGTCGATGACGGATTGCACGGCGCGCAGGGTGCGATCGTCCTCGCCTTCGGCGTACACGATTCTGGGGCAGGCCTTGCGGGCGACCTCGATGACGGGACGGAGCAACTGGCCGGAGCGGAACACGAAGCGTTCGAGTTCGTGCTTGTAGGCGTCGAAATCCTCGATCGGTTTGCGGGCGACGCCGGCCGCCATCGCGGCGCGGGCGACGGCGGGGGCGATGTGCATGATGAGGCGGGGGTCAAAGGGTTTGGGGATGATGTAGTCCTGGCCGAAGGTGGGGGCCTTGCCGCCATAGGCGGCGGCCACCGTGTCGGAAGCTTCGACGCGGGCGAGTTCGGCGATGGCTTCGACGGCGGCGAGTTTCATGGATTCGGTGATCGCCGTGGCGCGGACGTCGAGCGCGCCGCGAAAAATGAAGGGGAAGCAGAGGACGTTGTTGACCTGGTTGGGGTAGTCCGAGCGGCCGGTAGCGATGATGGCGTCCGGGCGGCCGGCGGCGACGAGTTCGGGGAGGATTTCGGGTTCGGGGTTGGCCAACGCCAGGATGAGCGGGCTTTTCGCCAGGAGGGGCAGGTAATCGGGCTTGAAGACTCTTGGGGCGGAGAGGCCCAGAAAAATGTCGGCGTCCTGCAGGACTTCCGGCAGGGTGCGGGCGTTGGTGGCGCGGGCGACGTGTTCGAGGGTGGGGTCGAGATTTGGGCGGCCCTTGTACACGACGCCTGCGATGTCGGTCATGGTGATGTTTTCGGGGTTGGCGCCGAGCGAGACGAGGATGTTGACGCAGGAAAGCGCGGCGGCGCCGGCGCCTGAGGTGACGATTTTGACGTCCGCGATGTTCTTGTTCTGCACCTTCATGGCGTTGAGGACGGCGGCGCCGACGATGATGGCGGTGCCGTGCTGATCGTCATGGAAGAC
>PLFB01000238.1:9705-16786 GCA_003137135.1 Acetobacteraceae bacterium
AACAGGACGGCCTTGCCCTCCATGACCGGCTTGCCGGCGAGCGCGCCGATATTGCCGAGGCCGAGGACCGCGGTGCCGTTGGTGACGACGCCGACCAGGTTGGCCCGCGAGGTATAGTCGAACGAAGAATCTGGTATGGCCTTGATCGCTTCGCAGGCGGCGGCGACGCCGGGGGAGTAGGCGAGCGCCAGGTCCCGCGAGGTTTCCATGCGCTTGGTGGGGGTGATGGCGAGTTTACCGGGGCGGGGATAGCGGTGGTAATCCAGGGCCGCTTTGGCTAGGTCTTCGTCCATGTTTCTGGATGGCTCCCCGTCTGGCTTGGCGCCAAAAGTCTTTGCGATGTTGGTTTCATGCGCCAAGAGGGTCTTCGAGACAAGTTGGGTTAAGATGTTGGCAGGGATTTGGGGATTGGTGCGGTCGAGAAGACTCGAACTTCCAAGGGGTTGCCCCCACAAGCACCTCAAGCTTGCGCGTCTACCATTTCGCCACGACCGCATCGCGCGAATGCGCGGGTTTTTTGAAGCCCGGCGGGGAGGCTATAGACCATGAATTTTGGCGGGACAACCTTTGAGACGGCAGCCGGGCTGACGGGGTATGAGGACGCGGTGGCGGCGATGCGGGCGCGGGTGGCGGGGATCCGGGCGGGGGAAATGGGGGAGCTGGTGTGGCTGGTGGAACATCCGGCGCTTTATACGGCCGGGACGTCCGCGAAGGCGGAGGATTTACGGGATGCGAGCCGGTTTCCGACGTTCGCGGCGGGGCGGGGCGGGCAGTGGACGTATCATGGGCCGGGGCAGCGCGTGGGGTATGTGATGCTCGATCTGTTGCGGGCGCATGGGCGGGTGCCGGCGCGGGACGTGCGCGGGTTTGTGTGGGGGCTGGAGGAATGGTTGATTCGGACGCTGGCGGTGTTTGGAGTGGTGGGGGAAAGGCGGGCGGACCGGGTGGGGATTTGGGTGGTGCGGGGGGATGGGCGGGAGCAGAAGATCGGCGCGATCGGGGTGCGGGTGACGCGGTGGGTGAGTTGGCACGGGGTGGCGCTGAATGTGTCGCCCGAATTGTCGCATTTTGACGGGATCGTGCCGTGCGGTATTGCGCGGCACGGCGTGACGAGTTTTTCGGATCTGGGGGTGCAAGCGAGCATGAAGGATGTGGATGCGGTGCTGGTGAAAGAGTTTTCGCGGGTGTTCGGGTGAGGATTTTTTTGTACGGGACGCTGGTCGATCCGGCGGGATTCGGGTTTTGCGCGGGGCGGCCGGTGGCGGCGGCGCCGGAGCGGGCGGAATTGGCGGGGTTTGCGCGGGTTTTTCTGCGTGGGGCGAAATATCCGACGCTGCGCAGGGCGCCGCGGGAGAGCGTGCGCGGGGTGGTGATGCGGGTGAACGCGGATATGCTGGCGCGGCTGCAGAATTACGAGTCGGTGCGGTACCGGCGGGTAAAAGTGCGGGTGCGGACAGCGCGGGGGGCAGTGCCGGCAGTGTGTTTTTTTGGGGATTCGGCGACCCGGGTGCGGTGGCGCGAGCCCGCGGATGACAAGATGATGGTGCTGCGGTCGCGGAGTTTTTAGAAAATTTGGTTGTGGCCGGCCGTAATGGGTCTTGACCGGGGGGCGGGATGAATCGGCGGCTGGGCTATCTTGATAGCCTGCGCGGGATCGCGGCTACGGTCGTGGCGATTGGGCATTTTGCGATTTTTTACGTCAATTTTCTGATTTTGGCGCCGTACGCGACGATGCCGGTGCTGCAGCGCATCTGGCTCTCTCCGTTTGTCATCATCGTGGACTGCGACACCGCGGTCTGCCTGTTTTTTGTTTTGAGCGGGTTCGTGCTCACAAAAGTTTTTGCGGCGCATCTGGGCGCGCCGGCGGCGACGCTGGCGGGGCGGGCGGTGCGGCTTTTTGTGCCGGGGTTTTGCGCCTGCGCGTACGGATTTGGGCTGTACGCCGTGACGGCGCATTTCATGCCCGATGAAGCGGGGGCGGGGCTGCTGGGGTCGTGGGGGAGTTTTTTGAAGGACGCGTTTTTGAACATGCCGCTGCTTGGGTATCAGGGGCTGACGATTTTTGATCATGTGCCGGGGATCAGCGGGTATCTCGCGGACCAGTTGGCGGGCGCCAATCCGCCGCTGTGGAGCCTCAGCGTGGAATGGCAGGGCTCGCTGCTGATTTTTGCGCTGGTCGCGTTGCGAAGGCGGCATCGGAGGGTGTGGGCGGGCGTGATGGCGACGCTGGCGTTGCTGTGGGTGCGCGACTGGTTTGTGTGTTTTTTGTTCGGGCATCTGGTGGCGGAGGGGTCGCGGGCGATCGAGGCGTTGCGCTGGCGGGTGTTGGCGCGGCGCGTGGCGGCGGGGGGGTGTTTGGCGCTGGGCGTTTTCGTGTGCGGGCTGGCGGCGGAGGATTTTGTCGGGCCGTTCGCAGCACTGGTGGCCGCGAATTTGCCGCTGCCATCGACCAATGATCCGCAGGATGCGGAGCGGCTGTACGCGGCGATGCTGATATTTGGCGGGGTTTTTGGGCTGACCGAATGGCACCGCGGGCTGGAGCACCGGGCTCTGCGGTGGCTGGGGCGGATGTCGTTTCCGATTTATCTGACGCATTATCCGCTGGAGATTTGGGTGGTGCCGCTGATTTTCAAAAATTTGCCGGCCTGGTTTTGGGTGGCGAGCCCGGGGTTTTCGGCGATCAGTCCGCAGCTGGAATATCCGCGCGCGGTGCTGGCGGCGTTTGTCGCGGTGATCGTGATGACGGTGACGATGGCCACGGGGTTTTTGGCGATTGACCAGTTTGCGATTGCGAGGGGGCACAGGTTGCGGGCGGCGCTGGGGGGGAATTAAAGGTTTTTTGCGGAGCTTTTTTTTAAAAAAGCGACCGCTTGCTTGACTTAACGTAGAGCAATCACGCGCTAGCGGTAGGCATCGCGGCGGTGGGCGATGCGGATGATGAGGATGGTGAGGATTTCGTTTTCGAGGGTGTAGATGACGCGCCAGTCGCCGACGCGGAGGCGGAAGGCGGGCTGGTTTTGGAGGGCTTTGACATTCGCGGCGGTCGTCGGGTTGGCGGCGAGGGTGGTGAGGGCTTTGAGGACGCGCTTTTGGATCGGTTTGTCCAAACCCTTTAACGCCCGCCGCGCGGCGGGTTCGAATTTGATGTCCCAGGGCACGGGTCAGAGGCTGGTGAGGTCGATGCCGAGTTCGCGGGCTACGTCTTCGATGGGGATACCAGGCGGGCAGCCGTCGGCACGCCATTGGGCGAGGGCTTCGGCGGCCAGGCGTTCGTCTTCGGCGTCTTCGGCGGCTTCCAGGGCGTCGTAGTCTTCGATCGGGACGATGGCGGCGACGGGTTTGCCGGCGCGGGTGAGGAGGATGCGCCATTTTTCGTCCGCGGCCTGACAGACGGCGGCGCTAAAAGTTTCGCCGGTGGAGTCGGCGGGGATGGTGTGGTCGAGGGGGCGGGCGTCGTCCATGCCGGACTTATAGGCGGGAATCAGGCGGTGGGCGAGGGGAAAGGCTATTGCAGGTCGGGGTTGGGGATGAGGGTGCCGGTGCTGCCGCCGTTGTCGGTGCAGGGGGTGCCGACGGGGAGTTCGGGGGCGCCGTAGCGGCCGAGGTCGAAGCGGGTGCCGGCCATCGGGCCAGAGGTGAAACCGCAGATAGTGGTGAGTTGCGCCAGGCCGATGCGGCCGCGGCTGCCGGCGTTGTCGGTGCAGGGGGCGCCGAGGGCGGGGGTGGTGATGTCCGCCGGCAGCGGGTAGGCGGCGCCGGTGAGGGGGCCGGAGGTGAACTGGCAGGCCATGATGGAGGCTGCGGTTTGCGCAGCGGTTTGCGCGGCGGCGTGGTGGCACGGGGCGGCGAGCAGGCAGAGGCCGGCGAGCAAGGCGGCGCCGGGCGAGCGCAGGAAGGGCGGCAAGGGCGCTGACATTTCGGTTCCGAAGAAGTCCCACGAGTCTGTTAACTCATTTTAATGGATTTCTTCAGAATGTCGAAACGTTTTCTTGTAACGGGGGCGGATTCTGTCCGGCGGCAGTGGCGGAAGGCGCTGCGCTTTCCGCCCTACTTGGGGCTTGGCCGGCATGGGCGAGGTGCCGGAAGATGGCGGAAGACGCTTCGCTATTCCGCCCTACGGGGAGCGGCCAAGGCTAGGCGGCGGCGGAGACGGTGTAGGGGGCGGCGAAGAGGGCGAAGTCGGGGGCTGTGAGGGGTCGGCTTATGAAGTAGCCTTGCGCGTCGTCGCAGCCCCAGGATTTCAGCGCGGCATAGACCGCGGCGGTTTCGATGCCTTCGGCGACGACGCGGTAGTCGAGCTCGTGCGCCAGCGCGATCAGGGACTGCACGACCAGGGCCGAGCGGCGGTCGGCGGCGATGGGCAGGACGAGGGAGCGGTCGATTTTCAGGATGTTGGCGGGCAGGCGGCTGATATAGCCGAGATTGGAAAAGCCGGTGCCGAAATCGTCGAGTGCGACGTTGATGTTTTGCGCGCGCAGCTCCGCCAGTTCGGAGACGACGATGTCGTTGTTGGTGGCGAGCACGCCTTCGGTGAATTCGAGCTCGACATCGCCGGGGCTGACGGCGCGCCGGTCGAGCAGCTCGATGAAGCCGGCGGCAAAACCGCGCTGGCTGAGATTGAGCGGCGAGACGTTGATGGAGATGGGAATGTTCAGGCCGTCGCGGCGCCAGGCGGCGCCTTGCGCGAGGGCGGCGTTGAGCACCCAGGCGGTGAGCTGGTGGACGTGGTCGGTGGTTTCGGCGAGCGGGATGAATTCGGCCGGCGAGATCGCGCCGAGCGTGGGGTGGACCCAGCGCAGCAGCGCCTCGGCGCCGGCCAGGCGGCCGGAGGCAAAATCCATCTTTGGCTGGAACGCCAGGCGCAACTGGTCGCCCGAGGCGAGCGCCGAGGACAGCTGCGAGAGGATGACGAAGCCGCGGCGATGCGCGCTGTCCTTCGTTGGGTCATAGACCGCCCAGCCTTGCGCGAGGCCGCGGCTTTCCTGCGCGGCGACGAGGCAGGCGCGCAGCGCCTCCGACACGTTCAGGCTGACGCAGTTGATGGCGCCGATGCCGATGCGGGGCATGACCGGGATGTCCTGGCAGAAGATCGGGCTGATGAATTTGGCCTGGATGGCGGCCGCGAGTTGGGCGATGGGGCCGCTATGCAGGAAGGCGAAGCTGAGCACGCTGACGTGGTAGAGCGTGGCGGATTTGGGGATGGCGGCGCGGATGCGGGCGGCGCCTTCGCAGACGAAATCGTCCGACCATTCATGCCCGAGGGCGCGCAAAATTTCATTGAAATGCTTGGCGTCGGCAAGGGTGACCATGACCAGGCTGCCGGACTGGGTGACGTAGCCGGAAAAATCCTGCACGAATCTTTGCCGGTTGGGGAGGCCGGTGACGGGGTCGAGCTGGACGAGGAACTGGCTGACGTGAAGGTCCAAAGACAAAATCCCCGAGGTTGCGCTGTTCCTTTATTCGAAGGGTCCCGGGGAAAATTTCCTGGCCGGCAAAATTAATTTATTGTAAGGATTTGCGGCGTCAAGCGTTTTGGACGGTCTCACCGGATTGTGATGGACCACAACGCTTAACGCCTGATGAATGGCTGCAGCGGGCCTTCAACTCAGGCCGCTTCGTAGCCAACGATGCCCTTGATTTCGAGGAATTCTTCGAGTCCCCATTGCCCCCATTCGCGGCCGTTGCCGGATTGTTTGTAGCCGCCGAAGGGGGCGTTGAGGTCGCCGGGGGGGTAGTTGATATAAACGTTGCCGGCGCGCATCTTTCTCGCGATCTTTTGGGCACGGGCGCGGTCGGCGGATTGCACGTAGGCGGCCAGGCCGTAAACGGTGTTGTTGGCCTGGGCGACGACTTCGTCCTCGGTGGTGTAGGTGAGCATGGACAGGACGGGGCCGAAAATTTCTTCGCGGGCGATTTTCATGTCCGGAGTGACGTTGGCGAAGACGGTGGGGCGGACGTAAAAGCCGCGGTTGAGGTTTTCGGGGCGGCCGGGGCCGCCGGTGACCAGGGTAGCGCCTTCGTCGATGCCGGACTGGATGTAGGCCTGGATTTTGTCGAATTGCACCTGCGAGACGACTGGTCCCATGTAAACGCCTTCGGCGGTGGGCGGGCCGACTTTGAGAGATTCGGCGGTGGTTTTGGCGACTTGGATGGCCTGGTCGTTGAGCTTTTCCGGGACGAAGAGGCGGGTGGGGGCGTTGCAGGACTGGCCGGAGTTTTGGAAGCAGTCGATGACGCCTTTTTTCACCGCGCGGGTCACGTCCACGTCGTCGAGCAGGATGTTGGCGGATTTGCCGCCGAGTTCCTGGTGCACGCGCTTGATGGTGGGGGCGGCGGCCTGGGCGATGAGAATGCCGGCGCGGGCGGAGCCGGTGAAGGAGATCATGTCGATGTCGGGGTGCTCGGAGAGCGCGGTGCCCACACCTGGGCCGTCGCCGTTGATCAGGTTGAAGACGCCCTTCGGCACGCCGGCTTCGTGCATGATTTCGGCGAAGATGATGGCGTCGATGGGGGAAATTTCGGAGGGTTTTAGAATCATCGTGCAGCCGGCGGCGATGGCGGGGCAGACCTTGCAAGTGATCTGGTTGATCGGCCAGTTCCAGGGGGTGATCATGCCGACCACGCCTATAGGTTCCTTGGTGATGAGGGTGGTGCCCTGGAGGTGGTCGAATTCGAAGGATTCGAGGACCTTGATCATCTGGCTGATGTGGCCGACGCCGATGGCGGCCTGGGCTTGCGTGGCGAGCTGGGTGGGGGCGCCCATTTCCTGGGTGATGGCGGCGGCGACGTCGTTGTAGCGCGCCTTGTAGGCTTTTAGGATGCTTTTCAGCAGGTCGAGGCGATAGGCTTTGGTGGTCTGGGAAAAGCTCTCGAACGCCGTCCGGGCGGCTTTGACCGCTTTGTCCACGTCGGCCTTCGAGCCGAGGGAGATTTGGGTGTAGGCTTCCTCGGTGGCGGGGTCGATGACGTCGAAGAGGTGCGGAACAGCGGGGTCAACCCATTCACCGTTGATGTAGAATTGGGTGTTGTGCGACATGGACGGGCTCCCGTTGGTGGATGGAAAGCGGTCGCTTTTTTGAAA
>PLFB01000238.1:16831-17050 GCA_003137135.1 Acetobacteraceae bacterium
GGCGGAGCGTGGCGAGGGCGGCGGAAAAACCATGGCGCTGGGCGTCGGCGGCGGCCTGGTTGGTGAGCAGGGTTTCGAGGGTGGCGGCGAGTTTTTCCGGGGTCGCGTTTTCTTGCAGGAGTTCGGGGACGATGGGGGTGGGGGAGAGCAGGTTGATCATGGCGACGTGGGTGACCTTGATCAGGCGGCGGCCGATGGCGGCGCTGATGGGGTTGACGC
>PLFB01000184.1 GCA_003137135.1 Acetobacteraceae bacterium
AAATTTTTTTGGTTCTTTTTTTTTCAAAAAAGAACTGCTTACTTCCTTCTACACGAGCCCAGCAGGCACCAGGAAGCGCTGCAGCGCGGCGGTGCCGAAGGCGAGGCGGTGCCAGGCGGTGGGGATCAGGAATTCGGCCAGGGCGGCGGTCGGGAAGGCTTCGGTCAGGCGGGTGAGGTCCGGCTTGCCGGGGGCGGGGGCGGCGAGGGCGGTGGCGAATTCGTGCAGGCCGGGGTTGTGGCCTATGACCAGTGCGCTGCGCACGGTTTCCGGCAGGTTTTTGACCGCGTCGCGGATCTGCGGCGAGGTTGCCATGTACAGCGCGGGCAGCGTGTCGATGTTCGGCCGCTCGTCCCAGACGTCCGCGGTTTCGAGTTCTTCCAGCGTTTCCTGCGTGCGGAGCGCGGAGGAGACCAGCACCACGTCCGGCGACAGGCCGGTTTTTCGCATGGCGCTGGCGATGGCGGCGGCGGCCCTGCGGCCTTCGGGCAGCAGGGGGCGGTCATGGTCCGACACGCCGGCGGATTCCCGGGCGGCCTTGGCGTGACGGAGCAGAATTAGCTGGTGCATAACGACATTGTGCCATGGTGCGATGCCGCTGTCTTCCCTATCTCGGGGTCGAATGATGGGCTTTGTGGAGGTTGCATGGATCGGCGGCAGTTTGTGTTGAGTGCGGCGGCTTTCGCACTGCCGCTGCAGGCCGGGCCGATCCCGCCGGGGAACGAAATGGCTTTTCGGGTCGCGCGCAACGGCACGCCGATTGGCGAGCATCGGCTGACGTTCGAGCAGGACGGGGATGGGCTGACCGTGCATATTCGCGTGGGGCTGGCGGTGAAGTTTGCGGGGTTCACGGTTTTTACCTATGGCCTGCAGGCGATGGAGCAGTGGCAGGCCGGGCGGTTCGCGCGGCTGCATTCGATGGTGAACCATAACGGGACGCAGTTGGAGGTGGAGGCGCACCAGGTGGATGGCGGGTATCTGGTGACGGGGACGAACCACACGAACCCGGCGAAGAGCTGGCCGCAATATGTGGCGCCGCCGGATACGCTGCCGCTGACGTATTGGAACAAGGCGTTTTTGCAGGCCAATATTTTGAATATCGAGACCGCGCATAGCTATCGGTGCCCGGTTTCGTCGCCGGGGTGG
This sequence comes from Acetobacteraceae bacterium, assembly GCA_003137135.1. Taxonomy (GTDB): domain Bacteria; phylum Pseudomonadota; class Alphaproteobacteria; order Acetobacterales; family Acetobacteraceae; genus Acidocella. The sequence goes on from PLFB01000184.1 coordinate 1,147, forward strand.
AACGCGCTGCCGACGGCGAATGGGGGGCCGATTACGGCGCAGCGTTTTGACGTGACGGGCAAGCTGCATCTGAGCGTTTGGTACGACCAGAATGACGCGTGGTCCGGGCTGGAATTTCATTTTTCCGGTGACGAAGTCTATCAGAAGATTGTGTGAGTACGCTCGGCGTGAGAACGCTTAGGGTCATTTTTGGGGACCAGCTTTCGCGTGGCGTGGCGGCGCTGCGGGGGGTGATGGCCGGCGATACAGTGTTTTTGGCGGAGGTGATGGAGGAGTGCACCTATGTGCCGCACCATCCGCAAAAAATTGTGCTGGTGCTTTCGGCGATGCGGCATTTCGCGGCGGAACTGGCGGCGGAGGGGATCCGGGTGCGGTACACGCGGCTGGATGATCCGGCGAACGCGCAGAGTTTATCGGGCGAGGTTTTGCGGGCGGCAGCGGAATTGCGGCCGGAGAAAATTGTGGTGACGGCGCCGGGGGAGTGGCGGGTGCTGCAGGATGTTTTGGGCTGGGAGACGGCGTGCGGGGTGGCGGTGGAGGTGCGGGAGGATGACCGGTTTTTGGCATCCCGGAAATTCTTTGAGATTTGGGCAAGCGGAAAATCGCAGCTGCGGATGGAGTTTTTTTATCGGGAGATGCGCAAGGCGCATGGCGTGCTGATGGAGGTCGGCGCGCCGGTGGGGGGCAAGTGGAATTTTGATTCGGAAAATCGCAAGGCGCTGCCGAAGGGGATGCGGCCGCCGGCGGTGCGGCGTTTTGCGCCGGATGCGGTGACGCATGAGGTGATGACGCTGGTTAAGGAAGAGTTTACGGGGCATTATGGGAGCATGGAAGGGTTTGATTATCCGGTGACGGCGGCGCAGGCGGAAGCGGGTTTTGGGGCGTTTTTGAAGGTACGGCTGCGGGATTTTGGGGATTGGCAGGATGCGATGGCGGCGGATGAGCCGTTCATGTTCCATTCCCTCGTTTCGGCGCCTTTGAATCTGGGGTTGCTGGATCCGCTGGCGTTGTGCCGGGCGGCGGAGACGGCGTATGGGAAGGGGGCGGCGCCGCTGAACGCGGTTGAGGGTTTTATCCGGCAAATTCTGGGCTGGCGGGAATTCGTGCGGGGGATCTATTGGCTCCACATGCCGGAATATGCGGCGCGCAACGCGCTGGGGGCGACCCGAAAACTGCCGGAATTTTATTGGACGGGTGCCACAAAAATGCGGTGCGTGGCGCAGGTGGTGGGGCAGACGATGCGGTACGCCTATGCGCATCATATCCAGCGGCTGATGATCACGGGCAATTTCGCGCTGCTGGCGGGGTTGCATCCGGATGCGGTGGATGAGTGGTATCTGGCGGTTTATGCGGATGCTTATGAGTGGGTCGAAATGCCCAATACGCGGGGCATGGCGCTGCACGCGGATGGCGGGGTGGTGGGCAGCAAGCCCTATGCCGCGTCGGGGGCGTATATCAACCGGATGAGCGATTACTGCGCGGGCTGTTACTACGATGTTAAGGATGGAACGGGCGCGCGCGGCTGTCCGTTCAATGCGCTGTACTGGGATTTTATCGCGCGGCACGCCGAACGATTTGAAAACAACCCGAGGATGGCGATGCCGGTGCGGAGTGCGCGCAACATGGCGCCGGCCAAGCTCGCGGCGCTGCGGCAAAGGGCGGCCTGGCTGCTGGAACAAATGGAAATGGGAGCGGCAATATGAGGCAACACATGGTCACGCCGGCGGATGGCATAGCGTGGGTAACGGGGGCTTCCAGCGGGATCGGGCGGGAGGTGGCGGTGCAACTGGCGCAGGCGGGCTGGACGGTGGCGATCTCGGCGCGGCGGGCGGAGGAACTGGAAACCCTGGCGGCGGCGCATCCGGGCAAGATGATTTTGGCGCCGTTGGATATTACCGACCAGGTAGCGGTCGAGGCCGCCGTGGCGCGGATTGCGGCGGAGGCGGGCCGGCCGGTGGCGCGGGCGGTGCTGAACGCGGGGACCTATCTGCGTGACACCGCGCCGAGTTTTGACGTGCAGAAATTCAAAACGCAGGTGGATGTGAACCTGGTGGGGACCGCGAACTGCCTGGCGGCGCTGATGCCCAACATGCTGGCGGCGGGGCGCGGGCAGATCGGGATTGTCGGGTCGCTGGCCGGGCTGGGGGGGCTGCCGGCCGCGGTGACCTATAGCGCCACCAAGGCGGCGCTGCTGGCGATGGCGCAGAGTTTGAAATTTGATTTTGATAAGGCGGGTTTGGGGATTTCGGTTATCTTGCCCGGGTTTGTTAAAACGCCGTTAACGGATAGGAACAAGTTTCCGATGCCGATGCTGATGGACGTTTCCGACGCGGCGCGGGCGATTCTGGAGGGGATGGATAAAGGCCGGTTTTTGATTGCGTTTCCCGGTGGACTCGCTTGGCCGATGCGGCTTTTGCGGACGCTGCCGGCGCCGGTTTATTTTTGGCTGGTGGCGAGGACGACGAAGTGGTGAGGGAGGAGAAGGAAGAAGTTACTTTTTTGAAAAAAAGTAACCAAAAAACTTTGGGGCTGTCCCA
>PLFB01000235.1 GCA_003137135.1 Acetobacteraceae bacterium
ATGGACAAGGACCGCTTCCGCCGGGACCTGGGCAAAATCGAAGAGGCCTATCAGGAAGTGGCACGGCGCTTGGGGATTCTGCCCGAAGCCGGGGTGCGCGATATGAAGGGTCCGGAGATGATGCAGTAAGTCCCAAAATCGCATTTTTAGTGAAAGGCGTGGATGGCCGGGTCAAGCCCGGCCATGACGTGGATAGGGTCGTGCCGAGGTGGGGGCGGTGACGGACGAGACGATCAATCGGGCGGCGGCTTCTAATATTTTCCTGGATCGGATGCGGGATTCGGGGATGCGCGTGAAATTGTCGGTTTTGGATCGGCTGCTGGATGATGCGCCGGAGATGGAGCGGGACCGGCCGTTGTCGGCCACGGATGCGTTGACGGTGCTGCGGCGGGCGGTGCGCAGGGATCTTGAGGCATTGCTGAATGCGCGCAGGAGGTTTTTTTCGATCCCGGCGGTGTATAAAGAGCTTTTGACGTCCAGCATGAATTTTGGGCTGCCGGATTATACCGCCGGGGCGATGAACGAGGAAACATCGCGGGAAAATCTCCGGCGGGAGATCGAGCGGTGCATAAAACTGTTCGAGCCGCGGCTGGTGCAGGTGGCGGTGTCGCTGATGCCGCGCAAGGATGAGCTGGATACCACGCTGCAATTGAAAATCGACGCGCTGCTGCATGCCGATCCGGCGCCGGAGCCGATCAGTTTCGATACGATCGTGAACGCGGCGACCGCCGAGATCGAAGTGGCGGGAGCCTCGCTTGGCTGATCAGTTGCTGCCGTATTTCAATCGGGAGCTGACGGCGATCAGGCGGCTGGCGGGGGAGTTTGCCGAGGCGCATCCGAAGATCGCGGGGCGGCTGCGGCTTTCGCCGGATGCGGTGGATGACCCGCATGTGGCGCGGCTGCTGGATGGGGTGGCGTTTTTGTCGGCGCGGGCGCAGGCGCGGCTGGATGACGAGTTTCCTGAGCTGACGGACACGTTGCTTAACGTGCTGTATCCGCATTTTCTGGCACCTTTCCCGTCCTGCGCGATCGCGCAGTTTACGCCGAAACCGGATTTGCAGGCGATGGTGGAGGTGGCGGCGGGGTTTACGCTGGATACCGAGGCGGTGCGCGGGCAGACCTGCCGGTTCCGGACGGCCGGCCCGGTGACGCTGTGGCCGGTGAAAATCGAGAGCGCGCGGCTGCTGGGGCTGCCGTTTACGGCGCCGGCCAATCCGATGGCGGCCGGGGCGGTGGCGGCGCTGCGCCTGGTGGTTTCGACGATGTCGTCCGAGGCGAAATTTTCCGAGATCGGGCTGGACAAGATGCGGCTGTTCATCCGGGGCGGGCAGGCGACGGCGCTGCCGCTGTTCGAGGCGCTGGCGGGGCATACGGTGAGCGTGGCGCTGGCGGACTCTCCCGGCGACCCGTCGCCGATCATCCTTCCGAAAACGGTGATTTCGGCGGCGGGGTTCGCGCCGGAGGAGGCGCTGCTGCCGTGGCCGGCGCGTTCGTTCTCCGGATTTCGGCTGTTGAGCGAGTATTTCGCGTTTCCGCAGAAATTCATGTTTCTGGATTTGTCCGGGCTGGATGCGAAAACCTTGCTTTGCGACGCGAACAGATTCGAGATTTATGTCTATTTATCGCGCTCCTCCAACGAATTGGAGCGGGCGGTGGCGGCGGAGAATTTCGCGCTGGGCTGCGTGCCGATCGTGAATCTGTTTCCGCAGCGCTGCGAGCCGATCGCGATGGACCATACGACGACGGAATACCGCATCCTGCCGGATGCGCGGCGTTCCGGCGTGATGGAGGTGTGGCGCGTGAACGGGGTCCGCGAAGTGCGGCAGGATTCGACGTCGCGGCCGTGGCGGCCGTTCTACCGGCTGAGCCACGCGGCGGATGCCGGCGGGGATGGCGGGTTTTTTACGGAAATGCGGCGTGACGCGGCGCCGGGGGTGGGCGGGACGGATATGTTTCTGGCGCCTTACGATCCGAAATTCGATCCGAACCAGAAGGGGACGAGCGTGCTCTCGGTCGAGGCGATGTGTCTGAACCGGGACCTGCCGGCGGAATTGCCGTTTGGCGGCGGGCATCCCAGGCTGACGGCGCTGGTGCCGAATACGGCGATCGCGCAGATGGCGTGCATCACGCCGCCGACGCCGACGCTGCGGCCGGAACTGCGGGCGCACGGGGCGTGGCGGCTGATCTCGCATTTGTCGCTCGGGCATTTGTCCGTGACCGGCGGGGCGGAGGGGGCGGCGGCGCTGAAGGAGGTGCTGCGGCTATATGATCTGCGGGATACCGCCGATACGCGGGCGGCGCTGGAGGCGCTGCTGTCCGTGACGGCGCAGCCGGGGACGGCAAGGGTGCCGGGGAGCCGGCTGGGGGCGTTCTGCCGGGGGCTGGACGTGGAGCTGGAGTTTGAGCCGCGGGCGTTTCAGAGCGCCGGGTTGTTTTTGCTGGCGTCCGTGCTGGAGCGGTTTTTGGCGCTGCATGCGACGGTGAATTCGTTTGTGAGGACGACGGTGCGGCTGCGCGGGCGGGCTGATCCGGAAATCAAATTTGTCGCCAGGGCGGGCGCGCGGGCGCTGTTATGAAGAAGGAAGGAAGCAAGAACTTCTTTTTTGAAAAAAAGAAGCAAAAAACTTTTATTAAGTTGGGCTGCGGGCGTTCGATGGCCGCGGGCTTAAGGAAATCAAAAGTTTTTTGCTTCTTTTTTTCAAAAAAGAAGTTCTTGCTTTCTTGCTTATGAACAAGTCGCCGCTGGAGGGGCTGAAGGGGCGGCCGGAAAAATATTTGTTTGATGCGGCGTTTCGGCTGCTGATCGCGGGGCGGGCGGGGGCGGAGGATGATGACAGCGTGCGGTTCGCGGCGTCCGCGCTGCTGTCGCAGCCGGTGGCGGAGGTGACGCGCATCGAGCAGGCGGAGGCGGGGCAGAGTGCGAAAATGTCGACGCCACTGATAGGGTTGATCGGACCGTCGGGGGTGATGCCGCGTTGGTATACCGAATTGGTGGCGCAATCCGTGCGGGTGCGTTCGCGCGCCATCGCGGATTTTTTTGATCTGCTGGCGCAGCGGCTGGTGACGGCGTTTGCCCGCGCGGCGATCAAGTACCGGTTGCATCGGGCGTCCGAATCCGCGGCTGCGGCGGGGACGGCGGAAAAAATCGGCGAGGGGATACTGGCGCTGACCGGGTTCGGGACGGCGCATCTGGCGGAGCGGCTGGCGGCGGGGGCGGAGCCGCTAAAGCATTACGCCGGGTTTTTTGCGGCGCGGCCGCGCTCGGCGGACCGGCTGGCGGCGATGGTTTCGGATTATCTGGGCCGGAAGGTGGAAATTCAGGAGTTTGCGGGGGCGTGGCTGAGTGTGCCGCCGGACCAGCAGTCGCGGCTGCCGGCGGGGCGGCGGCCGGGGGCGTTTTGCGAGCTGGGGGTGAACGTGGCCGTCGGTACGCGGGCGTGGGACCAGCAGGCGCGATTTATCGTGCGGGTGGGGCCGCTGACGCGGGCGGAATTCGAGCAGCTTTTGCCGGACCAGCCGAAATTACGGGAATTGGTGTCGCTGATCCGGGCGTATGTGGGGTGGGAGGCGGATTTCGCGATCAATCTGGTGCTGGCGGCGGCGGAGATACCGCCGTTGACGATGTCCGGGCCCGGCGCGCCGCGGCTGGGGTGGACGACGTGGGCGCCGAGTTCGACCGGCGTGATCCGCGGGCGCACGGTGGTCGATGACGCCGTTTTTGGCGCGACGCTGGTGGAATCTCTGGCGTGAGGCTTGCGTGAGCTGGGGCGGCGGGTATGTGACGGATACCGCGTATATTACTGGGCTTAACGCCGGCCAGGCGCAGCCACTGGGGGCGCTGGCGGCGCTGATGTGCGGGTTTTCCGCGCGGCTGGCGCGGCGCGATGAAGCGTTTGCGGTTTGCGATATCGGCTGCGGCATGGGGACGACGGCGCTGATCACCGCCGCCGCGAACCCGGCCTGGCGGGTGGTGGGGCTGGATTTCAATCCGGGGCAGATCGCCGCGGCGCGCGCGCTGGCGCACGAGGCGGGGCTGGAGAATGTCACGTTTCTGGAAGCGGATTTGCGGGATTTTGCGGAAACGCCGGAGGCGCGGGGGCTGGAAGATTTCGACCTGATCACGGCGCATGGGGTTTGGACGTGGGTGGGGGAGGACGTGCAGGACGGCATCGTCGGGCTGCTGGGCCAGAAGCTGAAGGCCGGCGGGATGTTTCATGTCAGCTATAATCTGCTCACCGGCTGGCAGGACGCGCTGGGGCTGCAGCGGCTGGTGCGGGAGGCCGGCATGCGGCTCGCGCACCGGGGCGAGAGCCAGGCCGCGGCCGGGCTGAAGGTGGCGCAGGAGCTGGCGGAAGCCGGCGGAAGGGTCAGTTTTTCGGGCGGGTTCGGCAAGACGATGCTGGAGCGGATGGCCACTCTGCCGGCCGGCTATATCGCGCACGAAATGCTGAACCGGCACTGGCGGCCGGTGTTTCATGCCGACGTCGCGGAACGGCTGGCGGACGCCAAGCTGGAGTTTTGCGGGTCCGCCCGGCTGCTGACCAATTTTCCGCAATTGACGATGGGCGAGGCGCAGCGCGCGCTTGCGGAAAAATTCGACGATCCGGCCATGCTGGAGCTGTTCAAGGATATCTGTCACGCGCAGGCGCTGCGCAGCGATATCTTTTTGCGCGGCGGAAGGCGGATTGACCGGCAGGCGCGCGACGCCATGCTGATGGACGTGACCCTCGCCCTGACGGCGGCGCCGGAAAACTGGATATTCGAGTTCGAGACCGGGGCCGGCAAGGCGCAGATGTCGGAGCCGTATTACCGGCGGGTATTTGAACGGCTATCGGATGGGCCGGCGACGGTGGGCGAACTGCTGGCGCTGCCGGATTTGCCGGGGCGGCGCGACAACCCGGCCGAGCTGATCGCGGTGAGCATCGGCACCGAACAGACGGTCGCGCTGCCGAACCCCGGTGTGGCGATCGATGAACGCTGCGCGAAACTGAATTTGGCGCTGCTGCGGGCGCAGTTCGCGGGGGGCCAAGGGGCCTCGCCGATCCATTTCGCGCTGCCTTGCACGGGCGGCGGGCTGACGCTGCCGAATTTCGAGGGCATGATCGCGCACGAGGTGGCGGCCAATCCGGAAACGATCGATCCGCAGGAGATGGCCGCGCGGCTGGCGATTCAACAGCCGGCGGCGCAGCGCGCGGCGCTGGCGGAGAAGCTGACGGCGTTCTTTGCCAGCGACGCGCCGTGGCTGCGGCATTTCGGTTTCAGCTTGTAGCGGCGTATATCCCTTTCATCCAAGCCGTGCTAAACGGAAACATGATTTTCAGGTGGAGGGATTGCCATGATCACCAACGCAACCAGAACTTTTTCAACATTGTTAGCCGCCGCGGTGCTTGGCACCGTGACCGCCGGCGCGGCGGTGGCGCAGAGCAACCCTTCGGCGGCGCAACTGATCAATGAGCTGAAGCCGACGGGGATGCTGAGCGACACCACGCGCGGCATCAAGCCGCTCGGGCCGGATACCAGCGCGCCGGCACCCATGCCGATGGCGACTCCGGCGGCGATGAGCACGCCGATGACCTACGCGCCGGCGCCGCCCGCGCCGGTTCCAGATATGGCGGCGCCTTCGGCCAATCTTTCCGTGGATTTCGCGTCGGGGTCGGCGGATTTGACGCCGCGGGCGATGGCGACGCTGGACGTGCTGGGCCGGGCGCTGACCAGCGCGCAGCTCGCCGCCTACAATTTCAAGATCGCCGGCCATACCGATACCGTGGGCGACCCGGCGACCAACCAGACACTCTCCGAACAGCGCGCCGCGGCGGTGAAAACCTACCTGGAAGCGAAATTCGGGATCTCGGATAGCCGGCTGCAGGCCGTGGGGCTCGGCGAGAGCGACCCGGTGGTGCCGACGCCGCCGAACACGCCGAGCCAGGCGAACCGGCGGGTGCAGATTATCAATCTGGGGCAGTGAAGGAAGGGTAGAAAGCAGTTACTTTTTTTGAAAAAAAAGTAACCAAAAAAACTTTTGATTTCACCGGTTTTTGAGGGGCCATACTTTGGCCGCTCAAAGGCCGGGTAAAATAGAGGTTTTTTGGTTACTTTTTTCAAAAAAGTAACTTCTTTCGCAACGATTCAGAAAAATTCAGGAGAAATAAGCCAATGCGCAGAAAGCCGTCCTGGGCCCTCTTCGCCGCCACCATTCTGGCGAGCAACGTGTTTACCGGGGCCGCCTGGGCGCAAAATAATCCGACCGCCTCCCAACTGATCGATCAGCTGAAACTCAACGGCGCGCCCACCGATGAGACGCGCGGCATCAAGCCGCTGGGGCCTGACAGCAATGCGCCGGCGCCAGCGCCTTCGGCCAATTTGACGGTGGATTTTTCGACCGGTTCGGCGGATTTGACGCCGGATGCGATGAGCACGCTCGACCAGCTTGGGCAGGCGCTCTCCAGCCCGCAGCTGGCGGCCGATAAGTTCAAGATCGCCGGGCATACCGATACGGTGGGCGATGCGGGGATCAACCAGACGCTTTCCGAACAGCGGGCGGCGGCGGTGAAATCCTATCTGGAGTCGAAATTCAACATTCCGGACGCGCGGCTGCAGGCCGTCGGGCTGGGGGAGACGGATTTGCTGGTGCCGACGCCGCCGCAAACGCCGAACCAGGCCAACCGGCGGGTGCAGATCATCAATCTCGGTCCGTAGCCTCCTCGAAGCGCCATGGCTCCGCCCGGCCCTGATTCCGATGAAACGGTCCGGATAAGGCGGCCGCCGGCGCGGCGGGCGAAATGGGGGGCGGCGCGGCTAGGCGGCGCTGCTGCGGTGCTGGTGCTGGCGGCGACCGGGGTTGCCTGGTCGCTGCTGCCGGCGCCGCCGCCGGCAATTCCGATCGATACCGAGACCGAGGCGCAGATCGACGCGACGCAGCCTTGCGCGATCAAAATCTCGCGGCTGGCGCAGGATCCTGACATCGTGGTGATCGATTTTCCCACGCTGACCTCGCAGGGGCTGACGCTGGATAGGGTCGCGGCGCTGGTGGAGAAGGCGCGCCTGCCGCGCGACCGGGTGCTGGACGATGTGGCGCTGAACGAGGCGATTTATAACTGCGGCGATACGATCGAGAGCTATTATTATGGGCACGACTATCAGGCGGCTGATTTGCGCCGGTTTTTTGAGCTGGCCGCGACCGATGGGGTGACGCTGAACCGGCACGAATTGTGGCTGAAAACCTTGCTGAAGCAGTTGGGTTGGCTGGCGCCGGGGGCGAATGGCGCGATCATCACGCTGCCGGCGGCGGTGGCGCCGATTACGCCGGAAATGCGCGCGGTGATTTTGCACCACGAAATTTCGCACGGCGCGTTCTATACCATTCCGGTCTATGCGCAGTACGCCGCCGATTTCTGGCACAGCCTGACGCCGCAGGAGCGGGCGGATTTTACGGGGTTTTTGGGGCGGCAGGGGTATGACACGAACAACACCAGGCTCATGCTGAACGAGACGCAGGCCTATTTGATTTTTACGCGCGATCCGCTGTTTTTCAACGCCGCGGCGGTGGGGATGACGCAGGCCCAGGTGGACGCGCTGCGGGCGGGGTATATCGCGAATATTCCGGTGCCGTGGCTGCAGCCGATGGCGAATGCGACGC